>JBKPSU010000095.1:0-69327 GCA_046735135.1 Actinomycetota bacterium
TCGCCCCGAAGTAGAGTTCGTTCAGCGCCGCGAATTGGTCTGTGCGGCCGGCTGTTTCGGAGCGGACCGGTGCTCGACCTGGACGCATCCTTCATCTCTGCCCGTAACCTGCGGCTGGGATTGGTTATGGGCGGCATGGTGGTGGGTGCCGCGTCCGCGGCTGAGCACCAGGTACTGCTGGCGAATATGCCTGCGCCGCAGCGGTTCATGGTTAGGTTGGTCGGGGTTCGAGGCCGCGTATCGCAGGCGGCTTCACAACCGCTAGGGAATCGCGGCGACGATCTGCTCCGGTGTCAGCGGCAGCGAGCGCACGCGCACGCCGAGTGCGTCGAACACCGCGTTGCCGATCGCGGCCGTGGTCGGGCCCTGCGCGCATTCACCGACGCCGAGCGGGGGATTTCCATTACCCGCGACGAGTTCCACATCGACCGCGGGCACCTCGGAGAACCGCAGGATCGGGTAGGTCTCCCAGGTGTCGCTGGTGATGTCGTACCGGTCGAACCTGACCCGCTCCTTGATCGTCCAGCTGGTCGCCTGGATCGCGCCGCCCTCGATCTGGTTGGCGGCGCCGTCCGGGCTGATCACCAGCCCGGCGTCGACGGCGATCGTCAGCCTGCGAACCCGAACGTGCTCGACGGCCTCCACCTCCGCAACGACCGCACAGTATGCGCTGGAGTTCTTGTAGCGGGCATAGCCGATACCGTGGCCGATCGAGTCCGACCCCTGCCAGTCGCCCCATTTCGACCGGCGTGCAACGGCTTCCAGCACGGCCATGGCGCGCGGGTCGGACAGATGTGCGAGCCGGAACTCGAGCGGGTCACGGCCGGCGTCCGCGGCGAGCTCGTCCATGAACGACTCCGCCGCGAAGACGTTGAGGTGTGCGCCGAGCGACCGCAGCGCCGACGTCCGTAACGGCATCTGCGAGATCAGATGGTTGACCACTTCATAGGCGGGAAAGTCGTATCCGGGAACAGCATTGCGTCGGGTGCCGCCGCCGCGCTCCAGGGGCGGCTCAGCGTTCGACTGGATCGCCGCGCGGGCCCGGTGGCTGGTGCCGAGGAACGCAGGCGGTTCGGTCATGCCTGGCCTGCTGATGAAGCTGCCGCTCCAGATCTCGTGTCGCCAGGACAACACCGTCCCATCGTCGGCGGTGTCGGCCGAGACCCGCACCACTCCCGCTGTTCCCAGCGGTGCCCAGCCGAGCTCGTCGGCCCGCGACCACACCACTTGCACCGGTCTGCCCGGCGCCGCAAGCGCGAGCAGCGCCGCGTCCATGGCGGCGTCGTCGGCGCCGTTGTGGCCGTAGCACCCGGCACCCTCGACATGGCGGACCACCAGTTGTTCGGGGCGCATGCCCAGTTCGCGCGCGATCTCGCTGCGCAGGTTGTACACGCTCTGGCTGTGTGACCAGATCTGCAGTTCTTCGTGCTCGGCGAGCGCGACGGCGCACGACGGTGCGATCGACCCGTGCGCGATGAACGGCCGGTGATAGGTGGCCGACGACGACCGTTGCGCGGCAACGCCGGACGGTGACCCGTCCGCGAGGACCGTGGTTTCTGCGGTCGCCTGCGTCAGGAACGCGGGCAGGTCGTCCTCGTCGGGCAGCGTCGCCTTCACGTCCCAGGTGGCGTCGGCTCGAAGCCGCTCGGCGGCCCGCAGCGCGACCTCCTCGCGCTCAGCGACCACCCCGACGAAGTCGCCGTCGCGCACCACGGCGACGACGCCGGGCAGGGCCAGAGTCGGAGCGGTGTCGAGTGCGGTCAGCGTCGCGCCTCTGGACGGCGGTCGCACCACGCGTCCGTACCGCATCCCGTCGAAGTGCAGATCGTGCACGTAGCGCGGCCGCCCGGCGAGCTTGTCCGGCAAGTCGATCCGCGACACATCGGTGCCGACCACGCGGTAGTCGGAATCGGGTTTCGGTTTTGCGCCGCCGGTTGCCGGCCTGTCGAGCACCGTGTCATCGGCCAGCTCCCAGTAACTCGTCGCCGTGCCGTCGCTGCTCACGATCCGGCCGTCCTCGACGACCAGGTCCTCCTTGGGCACCGCCAGCTTCTCGGCGGCGACGGCGAGGTAGAGATCGCGGGCTTCGGCGCAGACCTCGCGCAGGGCGGCCCCGGATTGCTGGATGGACAGGCTGCCGGCGGTCATACCCTCGTCGGGACTGAGATCCGTTGCCGTTGCAGTCATTCGGATCCTGTGCACGTCGACGTCGAGTTCCTCTGCGGCCATCTGTGCCAGTGCGGTGAGGATGCCCTGGCCGAGCTCGACCTTGCCGGACCGGACCTCGACCGAGCCGTCCGACCCGATCCGCAGCCAGTCGCCGAGACGGGGGTTGGCCGCCAACGTCGGCGGCAGCGCGTCGGCGTCGGTCACGTTGCGCTCCAGCGTATCTCGGCGGCGGCCGCGAGCACCGCCCGAACCACACGGTTGTGCGCGCCGCAGCGGCACAGGTTGTCGTCGAGGGCAGCGCGCACTTGGGTTTCCGACGGATCGGGATTGCCGGCGAGCAACCGGGCGGCTTGCACGACGATCCCGGACATGCAGTACCCACACTGCGCGGCTTGGTGACTGACGATCGAGCGGGCGACCGGATGCGGCTCGCCGTCGGCGCCGAGACCCTCGATCGTCGTCACGTCCTTGCCGTCGACCGCCCACAGCGGGGTGTCGCACGAGTACGTGGGCTGTCCGTCGACCAGAACGAGGCAGGCGCCGCACACCCCCAGCCCGCAGCCGAACCGGGTGCCCTTGAGGCCGAGATGGTTACGCAGGACGTACAGCAGTGCCGTTTCGGGCTCGACGCGGACCTCCCGGATGCGGCCGTTAACCCTGACGGCCGAGGCCATGCGCGCCTCTTCTGCCATATATCCAGAATCACCGCTGCCGGCCCCACGCGCCAGCAAGATTGGTCACACAGTTGTTCGGTATCGAATCGTTCCGTCAGCTCGAGCTGACGCCGCGGATTCGGCCTTCCCGGAATGCCTCCACGAAGTGCCGATGGTCGTCGCGCACCGTCGCTGCGTAGTCCAGTCCGAAGGACACCATGTCATCGACGAACTCGTCGTCGCGATCGTCGATCAGTTCTGCGATCGCATCCTCGGTCTGGAACTCGACGAGCGTTTGGTCGCTGTCCGCGTCGCCGACGCAGTGCACCTTGGCGACGGCGCGGCCGAGCTGCTCAATGACCTCGGTGAGCTCGTCGGGTTCGGTCAGCTCGGACCAGTCCAGGTCGGACTCGTAGGGAGACAGCTCTGCGACGACGTAGCCCGTCCCGTCGATCTCGGTGTAGCCCAGCAGCGGGTCGGCGTGTGCCTGCAGCGCACGCTGCGATACCGCGGTGCGGTGTCCGTGGTGCTTGAAGTAGTTGTGCACCTCGTCGTCGTGGACGATGCGGCTCGGCGCGGCGACGTTGCCCTGCTTCATCGACAGCACGATGTCGTTGTCGAGTGCCTGGTTGAACCCTTCGATCAGCACGTTGTAGCTGGGCAGGCCAGCGCTGCCGATTCCGAACCCGGTCCTGCCGACGATGTCCTTCACGTCGTAGGCGACCTCGCGAAACCTCTTCGACTCGGGAATGCTCTCCTGGTAGGCCTCGAACGCGGCGTTGACCCGTTCGTATTCGTCATCGTCGAGCCTGCGCACGCCGGAGCCCTCCCGGAACCGCCGATCGGACTCGTCGACGTGAGTCGTTCGATCGAGCATCTCGTAGCGCGTCGACAGCCGGGCCGACGCCAACGCCGAGTGCACAGCTCCTTTCGCGGTTTCGAGGTTCAACGCGAAGGTCGAATCGTCGTCGGTCTTGCGGAACCACCGGACCTGCTCGAGGTAGGACCGCACGAACGTCGTGATGAGGTCGCGAATCACGCTGTCGGACAGGGCCTTCTGCCAGCACGTCAGGGCCACACTGGCGGCGAACCGCTGCAGGTCCCACGTGAAGTGCCCGACGAACGCCTCGTCGAAGTCGTTGACGTCGAAGATCAGCTTGCCTGCGCCGTCCATGTAGGTGCCGAAGTTCTCGGTGTGCAGATCGCCCTGGATCCACACCCGACCGGTCCGCTTGTCGGCCCACCGGTCCTCCCGATCGTCGAGGTCGGCGTAGAACACGCAGGCGCTGCCGCGGTAGAACGCGAACGGGTCGGCCGCCATCTTGCGGAACTTGGTCCGAAACGCGTCGGGGTCGGCCTCCATCAGGCCGGAGAAGGCCCGCTCGAGGCAGTCGACGATGTAGGACTCCCGGTCAGACATTCACAGGGAGTACCCAGACTCCGACGTTGACACACCGATCAGGAGAAGCTAGTTTGCACTTATGCGAAATAGCGAATCGACGAATCGGTCGCTTCTATTGCTCAGGACGCTCAAGGCCGTGTCCAGTCCGGTGCGGCTCGAGATCCTTTCGCTGCTGAAGGATCCCGTTGCGAACTTCCCGCCACAGACCGACGGTGATCTCGTTCGTGATGGCGTCTGCGCTGATTTCATCCGGGACAAGTTGGGCATTGCGGCCGCGACGGCGTCGCGTCACCTGACGCTGCTCACCGAGGCCGACCTGTTGGTTGCGACGCGCAGAAAGGGCTGGACCTTCTACCGCCGCGACGAGTCGGCGATTCAACACTTCACCCAGTCCCTCAAATCCGAGCTGTGACGAGGAATCCGGTGAATCTCTCCTACAGTCATGTCGACGTTTTCAGCCGAGTTCCGTTCGGCGGCAACAGTGTGCCGGTCTTTCCCGACGCCTCGGGCCTGACTGCAGAACAGATGTTGCGGATCACTCAGGAGATGCGGCATTTCGAAGCGATCTTTCTGCGGTCCACCGACGAGCCTGGCACTGTTCGCGCCAGGATCTTCGATTTGTTCGACGAATTGCCCTTTGCAGGCCATCCGATAATCGGAGCGTCGGCGGTCCTGCACCATCGCTCGGGAGCGGCAGGCGTGCAGAGTTGGCGGTTTCAACTATCCAGTAAGACAGTCACGGTCAGGACAGAGGTCGCAGGCGAAGGCTATTCGGGTTGGCTGGACCAGGGCTCCCCGGAGTTCTTGGGCACGATCGATGACCGCGGTCTGATCGCCCACGCCTTCAATATCGCGCCACCGGATCTCCATCCGGACTTGCCGATGCAGGTGGTGAGCACGGGCCTTCGCTATCTGATCGTGCCGGTTCGCCCGGGCGTGCTGGCGCGTGTGCGAATCTCGTTTGATATCACGGAATTACTGCACGGCATTGGCGCACAGTTCGCAGTCCTGTTCGATGAAACCGCCGTCGAAGTGCGGCACTGGAACAACGACGGAATCATCGAGGATGTGGCAACGGGTAGCGCCGCGGGTACGATCGGTGCCTACCGGCTACACCATGGATTGGTCTGCGGCGGTGAATCATTCACCCTGAACCAGGGCCGATTCGCCGGTCGCCCAAGCGAACTGCGGGTGTGCCCGGAAGGCAGCCCGAACCATGTCGACGCCGTCCACGTGGGCGGCGACGTCTCCTTCGTCGGACACGGCACCATCGAGGCTCTTCCATGACCCGCATCATTTGTGCCGAAAACATCCGCGCCAGAGTGGGTTTCGAAGATCTGATCGAGCCGGTGTCGCGCGCGTTCGCCGAGACCAGTGCGGGCCTCGCCGACAACGGGCTGATCGTGATGTTCCCCGCCGAGCGCCGCGAACGTGGCGATGTCTATGTGAAGACCGGCAGCCTCCGGGGTCACGACGTCTACATCGTCAAGGTGTCGCCCTGGTTCAGCGCGAACGTCGAATCGGGAAAACCTCAAGGCGGATTCGTCGCCGTATTCGACAGTGGCACAGGGCAAACGCTCGCCCTGTTGCACGATGAGCATTACCTCTCCGACATGCGGACCGCCGCCGCAGGAGCAGTCGCCGCGCGAATGCTCGCGCCGTCCAACGTCGGCACTGCCGCCGTTCTCGGCGCGGGCGTGCAAGCGTATTGGCAGCCGCTTGCGCTGTACCGAGAGCGCCCATTCCAAAGCCTGCTGATCTGGGCGCGCAGCGAGCGCAAGGCCGGGGAGCTCAAGACGCGGCTGAGCGAGAAGTTACCCGCCGTCGACATCCACTGGTCACCCGATATCGAACACACCGTCCGCAGCGCCGACGTCCTGATCACCGCGACGCAGGCCCGTGAACCGCTGGTGCGGGGGGAGTGGCTACGCCGGGGCATGCACGTCACCGCGGTCGGCGCCGACGACCCGACCAAATGCGAACTCGACGCGACGGCGCTTCGCCGCGCACGGGTATTCGTGGATCTGCGGGAGACCGCCGAGGCCAATGGCGACGTGCACCGGGCAATCCGCGATGGCAGCTATTCCATCGACGAACTGTCGGGCGAACTGGGCGACGTGATATCAGGCCACACCGCAGGACGGACATCGGATGACGACATCACCATCGCCAAGCTCGTCGGGATAGGTTCGCAGGACCTCGTCGCTGCCGAGATCACCTTGTCGAAATGTCACCGCCCGCGGTGACACTGGCGGCGTGCTTGACTTGGTGCTTCCCGCCGAATGCGGCGGGTGCGGTGCGCCGTCGACCCGATGGTGTGACGCCTGCGCGCACGGCCTCCGGGTTCGGCACGGCGAACCGCACCTCATCACCCCTCGCGTGCACCCCGGCGTGCCCGTGTTCTCCCTCGGCCGGTACGCAGGCCCGCGCCGCAGCGCCATCGTGGCCGTCAAGGAGCACGGTCGCTCCGACCTGATCCGGCCTCTGGGCGCCGCGCTGGCAGCGGGCCTCGCGCGGTTGCTCGCCTGGGGCGTGCTGGGCGCTCCGCTAACCGTGGTCCCGGCGCCCACCCGCAGCCTGGCCGCCCGCAGGCGCGGCGGTGACCCAGTCGCCCGGATGGCGGTCGTGGCGACCGCGGGGGAGCCGAGCATGAGGGTCGTCGGGGCGCTCCGGATGAAGGCCCTTGTTCGCGACTCCGTGGGGCTCTCCAGCGCGGCGCGCCAGAGAAATGTCGCGGGCCGGGTCCGCCTCCGCGTCCCGCGGGAGGGTTTCGTCGGCGACGTGCTCGTGGTCGACGACATCGTCACCACCGGTGCGACCGCGGCTGAATCGGTCCGCGTCCTGCAAACTTCGGGCACGCCGGTGGCCGCTGTCCTGGCCCTCGCGCACGCCTGACATCCGGGTATGACGCTCGGCTTACGGGCGGGCCAATTTCAGCGAGATCAAACTGACGTGAAGAACTCAAAACAGGTGCGTCAAATTACTGGCACTACTGGGTGAACAGGGACTACCGTCGGGGCCAACCACCCGTGAACGCCTCACGGCGGCGCTCAGACGACGAAGCGCCAACCATCGCCCAGCAGCGGTAGGAGGTGAGTGATCGACACCTTGCACCGGCGAGCGGCGAAATCCCGCGGGCCCCGCCGATGCAGCTCCTGAAGGCCGGCACGCTGCGCGCGTGCGACGCGAAATAGAAACGAGTCGCCAAGCATGTCAATCCGTTCCGTGGAAACAGACCGCTCGATGATCGTTGAAGACGAAAAGCCCGAAGCCGCACCTCACGCCGAGGTCGTCGTCAAGGGCCGCAACGTCGAGATCCCCGACCATTTCCGCATCTACGTCTCAGAGAAGCTGTCTCGCCTCGAGCGATTCGACCGCACCATCTACCTCTTCGACGTCGAACTCGACCATGAGCGCAACCGGCGCCAACGCAAGAACTGTCAGCACGTAGAGATCACCGCGCGGGGCCGCGGTCCCGTCGTGCGCGGCGAAGCCTGCGCCGACAGTTTCTACGCCGCCCTCGAAGCCGCCGTCTGCAAGCTGGAGAACCGGCTGCGGCGCAGCAAGGACCGCCGCAAAGTGCACTATGGCGACAAGACTCCGGTGTCGCTGGCCCAGGCCGCCAAGGTCTCGGCGCCCGACGCCTTCCTGCCGCCGGTCACCAACGGCCAGGAATCCGACGCCGACCACGACGTCGAGTTCCACGAACCCGGCCAGGTCGTCCGCACCAAGGAACACCCGGCCAAGCCGATGACCGTCGACGACGCGCTCTACGAGATGGAGCTGGTCGGCCACGACTTCTTCCTGTTCCACGACAAACAGAGCGACAGGCCGTGCGTGGTGTACCGCAGGCACGCGTATGACTACGGGTTGATTCGCCTGGCCTGACCGCCGTGGGCGGGGATCGGCAGCAAGTCACCTACCATGGGTTGAGCTCAAGAAATCAACCCATAGGGGAATAGCGTGCTGTCGAAAGTGCTGCGGCTCGGCGAAGGCCGCATGGTCAAGCGCCTCAAGCGGGTGGCTGACTATGTCAACTCCTTGTCCGACGACGTCGAAAAGCTCTCCGACGCCGAGCTGCGGGCCAAGACCGACGAGTTCAAGAAGCGGATCGAAAAGGGCGAGGATCTCGACGATCTGTTGCCGGAGGCCTTCGCCGTGGCCCGCGAGGCGGCCTGGCGCGTGCTCGACCAGCGGCCGTTCGACGTGCAGGTGATGGGTGGCGCCGCGCTGCACTTCGGCAACGTCGCCGAGATGAAGACCGGTGAGGGCAAGACGCTGACCTGCGTGCTGCCCGCCTACCTCAATGCGCTCGCAGGCAAGGGTGTGCACGTCGTCACCGTCAACGACTACCTGGCCAAACGCGACAGCGAGTGGATGGGCCGCGTGCACCGCTTCCTCGGCCTGGAGGTCGGGGTGATCCTCGCGCAGATGACTCCCGACCAGCGTCGCGTCGCCTACAACGCCGACATCACCTACGGCACCAACAACGAGTTCGGCTTCGACTACCTGCGCGACAACATGGCCCACTCGCTGGAAGAACTCGTGCAGCGCGGGCACAACTTCGCCATCGTCGACGAGGTCGACTCCATCCTGATCGACGAGGCCCGCACGCCGCTGATCATCTCCGGCCCCGCAGACGGCTCGTCGAACTGGTACAGCGAGTTCGCCCGGCTGGCGCCGCTGATGGAGAAGGACAAGCACTACGAGGTCGATCTGCGCAAGCGCACGATCGGCGTGAACGAGCTGGGCGTCGAGTTCGTCGAGGACCAGCTGGGCATCGACAACCTCTACGAGGCCGCCAACTCGCCACTGGTCAGCTACCTCAACAACGCCGTCAAGGCCAAAGAACTGTTCATGCGCGACAAGGACTACATCGTCCGCGACGGCGAGGTCCTGATCGTCGACGAGTTCACCGGACGCGTGCTCCTCGGGCGGCGCTACAACGAAGGCATGCACCAGGCCATCGAGGCCAAGGAGCATGTGGAGATCAAGGCCGAGAACCAGACGCTGGCCACCATCACGCTGCAGAACTACTTCCGGCTCTACGACAAGCTCGCCGGGATGACCGGCACCGCCCAGACCGAGGCCGCTGAGCTGCACGAGATCTACAAGCTCGGCGTGGTCAGCATCCCGACCAACAAGCCGATGATCCGTGCCGACCAGTCCGACCTGATCTACAAGACCGAAGAGGCCAAGTACATCGCGGTCGTCGACGACGTCACAGAGCGCTACGAGAAGGGCCAGCCGGTGCTGATCGGCACCACCAGCGTCGAGCGCTCCGAATATCTGTCGCGGCAGTTCACCAAGCGACGCATCCCGCACAACGTGCTCAACGCCAAGTACCACGAGCAGGAGGCGGGAATCATCGCCGAGGCGGGCCGGCGCGGCGCGATCACCGTCGCCACCAACATGGCGGGCCGCGGCACCGACATCGTGCTCGGCGGCAACGTCGACTTCCTGGCCGACAAGCGCCTGCGCGAGCGCGGCCTCGATCCCGTCGAGACCGCCGACGAGTACGAGGCGGCCTGGCACGAGGTGCTTCCTCAGGTCAAGGCTTCCGCTAGCGCCGAAGCCGAAGACGTCATCGAGGCTGGCGGTCTCTACGTGCTCGGCACCGAACGCCACGAATCCCGCCGAATCGACAACCAGCTGCGTGGTCGCTCCGGCCGCCAGGGCGATCCTGGCGAGTCCCGGTTCTATCTGTCGCTGGCCGACGAGTTGATGCGCCGGTTCAATGGCGCCACGCTCGAAGCACTGCTGACCAGGCTGAACCTGCCCGACGACGTGCCGATCGAGGCGAAGATGGTCACCCGCGCCATCAAGAGCGCGCAGACGCAGGTCGAGCAGCAGAACTTCGAAATCCGCAAATACGTGCTGAAGTACGACGAGGTGATGAACCAGCAGCGCAAGGTCATCTACGCCGAGCGCCACCGCATCCTCGAGGGTGAGAACCTCAAGGATCAGGCGCACGACATGCTCGTCGACGTCATCACCGCCTACGTCAACGGCGCCACCGCTGAGGGCTACTCGGAGGACTGGGACCTCGAGTCGCTGTGGCAGGCGCTCAAGACGCTTTACCCGGTCAGCATCGATCACCACGACCTGGTCGACTCCGACGCGATCGGCGAGCCAGGCGAACTGACGCGCGAAGAGCTGCTCGACGAGCTGATCAAGGACGCGGAACGGGCCTACGAAGAACGCGAGAAGCAGCTCGAGGACATCGCAGGCGAGGGCGCGATGCGGCAGCTGGAGCGCAACGTGCTGCTCAACGTCATCGACCGCAAGTGGCGCGAGCACCTCTACGAGATGGATTACCTCAAGGAGGGCGTCGGTCTGCGTGCGTTCGCGCAGCGCGACCCGGTGGTCGAATACCAGCGCGAGGGCTTCGACATGTTCTCCGGCATGCTCGATGCGATGAAGGAGGAGGCCGTCGGCTTCCTGTTCAACGTCACCGTCGAGGCGGTGCCCGCAGCCCCGGCGGCCCAGGTGGCACCCGTTGCCGCGCCGACCGGGTTGGCCGAGTTCGCCGCCCAGGCCGCCGCACAGGCGCAGGATAGCGGCGTTGCGACCAAGGAGCGCCAGCAGTCCGCGGCATCAGCCTTGCGCGCCAAGGGAATTGACGACAATGCGCCCGCGCTGACCTACACCGGGCCTTCCGAGGACGGGTCGGCGGCGGTGCAGCGCCAGAGCGGCAACGGCGAACCACGGCATGCGGCGCCGAGCAGGCGTGAACGGCGTGAGGCCGCGCGCAAGCAGGCGAAGGCGACGAAGAGGGGCTAGTTCTCCACCAGGGCGCGAACGCTCATCCTTGTACGGTTTTGCACCGCTTTTCCGTACAAGGATGACCGCTCGTGGGTTATCCACAGGGGTGCTGTCGCCGGTGCGCCTTCACACCCCACAATTCGGGAATGCCGCCAGAGCTCCGCGACATCTTCACGGTGCAGGGCGGGGTCGCCACGTCGGCTCAAATCCTCGATCACCTGAGCCGTCGCGGGATGCAGAGAAGGCTCCGCAGCGGCGATCTGACGAAGATCTGGCCGGGAATCTACTGCTTGGGCCTACCCTCCAGCACATGCCGGCTAGGAGGGCTTGATCTGCGATGTGGCCAACACGTAGCGGTGTGTTTGGGCACTGCCGCCGCGATGTTCGGTTTCGACACCGAAGGCTCGCCCGACTTGCACGTCGTCAATCCCACCGGGCACCTGCTACGGGCGGGCGCCGGGTTGGTGGTGCACCGACGAGATGGCGCACCTGACCAGTTTCCGCGGGCGCCGGCTCACGACGGCACCGTGGACAGCCGTCGAGGTTGCGCGCAGCCTGCGCCGTCCTCGTGCACTGGCGACGCTCGACGCAGCGCTACGCAGCGGCACGTGCGATTCCCCGGGCCTGACCTCGGCCGCGAAGGCCAAGGCAGCCAAGCGTGGATCGTGATGGTTCGAGATCTCATTCCATTGGCTCGGTGTGAAGCAGAGTCCGCGATGGAAAGCGAAGCGCGGCTCGTCATGCTTGACGGCGGCCTGGAAAACCCCGTTCTTCAATACCAGCTCATCGACCGGGACGGGAAGGTCTGGCGAGTCGACTTCGCCTGGCCGGATCGCATGGTTGCCGTCGAATACGACGGATTCGACTGGCACAGTTCGCCTGAGGCACTTCGCCACGATCGCCAGAAGCGAGCAGCACTCGAAGAAGTCGGCTGGCGCGTGGTGTCGATCGTCAGCGACGACGTCCGATGTCAGCCGATGGCGATGGTGCGCCGCATCGATGCCCAACTGAGCCGCGTTGCAGCTAGTTCTCCACGAGAGCGGCGATGCGCGCCAAGGTCGCGCGCATGCCGTCCTCGGTCTGCCGCGGCATCGAGCCCATCTTGATCATCGGGCGCTGGCGGTCCTGGCTCACGTCCCATGTCTCGCGGACCAGCGTGCCGTCCTCGGTGGGTTCGAGCTCGTAGCGCCAGATGCGGCCGCCGATCAGGCCGCCGATCCCGTACGTCTGCCACGCGATGCGGCGATCCGGCTCGAACTCGATCACGGTGTTGCTCATTGTGTAGGGCAAAAACAGCGTCTCGGGGCGTCCCCGCATCCTCATCGAGAACGTGGTGCCCAGCTCCAGCGGGATCGACGCCGATTCCGCATGGTCCACCGTGCCCGAGCCGTCGAAGCTGGGATGTCGCCCGCCGTCGGCCAGCAGCGCGAAGATCTCGCGCGCAGGCGCCTTGATCACCCGGTCGACGCTGACGGTGTTGCCCTGCACCACTTCATTATCCGACCTGCAGCGCCACCAGGCGCCAGCGGCCCTCCTTCATTTCGACGCGCCCCGCGATGGCCCGAACGCGGTGGCCGCGGGTATAGGTGGCGAAAACCTCGGCCGCCTCTGGTTCGGCGGCGGCGCGCAGCCGAACCCGGCGCAACACCGCCGCTTTGTCCGGTCCTGCCGTGTGGGTGAGGGCGAAGACCATGTCCAGCAGCGCAGGGGTCAGCATCGTCTGCAGCTGTGCGATCGGCCTGCGTCGGTCGATGACCTCGAGCACGCGCCGAAGGACCGCGTCGGCGAATGTCGCGGCCTCACGGGGTGGCGCCGCTTCGGTCCGGTCGATGGCTCGCAGCAGACGCCGCGGGGGGCGGTGCAGCGCGGCCGGTGGCGGCGCGGGACATGGCGGGTTGGTAGCGCCGTGTAACGCGACGCCGACGGGCGGCGGTTCGTAGTCGACGACCGGCGTGGTGAACGCGCCCGGTGCGAAGGAAATCTGCGATGTGGTCAACGGCACTCTCCAGCGTTCGGTTACGAATATCACGGCATCTGCTGGAGAGAATCAGACGCATTCATGATCCCATGGTTGGCGGGGGTTCGAACGCACCCGTTATCCGTCAGCACAGATTCGGCGGCTACCGTGGATCGGCGAGCTTCGACGTCAATTCCACGGGAGGGATGCGCCGCTAATGGTGACCAGGTTGTCGGCGTCGGATTCGGCGTTTTTTGGCCTGGAGAACTCCTCCACACCGATGTACGTCTGCTCGCTGTCGATTCTCCGTAAGCCCCGCAACGGGCTGAGCTACGAAACCCTGCTCGCCTCGGTCGAACAGCGCCTGCCGCAGATTCCGCGCTACCGGCAGAAGGTGCGTGAGGTGACACTCGGGCTGGCCAAGCCGGTGTGGATCGACGACCGCGACTTCGACATCACCTATCACATCCGCAGGTCGGCACTGCCGTCCCCGGGCAGCGACGCGCAGCTGCACGAGTTGGTGGCCAGGCTGGGGTCGCGGCAGCTGGACAAGTCGCGCCCGCTGTGGGAGATGTACCTCGTCGAAGGGTTGGCCCGAAACCGGCTGGCGATCTACACAAAATCGCACCAGGCCCTGGTCAACGGCATGACCGCGCTGGAGATCGGGCACGTGATCGCCGACCGCAGCCAGAAGCCGCCCGCCTTCGGCGAGGACATCTGGATCCCCGCCCGCGAGCCGAGCGATGCCCAGCTGTTCATGGGGGCGGTCGGAGAGTGGATCGCGCGGCCGGGTGCCCAGCTCGCAGCGGTGCGCTCCGCCGTCACGGAGGTGGCGACGAACTCGGGCCAGCTGCTCGAGGTGGGCCGAAGGGCCGCCGACGTCGCAAGGACGTTCGCGCGGGGCACCGCACCGTCCAGCCCGCTGAACACCAGGGTGTCGCGCAACCGCCGATTCACCGTCGCCAGCGGGAAACTCGAGGACTACCGCAACCTGCGGGCTCGCTACGACTGCGACGTCAACGACGTCGTGCTGGCGGTGATCGCCGGTGCGCTGCGCAACTGGCTGCTGTCCCGCGGCGAGCCGGTGGCGCCGACGTCCACCGTCCGCGCGATGGCGCCGATGTCGGTCTACCCCGACGCCGAACTGGACTCGTCCGGTCCCGGCCAGGCGATCAGCGAGGTGTCACCGTTCCTGGTTGATCTGCCGGTGGGGGAGGGCAATGCGGTTGTTCGGCTCTCGCAGATCGCGCACATGACGGAGTCGCACCCGACGGCGGCCAGCCTCGTCGACGCCAGGACCATCGTCACGTTGTCCGGATTCGCGCCACCGACGTTGCACGCCATGGGAATTCGCGTCGCCACCACATTCTCGGCCCGGCAGTTCAACCTGTTGATCACCAACGTGCCCGGCGCGCAGAGCCAGATGTACGTCGCGGGCACGAAGCTGCTCGAGACGTATGCGGTGCCGCCGCTGCTCAACAACCAGGTGCTGGCGATCGGCGTGACGTCCTACAACGGGATGCTGTACTACGGCATCAACGCCGACCGCGACGCGATGAGCGATGTCGATGTCCTGCCGTCGTTGCTGCGCGAGTCGCTCGACGAATTGCTGGAAGCCGCGCAGTAGCGCGATTGTTGCGCCCTCGGCCGCTAACCTCGCCTGGTGCGCGTCTATGTTCCAGCGACCCTGGCCATGCTGCAGCGGCTGGTGGCCGACCGCTCGATGACCGTCGTCAACGGCACGGCTTTCGCGGTGACGCCTGCGCTGCGCGAGTCTTATGCCGAAGGTGACGACGACGAGTTGGCCGAGGTCGCTATCCGCGAGGCCGCACTGGCCTCGGTGCGCCTGCTCGCGGGGGCGGGCGACGAACCGCCGTCGGAGCTTCCTGCGCGCCGCGCCGTGCTGGTGGCCGAGGTCGACACCGCGACGGCCCGGCCCGACCTCGACGACGCCGTCGTGCGGCTGTCGGGTCCGATAGCCATCGACGATGCGATTGCGGCCTACGTCGACAATGCGGACGCCGAGACTGCGGTGCTTGCCGCCATCGACGCCGTCGACGCCGCCGACCTGGGGGACGAGGATGCCGAACTGACCGTCGGCGACGCGCAGGACCACGACCTGGCCTGGTATGCCACGCAGGAGCTGCCGTTCCTTCTCGAATTGCTCTAATCCTAGAATTCCGACTGGATACGGATCCGTAGGTTACGGTACCGTAGGTTACGTGGCCAAGAACTCCATCAAGGTCTCGGCCAATGTCGCCGATACCGTGCGGCCGAAGATCGCCGGCGCCAAGGAGCACCCGGGCTGGAACGCCCTGCGCACCATCGCCGGGCGGATCACGACGCCGCTGCTGCCCGACGACTACCTGAAGCTCGCGAACCCACTGTGGTCGGCCCGTGAGCTGCGCGGTCGGGTCGTCGAGGTGCGCCGCGAGACGGAGGACTCCGCGACGTTGGTGATCAAGCCCGGCTGGGGCTTCACCTTCGACTACCAGCCGGGCCAGTACGTCGGCATCGGCCTTCTGGTGGACGGCCGGTGGCGCTGGCGGTCCTACTCGCTGACGTCGAGCCCGGTGAAGGCGGGAGCCGCGGTGGCGGCGAAGGCGGGATCAAGCCGCACGATCACGATCACGGTCAAGGCCATGCCCGAGGGGTTCCTGTCGACGCACCTCGTCGGCGGGGTGGCACCCGGCACCATCGTGCGGCTGGCGGCACCGCAGGGCAATTTCGTTATGCCCGACCCCGCGCCCGCGTCGGTGCTGTTCATCACCGGCGGCTCGGGGATCACGCCGGTGATGTCGATGCTGCGCACCCTCGTCCGGCGCGACCAGATCACCGACATCGTCCATTTGCATTCCACGCCAACGGAATCCGACATGATGTTCGCCGCCGAGCTGGCTGAGCTGCAGCGCGGTCAGACCGGATACCGGCTGCGGGTGCGCTCCACGCGCGAGCAGGGCCGCCTCGACCTGTCGCAGATCGCCGACGAGGTGCCCGATTGGCGCGACCGGCAGACCTGGGCGTGCGGCCCGGAGGGCATGCTGGCCGCCGCCGAGCACGCCTGGTCGGCTGCGGGCATCGCCGAACAGCTGTATCTGGAACGCTTCGCGGCCTCTCGCGCAGCCGCGCACGGGCAGGGCGGGACGGTTGAGTTCGCCCGGAGCGGGAAAACAGTCACGGCGGACGCCGCGACGCCGCTGATGGAGGCGGGCGAGGCCGCGGGCGTGCGGATGCCGTTCGGCTGCCGGATGGGCATCTGCCAGTCCTGTGTCGTCGGACTGCTCGACGGGCACGTGCGCGATCTCCGCACCGGTGTCGAACACGAACCGTGGAGCCGGATACAGACATGCATTTCCGCAGCGTCTGGCGATTGCGTGTTGGACGCATAGGCGTTACTCACTGGTAACCTACGGGACCGTAGGTTACGGTAGCGTAGGGAAGAGGAAGGAGGCACAACATGGCAATCACTGACGTTCCGGAATTCGCGCACTTGACCGACGCCGACATCGAGAGCCTTGCGGTCGAACTGGACGCCATTCGCCAGGACATCGAAGACTCCCTTGGCGAGCGCGACTCGCGATACATCCGCCGCACCATCGCCGCGCAGCGCGCCCTCGAGGTGGCCGGCCGCCTCATGCTGGCCGCCAGCTCGAAGCGCTCGGCCTGGTGGGCAGGCACTGTGACCCTTGGCGTCTCCAAGATCGTCGAGAACATGGAGATCGGCCACAACGTCATGCACGGCCAGTGGGACTGGATGAACGATCCCGAGATCCACTCGTCGTCGTGGGAGTGGGATATGAGCGGGGCCTCCAAGCACTGGCGGTTCACTCACAACTTCATGCACCACAAGTACACCAACATCCTCGGCATGGACGACGATGTGGGTTACGGCGTCATCCGAGTCACGCGTGACCAGCGTTGGAGGCCGTTCAACCTCGTCGGCAACCTGCTCTTCAACACCTTGCTGGCGATCGGCTTCGAATGGGGTGTCGGGCTGCAGCACCTGGAGCTCGGCAAGATCTCCAAGGGCCGGGACGACCGCGCCGCCACGATGAAGCGTGTGCGCGAGTTCGGCGTCAAGGCCGGTCACCAGGTGGCCAAGGACTACATCGCGTTCCCCGCGGTGACGTCGCTTTCGCCCGGCGCGACGTTCATGTCTACGCTGAAGGCCAATGCGGTGGCCAACGTCATCCGCAACATCTGGTCGAACGCGGTCATCTTCTGCGGCCACTTCCCCGATGGCGCAGAGAAATTCACCAAGACCGACATGGTGGGCGAGTCCAAGGGCCAGTGGTATCTGCGCCAGATGCTTGGCAGCGCCAACTTCGAGAACGGCCCGGCGCTGCGATTCATGAGCGGCAACCTGTGCCACCAGATCGAGCATCACCTGTACCCCGATCTGCCGAGCAACCGGCTCTACGAGATCTCGTTCCGGGTCAAGGAGCTGTGCGACAAGTACGACCTGCCCTACACCACGGGCTCGTTCCTGGTGCAGTACGGCAAGGCGTGGCGGACGATCGCCAAGCTGTCGCTGCCGGACAAGTACCTGCACGACACCGTGGACGACGCGCCCGAGACCCGCAGCGAGCGGATGTTCGACGAGCTGGGTCCCGCCCCGCGGCGCGGGCTCAAGTCGGCAATCGCCGCGGTGCGGACGCGCCGCCGGGAGAAGCGCATCGAACGCATTGCGGATGCGGCGTAGCGGATTGGACTAGCGGGTTACAGTTAGACGGTGCCGCCAGAGAACCGCGCACCGAGATCGAAGCTGACCTCGCGCGGTGCCGCCACCCGCAACCGGATCGTGCTCGCCGCTGCGGAGCTGATGCACGTGCAGGGTGTGGCCACGACGACCATCGACGAGGTGTTGGCCGCGAGCGCGACCAGCAAGTCGCAGTTCTATCAGCATTTCGACGACAAGTCGGAGCTGGTGTACGAGGTCATCACGCTGCGCGCCGACGAGATCCTCTCGTGGCAGCGGCTTCGCCTGGAGAAGGTGGATTCGCTGCGCGGGCTTCATCAGTGGCGCGACGCGATGGTGCAGCGCTGTGTGCTGCGCCGCGGGCTGTGGGGCTGTGAGCTGGGCTCTCTGGCCGCCGAGCTGTCGGACACCGACGACAATGCGCGGGCGTCTCTTGCCGAGCATTTCGCCGAATGGCGCTCGATCTTGGCCTCGGCGTTGGAGCGGATGCGTGACAACGGCGTGCTGCGGCGCGACATCGACGCGATCGCGCTGGCGACGGGATTGTTGGCCGCCGTTGAGGGCGGCTACCTGCTGTCGCAGACGGCCCACGACCCGCGGCTGATGCAGACATCGCTCAATGCCGCGATCGACCACATCATGTCGTTCGCCCCGGATACGGCCGAGCGGACCCGTCGCTGACTGGCCCGCCCGGTCCAAAATTTCTAGTTGTCGCCCGGCACGGCGGTCGGCGCGGACGGCGCCTTGATCTGAGGCGAGAACGGGTTCGGTCCATTGGGGTCTAGCCGTGGCGCCTTTTCGGTCGGGCTTCCCGACGGCGGTGGCGTCACCGTCGTGGTGGTAGTCGTTGTGGTGGTTGAGGTTTCGGGTGGAGCCTCTTTCTTCTCGCCGCACGCGCTCAGCGCGCCCATCGAAATGATGGCAGCGATACCGAGCGAGGCAGCGACCCGACGGGTCGACCAGCCTGTCTTCATGTGTAGTCCTGTCAGTCACGCAACACGTTGTGAATAAGTGAAGTGAACTATATCGTCCAATAACTACGCCGGTCAATGGGGCGATCGGCTCAAAAGAGACCAACTAGTCCAATGAGCTGGCTGTAGATCAGCTGGGAATGTGGTCGAACTTGTCCGGGTTCGGGCCCTGGCGGCCGTTTTCTCCCTTGTCCAGCTCGCTGATCGCGTCCGCGTCGTCGGGGCTGAGCTCGAAGTCGAAGATCTCGAAGTTCTCGTTCACGCGCTTCGGTGTCACCGATTTCGGGAACACGATGTCGCCGCGCTGGATGTGCCAGCGCAGCACCACCTGGGCCGGCGACTTACCCGTCGCCTTGGCGATGCCGTCGACCACCGGGTCGTCGAGCACCTTGCCCTGCGCGATCGGCGACCACGCCTCGGTCGCAATGCCGTGCTTCTGGCCGTAGGCGCGCACCTCGTCGTTGGCGAAGTAGGGGTGCACCTCGATCTGGTTCACCGCTGGCACGGTGCCGGTCTCCTCGGCGAGCCGCTCCAGATGGGCGATGTGGAAGTTCGACACTCCGATGCTGCGGGCGCGGCCCTCCTTCTTGAACTCCTCGAGCGTCTGCCACGTCGAGACGAAATCACCGTCGTACAGCGTCGGCAACGGCCAGTGGATGAGGAACAGGTCGACATAGTCGAAGCCGAGCGCCTCGAGCGTGCCGTCGAAGGCACGGCGGGCGTCGTCGGGACGGTGCAGGCCGTTGCTGAGCTTGCTGGTGACGTACACCTCGGCGCGGTCGATACCGGAGTCGCGAACGCCCTGCCCGACACCCGCCTCGTTCTCGTACATCTCGGCGGTGTCGACGTGGCGGTAGCCGATCTCCAGCGCGGTCTTGACGGCTTCGGCCGTCTCATCCGGGTCGATCTGGAATACACCGAAGCCCAGCTGAGGGATTGTCGCGCCGTCGTTGAGTTCGATCGTCGGTACGTGGCTCACAGTTGATCCTCCTTCGTTGGCCAGCCTGCCCGCTACTCGAACGGGTCAAACGCCGCGCCCCACGTCATTTATGTCCTCCGATCGGTGGACATCAGGTTCATCCGGGTGACGGCCCGATCGCCCGACATACATCGCCGCTCGGCTGGGCCAGTCTTAAGTCATCGGCGGAACACACCGGCCGCCAAACTGAAAAACCAACTGACACAGGAGAATTGAAATGACCAACAACATGATCGCCCGCTACCTCGCCCTTCCGGTCGTCTCGGCAGGCATCCTCGGTGCAGCAGCCCTCGGCCTGGCAGGCATGGCCAATGCCGCGACTCCGACCGATCCGTCCGGCCCCGGCTACTCCTACTCGCCGAGCGTCAAGGCCCATCCGGCCCCCGAGGCCAAGCCGGGCTGGCACAACCACCACGGCGTGTGGCACATCAACGCCCTGCACAATCACTGACAAGCCGCAAGCAGGCCCTCCCCGAACCGGGAGGGCCTGCTTGCGTTGGGCTATACGTGGCGTCCGCGCCACGGGCGGTGTCTGTACCGGGCCCAGTAGGTGGTCCGCTCGCCGGCGGTCGGTTCCGCGTCCAGCATGCCGCCGCGCCTACGCGCGCTCGCGATCAGCAGCGCTATGCCCCCGCCGAGCCCGACAATCGTCGCGACGGCCAGTGCAACGGCCTGCAACCCGAACCCCGCGCCCGCCGCGGTGAGAAACAGCGCAAGCGCCGCAACACCACCGAGCGTCAACACCAACCCGGTGATGACGACGAAGTATCTCCCCACACCTGACCTCGCCCTGGCCACGCGGTGCGGGTACCCGCACAGCGGAGCTTCCTAACGGTTATCTCAGCGCTTGATCGAAGTGCAGTAGTAGTTGTTGCCGATTGCCAGCGAGCCGTCCACTAGAGGCATCGATGGCAGCCCGGCCTCGGCGAGCAGTTGCTGGATGTTTGTCTTCGCCGACTGCCAACCGCGCGACTCGAGATAGTGGGCCACGTCGTTGCGCTCGTCGGAATAGCCGAGCTCACCCAGCTCGATGTCGAAGCCTTCGTCGCGCCAGCGTTGAGTGACCACCTCGATCGACTCACGCATGTCGTCGCCGTCGAAGCCGTCCGTCGCGACCTCCGATGCCAGCCTGCTGCCGTCGGCGCTGAGCGCGGTGATGTTGTCCAGCGGGCGGTCCTGGGCGTCTGAGGGCAGGAAGGGCAGCAGCCCCTCGGCGATCCACGCCGCGGGCTTCGCGGCATCGAACCCCGCGTCGCGCAGCGCGGCGGGCCAGTCATGGCGGAGGTCGATCGGCACAACGCGCACGTCGGCCGTCGGCGCCGCCTTCAGATCTGCGAGCGTGGCCGCCTTGAAGGCGAGCACCGCGGGCTGGTCGATCTCGAAAAGCATCGTCCCCTTCGGCCAGGTCAGCCGGTAGCCGCGCGCGTCGAGCCCGGACGCCAGGATCACCACCTGGCGAAGGCCCGCGCCGGCGGCATCGGCCAGGAAATCGTCGAAATACCGGGTCCGCGCGGTCAGCAGGTCCGTCATCGGCTGCATGCCCCACGGCGCGCCTGGCACGTCGACGTCGGCGGCCGCGAGCTCGCCGGTGGCCCATCGGGTGAAGAAGTCGACGCCGACGGCGCGGACAAGCGGTTCGGCGAATCGGTCGTCGAGCAGGGCGGCTTTGGTGGCGCGAGCCCGGCCCGCGGCCACCATCGTGGCCGTGGCGCCGACGCTGGTGGCCAGATCCCATGTGTCGTTCTCGGTGCGCTGCGAAGTCACTTAGCCCATTTAAGCCTTAGCTAAGCTAACAGGCAACGCCGGCCAGTGAACTCCTAGCCTTCTCGCAGGGTCGCGAGCAGGCGCCGGGCCGCCGCGACGCGTGCGGCTGCCGGGCCCGTAAGGGTGTCCAGGGCGCACTCCGGATCGGCGGGCGGGCCGAGGTGGCCACACCCACGCGGACAGTCGTTGATCGCCTCGGCGAGATCGGAGAACGCGAGCATGACGTCGTCGGGCTTGATATGGGCAAGTCCGAATGACCGGATACCGGGTGTGTCGACCACCCAGCCGGAATCTGCAAGCGGCAGCGCCACCGACTGCGACGATGTATGCCGCCCCTTCCCGACGCCGGAGACGTCGCCGGTTGCGCGGTCGGCCGCCGGCACAAGCCGATTCACCAGCGTCGATTTCCCGACACCGGAGTGACCGAGCAGCACGGTGACCTTGTCGACCAGCAACGGGGCCACGGCGTCGAGCGGATCGTCGCGGCCCGCCGTCGCGATGGTCAGATCGAGATCGGCGAACTGCGCGGCGAACGGCTCCGGCGGCGCGAGGTCGGTCTTGGTCAAGCATAGAATCGGCGTCAGCCCGCCTGCGTAAGCGGCGATGAGCGTGCGCTCAACGAGACCGGTGCGGGGCGGAGGGTCGGCAAGCGCGACCACGATCAGCAGCTGGTCGGCATTGGCGACGACGACGCGCTCGGTGGGATCGGTGTCGTCGGCTGTGCGTCGCAATACCGTTCGGCGGTCACCGCGCCGCACGATGCGCGCCAGCGTGTCGGCGCGCCCTGACAGGTCTCCCACCACACCGACGTCGTCGCCGACCACGATCGACGTTCGGCCTAATTCCCTTGCGCGCATGGCTGTCACCACGCTGTCGGGGTCGCGGCCGAGCGCACAGCCCCATCGCCCGCGATCGACCGTCACCACCATGCCCTCCTGGGCGTCGGCGTGGTCGGGGCGGGTCTTGGTCCGCGGGCGCGAGCCCCGACCCGGACGGATTCGGACGTCGGACTCGTCGTAGTCCCGCGAACTCAATTCGACTGGCCCGCAAGCATGTCGGCCCACATCCGCGGAAAATCGGGCAGCGTCTTGGCCGTGGTGCCGATGTCCTCGACCTCGACACCGGACACCCGCAACCCCACGATGGCGCCCGCCGTCGCCATCCGATGGTCGGCATAAGAACTCCACCGGCCACCGTGCAGCGGCTGCGCAGTGATGACGAGACCGTCGGCCGTCTCCTCGCATTGCCCACCGAGATCGGTGATTTCGGTGCGCAGCGCGGCCAGCCGGTCGGTTTCATGGCCGCGCAGATGAGCGATCCCCGTCAGCTGCGACACCGAACCGGGTGTCGCCAGCGCGGCAAGCGCTGCCACCGCCGGTGCCAATTCGCCGACGTCGTGCAGGTCGACGTCGAAGCCGCCGTAAGTCTTGGCACCCTGCACTTCGAGATATGAACTGCTATGCCGGACAACAGAACCCAGCTTCTCGAGAATGCCGAGGATGGTGTCGGCGGGCTGGACGCTGGCCTCCGGCCAACCCGCAATCCGCACGATGCCGCCGCTGACAACGGCGGCCGCGAGGAACGGCACCGAATTGGACAGGTCCGGCTCGATCACCCAGTGCCGGGCCGAGATCGGGCCGGGGGAGACCCGCCACCGGTTGGTCTGTGTGTCGTCCACCTCCACGCCCGCGTCGCGCAGCATCGCCACCGTCATGGCCACATGTGGGGCCGACGGCACCGACTCACCGGTGTGTGCAATGGTCAGTCCGTCGCGCAGCGCCGCCCCCGACAGCAGCAGGCCGGAGACGAACTGCGACGAGGCCGACGCGTCGATCTCGACGGTGCCACCGGCCACCGTCCCGCCGCCGCGCACCGAGAACGGCAGGCCGTCGCCGTCGATGTCAACGCCGAGCCCGCGGAGTGCGTCCAGCAGTGGCGCGATCGGGCGGGCCCTGGCCTGCTCGTCGCCGTCGAACACCACGGTCTGCGTGCCCAGCGCCGCCACCGGCGGCACGAAGCGCAGCACCGTGCCCGCCAGGCCGCAATCCACGCGAGCGTCGGGCGACGGGGCGATGGCGCCGCTGACCGACAGCTCGGTGTCGTCGCCGTCGACGGTCACGCCGAGCGTGCGGACCGCACCGATCATCAGGTCGGTGTCGCGGCTGCGCAGCGCGCCGCTGATCGTCGACGTGCCTTGGGGCGTGGCCAGTGCCGCCAGCACCAGCGCCCGGTTGGTCAGCGACTTCGAGCCGGGGACGGTCACCGTCGCGTGCACAGGCACAGCGGTTGTGGGTGCCTGCCAGTCGCTCACGGCTCTCATACTGCCTTGTCACTCGCTTCTGCCACCATGGGATACATGTGTGGGCGATTCGCGGTAACCACTGATCCGGCGCTGCTGGCGGAGAAGATCCAGGCCATCGACGAGGCGACTTCGGCCATGAAGGACTCCAGCAGCCCCAACTACAACGTCGCGCCGACCACCACGATCAGCACGGTCGTCAAGCGGCACACCGAGCCCAACGACGAGTCGACGCGGCGGGTGCGTCGGATGCGCTGGGGGCTGGTGCCGCCGTGGGCGAAGGAGGCCGAGGACGGCGTGCCCGACACCAAGGCTCCGCTGCTGATCAATGCGCGCGCGGAGAAGGTCACCACCTCGCCCGCGTTCCGCAACTCCGCGAAGGGCAAGCGCTGCCTGGTGCCGATGGACGGCTGGTACGAGTGGCGCGGGGAAAAGGGCTCCAAGACGCCGTTCTACATGTACGGCGGCGACGGCGAGCCGTTGTTCATGGCGGGTCTGTGGTCGACGTGGCGGCCCAAGGGTGCGGCCAAGGACAGCGCGCCGCTGCTGAGCGCCACGATCATCACCACCGATTCGGCAGGACCGCTGGCCGAGATCCACGACCGGATGCCGCTGACGATCAGCGCGGGCGACTGGGACCGCTGGCTGGACCCCGACGCGCCGATCGACGAGGGGCTGCTGCGCGGACACGGCGACCTGGACCGCATCGAGATTCGCGAGGTGTCGCGGCTGGTCAACAGCGTCCGCAACAACGGGCCCGAGCTGATCGAACCGGCAGAGCCGGAGCCCGAACAGGCCACGCTGCTGTAGGCCTACCGCCGTAGGGCCGTCACCACCACGTAGGGCGCGTCGAACGTCACGAAACCGTCGGCGGTGACGCTCGCGCGCATCGCGTCCTCGAATGCGGCGAGCAGCTCCCCGCGCTTGGCCGCGTCGAGGTTGCCGAGCAGTGAGACGTGTATCGGCGACTCGTGCCCCAACAAGTACATTGCGTCGTCGACGGTTCCCAATTGCCATGTGCACGCGCCTGTTTCGATGGCCATGTCGTCGAAGTCCCCGGCGAGCCGGTCGGTGATCGTTTCCGCCACACCCCACTGATCGGGGCCGTAATCCGAGGCGGGCGGTGGCCCGAGCACGGTCACGATCGGCCGGAAGAACGGGGTGTCCGGATCGGGCACCCACGATGAGAAACTCAGCACGCCGCCCGGCCTGAGCAGCCGCGCGATCTCGGCAACCTGCCGTGTGGGTTCGACGAAGATGATGCCCATGTTCGACAGCACGGCGTCGAACGATCCGCCCGGCAGGCCGGTGTCGGCGGCATCCCCCGTCAGCCATTTGACGGCGACGCCCGCGGCTTCGGCCTTGTCCGCGGCTAGCGCGATCAGTTCGGGCGTGATGTCGACGCCCGTCACCCGTGCTCCCGCGGCACTCGCCGCAAGCGCGACACTGCCGGTGCCGCAGGCGAGGTCGGCAACGGCGGCGTCGCTCAGCGGCACCCGGCGGCCGGCCGCGGACACCACCTCTGTTGCGATCGTTGCGATCTGATCGCCGATCGCGTCATAGCGACCCGCTGACCACGACGTGGGGGAGGACATGACGCCAAGCGTGTCACGATGGCGGAGTGACGTCGCTTGCCGGGTTCCCCGTCGACGCACCGCCGCTGCCCCGGCCCGTGACGTTCGCGCAGTTCTGGTCCGACCTCACGTTCATTCACTGGCCGGTGCGGCCCGAGGATGTCGCGCACCTGTATCCGCCGGGCGCCCGACCCGACGTCTTCGCCGACGGCATGACGTACGTAGGGCTGATTCCGTTCACGATGCGGCGCACGACGTTGGGTGCGTCCCTTCCGTTGCCGTACTTCGGCACCTTCCACGAGACCAACATCCGGCTGTACTCGACCGACGACGCTGGCCGCCACGGCGTGCTGTTCCGGTCGCTGGAGACCGCCCGCCTCGCCGTCGTGCCCGCCGTGCGCGGATCCTTGGGTGTGCCGTACACCTGGGCGAGGATGCGCGTCGAGCGATGCGGCGACCGGATCACTTACGACAGTCAGCGGCGGTGGCCCCGACGCGGCCTCCGTAGCTCGGTGACGGCCGTCGTCGGAGACGAGATGAAACCGTCGCCGCTGGACATCTGGCTCACGTCGCGATGGGGTGCGCACACCCGCAAGGCGGGGCGGACGTGGTGGGTGCCCAACGAGCACGGACCGTGGCCGTTGTACAGCGCCGAGGTCGTCGAATTGGCCGACGACCTGGTGGCGGCTGCGGGCGTCGAGGTCGCGGGCGAACGTCTGCCCGCGCGGTTCTCGCCGGGCGTGCACGCCCGGTTCGGCCGTCCATCGCTGGTCAAGTAGTCGATTACACAGTCAGAGGCACCCCATCTGGTGGACGCTTCTCTTATGACCGCTGTGCACGCCAAGCCGCAGCTCACCACGATCGAAGTTCGCAACCCGGCCGACGGCTCCGTCGTCGGCATAGCCGCCAAGGCTCGTGAACTGCGCCTGTACCAACCCGAGTGGGAGGCGATGGGCGCCAAGGGTGGCGTCACGCCGCGAGGAGGCCGCAAATGAAGTGCAAGGGCGCGATCCTGCGGGGGATCGGCGGTGACTGGGAAGTCGAAGAGATCACGCTCGACCCACCGCGCGAGGGCGAGGTGCTGGTGAAGATGGCAGTCGCCGGAGTCTGCCACTCCGACAACCACTACACGACCGGTGACGGCATCTTCTCCCCGCAGCTTGCCGCGATGGTCGAGGCGATGGGCGGCACCACCCCGGAGTACTTTCCGCTGCTCGGTGGACACGAGGGCGCGGGCGTCGTCGAGGAAGTCGGGCCCGGCGTCCGGTCGGTGCGGCCGGGTGACCGGATCGCGACGTCGTTCATCCCGGCATGCGGCAAGTGCCGCTGGTGCGTGACGGGGATGACTTACCTGTGCGACAACGGCGCGATGATGTTCTCGAAGGAGATGGTGACGGACGGTACGTCCAGACGTCATCTCGGCGAGCAAGACCTGACCGCGATGACACAACTCGGCACGTTCGCCGAATACGCCGTACTAGCCGAGGAATCGGTCATCAAGATCGATGATTCGGTGCCGTTGGAGGCCGCGTCGCTGGTGTCCTGCGGCGTGACGACGGGCTGGGGATCCGCGACCGTAGGCGTCGGGACGCAGCCGGGCGACACGGTGGTGATCATCGGAACAGGCGGAGTCGGTATCAATGCGGTGCAAGGTGCGCGCGCGGCGGGTGCCAAGGCCGTTATCGCGGTGGATCCTGTTGAGTTCAAACGAGATACGGCTAAATCCTTCGGGGCCACCGAGACCGCTGCGTCCGCCGAGGAAGCCATCCCGATGGTGCAGGAGCTGACAGCCGGCGTGATGGCCGACCGCGTCGTGCTCACGCCAAGCGTGCTTCCCGCCGAACTGCTGGCGCCCGCGATGATGTTGACCCGCAAGGGCGGAACCTGTCTGATGACGGCGATTCCGAAGCTCGACGTCAACATCGTGCCGCTCCTGCTGGTCGACTTCATCCAGGGATGCAAGACCCTCAAGGGGCTGCTGTACGGCGGAATGAACCCGCGGGCCAGCATGCCGATGCTGTTGTCGATGTACCGCGACGGCCACTTGAAACTCGACGAGCTGATCACCCGGCGCTACCGGCTCGATCAGATCAACGACGCCTTCACCGACATGCGAGAAGGCCGCAACATCCGCGGCATCATCGAATTCGACTAGGAGTCCGTCACCCGGCCGCAAGTAGGTGCGCTGGGAAACATAGGGAAACGCCTGATATCTCTGAGGCGCGATCTTTGGTTTGCTCGCTGCATTGGGGGCCGGTGACGCGTGCCCCCGATGAGGGATGAGCGAGGGAACACCAGTGACGAACCGACCGATGCCACCGTACGGCGGCGGCCCCAACGACCCGATGACCATGCGATCGGACCCGGGCGATTTCACGACGCAGCGGTCGGACCCCCTGGCCTGGCAGTACGAGGCCCCCGTGCCGGCCGAACAGCCTCCGCAGCAGTACGGTGCAGATCCCTACCAGCAGTACGCGCAGCCTCAATATCAATATCCGCAATACGCTCAACCGCAGGCCGCGCCCGCGCCCGCGCCTCGCAAGGTGCCCATGGGAGCGGTGATCGCAGCCGCGGTGATCGGGGTCGGGCTACTCGGCGGCGGACTGGCCTATTCGTTGACCAGTTCGAGCGAGCAGCAGCCCGCAAACCCTGCTCCTGTGCAGCAGACCGTGGTGCCGCAGCTCCCGGCAGTCGGCGTCGCGCCAAGCGCGCCTCCTCCAGTCGTCGCTCCGCCGCCCGCACTCGCCCCTGCGCCTGCCCCCGCCCCGCGTGGCACGACCTCGGGTGGCAACACCGGCGGGACCGGCGGCGGCACGACCACCGGACGATCCGCCGGTGGCGCGCCCCCACGCGTGGCGACCGGCGGCGGCGCGATACCAGGCGTGGCACCCGGCGACGGTTCGAACGGAACCCCGACGAACGGAACTTCAACGAACGGGGCAGCGACCAACGGAACTGCCACCAACGGAACCGCGACCGATGGGGCAGCGACGAATGGGTCAGCCACCAACGGAACCGCGACCAACGGAACGACGACCGATGGCGCGACGAACGGCGCCGCCACCAACGGAGCAACGACGGATGGCGCGACCAACGGGACGGCAACGAACGGCGCGGCGACGAACGGCGCGGCTACCAATGGTGCGGCGACGAATGGTGCAGCGACGAATGGTGCAGCGACGAATGGTGCTGCCACGAACGGCGCGGCGACCAACGGCGCGGCGACGAACGGTGCGGCGACGAATGGTGCGGCCACGAACGGCGCGGCGACCAATGGTGCGGCGACGAATGGCACGACGAGCGGCACGACGTCGGGCGGAGAGTCACCAGAAGATACGCTCTGCCACCCGATGAAGCCGCCCTGCTGATCGCGCGGGCGTCGAAACCCGTTAGGAGCCTTGGTAACCCGGCGGGTTCGGGGTGTCGACCCACAGGTCCACGCCGAGCTCCGATCCCGGCACGCAGTCGTACACAGACAGGTCCGTGACGCCGGAGTCGAGCAGCACGTCCTCGCACAGCAGGGCGTTGCCGGTGTATTCGCGCGCCGGTTTGTTGAGGATCACGTACGCGGCGTCGGCATACACGTCGGGCTTGCGCGCCCGGCCCATCGCCTCGTCGCCGCCGAGCAGGTTCTGTACCGCGGCGGTGGCCACCAGCGTGCGCGGCCACAGGGTGTTCGACGCGACGCCCTCGCCGCGCAGTTCCTCGGCCATCGCCAAGGCGCACAACGACATTCCGTATTTGGCCATCATGTACGCGGTGGGCTTGAGCCACTCGGGCTCCAGCCGCACCGGCGGCGACAGCGTCAGGATGTGCGGGTTCTCCCTGCCGACCATGTGCGGTATACACGCTTGGGACACCGCATACGTGCCGCGAACCTGGATGCCGTTCATCAGGTCGAACCGCTTCAGCGGCACTTCGGTGATCGAGCCGAGGTTGATCGCCGACGCGTTGTTCACGCAGATGTCGATGCCGCCGAACTGCTCGACAGTCTTGGCCACGGCCTCAGCCACGGAGTCGCCGTCGCGAATGTCCCCGACGATCGGCAGCGCATGCCCGCCCGCCTCCTCCAACTCCTCGGCGGCGGTGTAGACCGTCCCCGGCAGCTTCGGGTGCGGTTCAGCGGTCTTGGCGATCAGCGCGATGTTGGCGCCGTCGGCGGCGGCCTTCTTGGCGATCGCAAGGCCGATGCCGCGGCTCGCGCCCGAGATGAACATGGTTTTGCCGGCAAGCGTCATGGGCCCACCCTAGATCGGCCGACGCGAGATCAGACTTATCGCACGCAAAATGCGCGAATTGTGTACCGGAACCTTATTTCGGCGTCCTTAAGACGCGCGGATGTCGGCGGTCACCGCGTCCGTCAGCCCGATGAGGTCCTGCGGGTGCACCGCGACATCCCACCCGCGCTTACCGGCGCTGCACAGCACGCGGTCCCAGCGCATCGCGGAGCAGTCCACCACCGTCGGCAGCCGCTTGCGCTGGCCGAACGGCGAGATGCCACCGATCACGTAGCCGGTCGATCGTTCGGCCGCCGCCTTGTCGGCCATGGTGGCCTTCGACACCCCCAGCGCCGCCGCTGCGGCCTTGAGCGACAGCTGCGACGGGACCGGCAGCACCGCGACGGCCAGCCCCTTCGGCAGCGCGATGACCAGCGTTTTGTACACCTGCTGAGGATCGACCCCGTCGACGCCGGCGAGCTCGTTGACGGCCTCGGCCCCGAACGACTCGATAAGCGGGTCGTGGTGGTAGCGCAGCACCTCGTGCGGGACGTCGGCGGCCAGTAGCGCCGAGATGGCCGGGGTAGCAGCGCGCGCCACCGAATCAGCCTAACCAGGGAACAAGGGGGGCCATGTCCGCTGTTGTTGGGGGTGGTCTGGACCACAGCGGCCCAGCGAAGAAAAGATGTCGACCTCAACCTCTAGGATCGAAGAAGGGGGTACCCAGGTGCCAACGGCCATAGACGGCCCCGTACGTCCGGTGCGGTTACTCGACGTAATTGGTGGCGCCTCGACGAAAGGGACGGTGTTCCCGATGACCGACATCGACGGGTCGGCGCCCGACACCACGCCGGAAACGTCAGCGCCGGTGAGAGCCGAGGAGTCCGACGCCGAACTCACCGCGCGGTTCGAGCGCGACGCCATTCCGCTGCTCGACCAGCTCTACGGCGGCGCGCTGCGCATGACGCGCAACCCCGCAGATGCCGAAGACCTGCTGCAGGAAACCATGGTGAAGGCCTACGCCGGCTTCCGCTCGTTCCGTGAAGGCACAAATCTCAAGGCTTGGCTGTACCGGATTCTGACGAATACCTACATCAACAGCTACCGCAAGAAGCAGCGTCAGCCCGCGGAGTATCCGACCGAGGAGATCACCGATTGGCAGCTGGCCTCCAATGCCGAGCACTCCTCGACGGGATTGCGCTCGGCCGAGGTCGAGGCGCTCGAGGCTCTTCCCGACAGCGAGATCAAGGAAGCTCTGCAGGCGTTGCCTGAAGAGTTCCGGATGGCGGTGTACTACGCCGACGTCGAAGGCTTCCCGTACAAGGAGATCGCCGAGATCATGGACACGCCCATTGGCACGGTGATGTCGCGGTTACACCGCGGCAGGCGTCAGCTACGCGAGTTGTTGGCCGATGTGGCCAAGGATCGTGGTTTCATTCGGGGACAGCTCGACACCCCCGAGGAGGTGTCGTCATGACAGATCGTGACGATGAAGAGCGCTGGACCCCGCCGGTCGGCCCAGTAGACCCCGAGCATCCCGAGTGCGCCGCGGTGATCGCGGAGGTATGGACGCTGCTCGACGGCGAATGCACGGCGGAAACTCGCGACAAGCTGCGGCATCATCTCGACGAATGCCCGGCCTGCCTGCGCCATTACGGCGTCGAGGAGCGGGTGAAGCGGCTGATTGCCGCCAAGTGCGGCGGCGACAAGGCGCCGGAGGCGCTGCGTGCGCGGTTGCGCATCCAGATGAGCCGCACCACCATCATCAGGGGCTGAGACGGCGAAAGCGCCCCTTAGGAATTGGGGCGCTTTCCGTGGTTTGCCTTTGAATGCTTGCGGTCGCGTTTCTTACGGCCTCGCTTGGCCATGAGGGTCCTCCTTTTTGTGCTTGCCCACCAGTGTCTCATGTTGCTGCCAGTGATCTGACCCGCCGGTGTTGTGGTTCGATAGAGCGGCATGTAGCAGCCGAAAGGGGTGAAGATGGCCGAGGATGTTCGCGCCGAGATCGTGGCCAGTGTGCTCGAGGTCGTGGTGCACGAGGGCGATGAGATCGGCGAGGGCGACACCCTGGTGCTGCTGGAGTCGATGAAGATGGAGATCCCGGTGCTGGCCGAGGTGGCAGGCACGGTGAGCAAGGTGAGTGTGTCCGTTGGCGACGTCATCCAGGCCGGCGACCTCATCGCGGTGATCAACTAAATCAGCCTGTCCAGATAGGGCCCGATGTCCACCCTCGGTGACCTGCTCGCCGAGCACACGATGCTGCCCGGCAATGCCGTCGACCACCTGCACGCAGTGGTGGGCGAGTGGCAGCTGCTCGCCGACCTTTCCTTCGCCGACTACCTGATGTGGGTGCGCCGCGACGACGGGGTACTGGTCTGTGTCGCACAGTGCAGACCCAACACCGCGCCGACGGTGCTGCTGACCGACGCGGTCGGCACGGTCGCGGCGGCCGCCGACCTGCCACTGGTGACCGCGGCGTTCAAGTCCGGTGCAATCGGACGGGAAGCCGAAGAGGGACAACCGAATTCGACGACAGACGGCGACATCTCGATGGAGGCGGTCCCCGTCCGCTACGACAACAAAGTGGTGGCCGTGCTGACCCACCAGACCGCGTTCGCGGCCCGCAAGGCCAGCCCGCTCGAGCGCGCGTACCTCGACTGCGCGGCAGACCTGCTGCACATGCTGTCGGAGGGCACCTTCCCCAACGTCGGCGACCTACCGATTTCCCGGTCGAGCCCGCGCGTCGGCGACGGGTTGATCCGCCTGGATGTCGCCGGCGTCGTCGCGTTCGCAAGCCCGAACGCGCTGTCGGCCTACCACCGCATGGGCCTGACCGCCGAGCTGGAGGGCCAGAATCTCGTCACCGTGACCAGGCCCCTGATCTCCGACCCGTTCGAGGCCCAGGAACTGGCCGATCATGTTCGTGACTCCCTCGTCGGCGGCTCCAGCATGCGGATGGAGGTCGACGCGGGCGGCGCGGCGGTGCTGCTGCGCACCTTGCCGTTGGTGGCGCGCGGCAAGGCGGCGGGTGCGGCCGTGCTCATCCGCGACGTCACCGAGATCAAGCGCCGCGACCGGGCGCTGCTGTCCAAGGACGCCACCATCCGCGAGATCCACCATCGGGTGAAGAACAATCTGCAGACAGTCGCCGCACTGCTGCGGTTGCAGGCTCGGCGCACCAACAACGCCGAAGGCCGCGAGGCCCTGATCGAGTCCGTGCGACGGGTGTCCTCCATCGCACTGGTGCACGACGCGCTGTCGATGTCCGTCGACGAGGAGGTCAACCTCGACGATGTGGTGGACCGAATCCTGCCGATGATGAATGACGTTGCCACCGTTGACAGTCCGATCCGCATCACCCGGGTAGGCGACCTCGGCGTGCTCGACGCGGACCGCGCCACCGCGCTGGTGATGGTGGTCACCGAACTGGTGCAGAATGCCATCGAGCACGCCTTCGACAGCGCCGCCCAGGGCTGTGTGACCATCCGAGCGGAGCGCTCAGCGCGGTGGCTGGATGTGGTCGTTCACGACGATGGTCGGGGCCTGCCCCACGGATTCAGCCTGGAGAAGGCCGAGCGGCTGGGTCTGCAGATCGTGCGGACGCTGGTGTCGGCGGAACTGGACGGCTCGCTGGAGATGCACGCCGCACCTGACGGTGGCACCGACGTGGTGCTGCGGGTGCCGATCGGCAGGCGCGCGCGGCTGGCCCAGTAGTCGGCCGTTTGCATGAATTGTCGACCTGTGCGCAATTCGGACAAATTGCAATTGCAACAGTTACGGCCCCGACATTTCGTCGAGGCCGTAACTGGTAGATCGCTGGGAGGCTAGACGCCGGTGCGGGCCCTGGTGCGTGCGTTACGACGCTTGAGTGCGCGCCGCTCGTCCTCGCTCATTCCACCCCACACGCCGGCATCCTGACCCGAGTCCAAAGCCCAGGTCAGGCACTCCGTCGTGACGGGGCAGCGGTTACACACGAGCTTCGCGTCAGCGATCTGCGCAATGGCAGGACCGCTGTTCCCCACAGGGAAGAACAGTTCCGGATCCTCGTCGCGACAGACCGCCTTGTGGCGCCAATCCATGTTGTCTAACTCTCCTGTCTATGTGCGCAGCGAGGCGCACGAGCTTTTCTTCGGCTGTTAACGCGTGCAACAAATAGTTTCCGCACTGTTGCTTGCTTCTGATGCTGCCACAGGCTGAACATGTGTCAATACTCGCGAGTTAACAAGTGGGTAATCTCACTAACGAGGGCCGTTACCAGAACCCTCATTCGTTTGTACTAAACTCAACCAACTTGCGCCATGAATTGGCCGCGCTGGTCTATGTCTTTGCTGGTCAACGCGTTTTCGCAGGAGGGGCGACCACCGCGAGAGCCTCGGGGACCGCGCGGAACGTGACGTCGTCCCGCAGCCCGAGGTAGTCGCCGTCGATCTGGCAGGCCACCGGACTCCCGCTCGTCACCCGCACCCAGGACAGGTCGTCGTCGCGGATCAGGTGCTTGGCATGCATTTTGGGGTTCTTCGACAGCATCTGGCGGACCAGCCGCAGGTTCGCCCAGACGTTCATGCTGGTCGTCGCGAATACGCCGAGGCCCGTTTCGAAGGTCGTCGTCGGGTTCGTCCACACCGGCCGGGTGTTGGCATAGGTCCATGGGCTGGAGTTCGACACGAACGCGAAGTGGACGCCCGAGACGGGCTCGCGCTCGGGCTGATGCAGTGTCAACACCGGCTCCTTGCGGGCGCTGCCCAGCACTTCCCGCACCGCGACCCGGATGTAGCGCGAGGCCGTGACTGTGCGGCCCTTGTCCCGCTGAGCTTCGACGGCCGCCACCACGTCGCCGTCGACGCCCATGCCTGCCGTGAAAACGCCCCAGCGCTCGCCACAGTCCATCAGCCCGATGCGCCGCCAGGATTTGGTCCGGCGGTGCTCGCCGAGCAGGTCGATGAGCTGGTTGGTGGCCTCGATGGGGTCTGGGCTGATGCCCAGCGCCCGTGCGAACACGTTCGCCGAGCCGCCCGGCACCACGCCGACCGCGGGCGCATCGGGCCGGGGACGCTGCCCGCATTCCCCGAGCACCCCGTTGACCACCTCGTTCACCGTCCCGTCCCCGCCGTGCACGATGAGCAGGTCGACGCCGTCGGCGGCGGCGTCGCGGGCGATGTCGATGGCGTGACCGCGGGCGTCGGTGTGTGCGATGGCCAGCTTGGCCCGGCTCTCGAGCGCATGGGCGAGCAGGTCACGGCCTGCACGGGTGGTCGACGTCGCGTTGGGGTTGACGATCAGCACGGCGCGCACGAGCCAAGAGCCTATCCGGGCAGTGGGTCCGGCCCGGACAGGCTCGGCTGCTCCCGTGCTCAGCCGTTGACCAGAATCTTCTTCGACTCGGGCCACTTGGCGCCCAGTAGCGCGGTCGGAACGTCCTTGGTTTCCTTGGCGGTGGACGCCGATATCGCGGCGATCACACACACGACGGCGGTGAAAATGCTGATGACGACCCAGCCACCTTCGCGGACGCCGCCGAGCGCGGTGACGATCGACGGCGCGAACCCGGCCAGCAGGAAGCCGATCTGGGTGCCGATCGCCATGCCGGAGAACCTCACGTTGGTGCTGAACATCTCGCCGTAGAACGACGGCCACACTGCGTTGGCGGCGGCGTACCCGAAGGAGAACACCGCGACCGCGAGCGCGAACGTCAGCACCGCGTTTCCGCTGCTCATCGACAGCATGTAGAACGGCATCAGCACCGCCGAAGACAGCGCGCCGTAGATGAACACCGGCTTGCGCCCGATCCGGTCGGCGAGCTTGCCGAACAGCGGCTGGGTGAACAGCGCGACCGCGTTCGCCACAACGACGAGCCACAGCGTGATGCCCGTGTCGAGACCGACCTTCTTGCCGTACGCGATGGCGAGGGTGCCGAAAACGGTTGACACGGCGGCGATGAAGGCGCAGAAGATCACGCGGACCACGTCGACCCAGTGGTTGCGTAGCAGCGGCAGCAGTGGAATCCGGGCAACGGCACCGGCCTTCTCGATCTCGGTGAACTGCGGGGTCTCGTGTAGCCGGCGGCGGATGAAGTAGGCGACGACGACGACAATTGCGCTGAGCCAGAAGGGAACTCGCCAACCCCAGGAGAACTCGGCGTCATCGGACAACGAGGTGAACGGAATCAGCACCAGCGACGCCAGGATGAGCCCACCTTGGGTGCCGGTCAGCGTCCACGACGTCCAGTACGAGCGCTGGTGGTCGGGGGAGTGCTCGAGCGTCAGTGAGCTCGCGCCCGCCTGCTCTCCGGCGGCCGAGAACCCCTGCAGCAACCGGCATGTGAACAGCAGCACCGGTGCGAGTCCGCCGACAGCGGCGTAGGTGGGCAGGCAGCCGATCGCGAACGTCGACAGGCCCATCAACAGCAGTGTGAACATCAGGACCCGACGACGGCCGATGCGGTCGCCGAAATGCCCGAGGACGAACGCGCCGACCGGCCGCGCGACGTAGGCGACGCCGAACGACAGGAACGACATCACAAGTGCGGCATTGTCACTCGACCCGAAGAACACCTTCGGGAAGATCAGCGCTGCCGCCTGGCCGAAGAGGAAGAAGTCGTAGTACTCGACCGCGCTTCCCATGAAGCTCGCGAGCGCCGCGCGCCCTGGGGTCTTGCGCTGCGGATCGTCCACTGTGCCATCGGATTTGGTGGCTTCGGTGCCGCTCATGATTCTCCTGGTTCAATCGGATAAATGGTTACTCAGCCGACGAGGCTGCGGAAGTGGCGGGACATGCGTTCGGCGTCGGGGGTGATGCCGGTGATCAGTGCGAAGGCTTCCGTGGCCTGATGCACCGCCATGTGGCCGCCGTCGCACACGCGGCAGCCCGCTTGCAATGCGGCGCGCAGCAGGGCGGTGTCCAGCGGACGGTAGACGATGTCGGCCACCCACAGATCGGGATGCAGCAGGTCCCCGGAGAACGGCATGCCAGGGTGTTCGGCCATGCCCGTGGGGGTGCAGTGCACTACGCCGTCGCTCGCGGCCAGCAGCACCGCCAGTTTCTCCACCGACGACGCGTCGACGCGTGTCTCGGGCCTGCGCGCCGACAGTTCGTGAGCCAAAGCGGTGGCGCGTTCGGCGTCGACGTCGACGACGGTCAGGTGGTCGGTGCCGATGCGCAGCAGCGCGTCGCCGACGGCCGCTCCCGCGCCGCCTGCTCCGATCAGCACCACGTTGTCGGTCGCCGCGCCGGGCAGGCCCTCGTGGAATCCGAGCGCGAAACCCGTTGTGTCCGTGTTGTATCCAATGGCGTGACGCCCTTCGAATACCACCGTGTTCACTGCGCCGAGTTCGGCCGCGACATCGTCGATGTCGTCGAGGTGCTCGATGCAGAGCCGCTTGCACGGATGGGTGATGTTCAGTGCGTCGAAGCCGAAGGCGCGCGCCCATGCCAGAACCTCGCCGATGCGCTCGGGCGCCACGCCCATCTCGCTGAGGTCGATCGTCTTGTACACGTAGTCCAGGCCCTGCGCTCTGCCCTCGGCCATGTGCAGCGCCGGGGTGAGCGACGGGCCGACGCCGGTACCGACAAGACCGACGAGGTAGGGGTGGGCCATGAACTGCGTCTCCGTAATGTACGAACTAGTACGTACGTGAAGCAGAACACAGTGACACGCGTCCCGTCAAGGGGTGAATGTGATCCCGATCGCTCTACGGCCGCCGCAACAGCTCTAACACCCGCGAAATAGCATTCCTGGTCGTGATCTCGCGGTTTTGACGACCATGCTTTCTCATTCGCGATCTCATGTGCGACCTGGCGAGGGGAACGCCCCGGCGTCGCTCTACTGGCGGGAGGTGAGCCAGCCGACGACGACGTCGCCGATCATCCGCCGCAGGTGGGCGTGGGTCTGCTTCTCGGTGAAGTCGATGTCGAACAGGTAGCCGAAGGTGTAGCGGTTGGCCACCTGGAACACGCAGTACGAGCTGATCAGGATGTGCACGTCCAGCGCGTCGACGTCGTCGCGGAAAACGCCCTGCTCGCGGCCGAGCGTCAGGATCTGATCCAGCTGCGCTGTCGCCGGCTGCCCGAGCGTGCGCAGCGAGTCGAGGCGGCCGATGAACTCGCCGCGGTGGATGTTCTCGATGGCCACCAGCCGGATGAAGTCCTGATGGGCGATGTGGTGGTCGAAGGTCATCTCGGCCACCGCCCTGATGGCCTCGACCGGGTCGACGCGGTCGATTCGCAGGCGCTGCTCCGCCTCGCGGATACCGCGGTACGCGTGCTCCAAAACCGCCAGGTACAGCTGCTCTTTGCCGCCGAAGTAGTAGTAGATCATCCGTTTGGTGGTGCGGGTCCGCTCGGCGATCTCGTCGACGCGGGCGCCGGAGTAGCCCTGCTCGGCGAACACCGCGGTGGCCACGTCGATCAGCTCCGAGCGCGTGCGCTCGGCATCGCGTAAGGGCTCGGGACGCGGCTCGGCGGTCACATCGGGCAGCTTACTTGCGGCGGCAACGAACCGGACCTCCTCTTGTGATGTAACTAACTATTCCGTACATTAACATCTGTCTGGAGGTTGAGCCCATGAAGACGTCCATCGCCACGGTCTGCCTGAGCGGGTCGCTGATCGAGAAGCTGCATGCGTGTGCAGCCGCGGGCTTCCACGGCGTCGAACTGTTCGAGCCCGACCTGATCGCCAACGACCACAGCCCCGAGGAGATCCGCGCGCTGTGCGACCGGCTGGGGCTATCGCTCGACCTCTACCAGCCATTGCGAGATATCGAGGGCGTCGACGAGGGCACGTTCGCCGACAATCTGCGCCGGGCCAGGGCCACCTTCGTGACGGCCCACCGGCTCGGCATCGGCGTCGTGCTGGTCTGCAGCAATGTCGCGACGGCGACCGCCGACTCCGACGACGTGTCGGCAGACCAGCTGCGCAGGCTCGGCGACCTGGCCGCGGAGTACGGCATCAAAGTTGCGTTCGAAGCGTTGGCCTGGGGCAGGTTCGTCAACGACTACCGTCGCGCATGGCGCATCGTGCAACTCGCCGACCACCCGAATGTCGGTGTGTGCCTTGACAGTTTCCACGTGCTGTCCCGCGGCCACGATCCGTCGGCGATCGAGGACATCCCTGCCGACAAGATCTTCTTCCTGCAACTGGCCGATGCGCCCGCGCTCAGCATGGACGTGCTGTCGTGGAGCAGGCACCACCGGCTGTTCCCCGGCGAAGGCGCCTTCGACCTGCCCACGTTCGTCTCACATGTGCTGGCCACCGGGTACGACGGACCGCTGTCGCTCGAAGTCTTCAACGACACGTTCCGGCAGACCGACCCCGACCGCACCGCCGTGCACGCCTTGCGGTCGCTGCTCTGGCTGCAGGACAGGACCGCAGCGCTCAACCCCGAGGGCTGGCGCCGTGACCTGACCACGCTCACCCAGACCAAGCCGCCAACCGGCTTCGACTTCGTCGAGCTCAAGGCCGAGGAGACCAGCGAGGTGGAGGTGCTGCTGACGCAACTTGGCTTCACGTCCGGCGGTCGGCACCGCACCAAGCCGGTGTCGCTGTGGACGGCGGGCGAGGCCCGCGTCGTGCTCAATGAACAGCAGGCGCGCGACCAGATCCCGCACGTCGCGGCCGTCGGCCTGAAGGTGCCCGACGCGGGCGCCACGTCCAGGCGCGCCGCCGAACTGATGGCGCCAGTCGCCTACCGCAGGACGTATGCGACCGAACAGGCGCTCGGCGCCGCCGTCGCGCCCGACGGCACGGAGATGTTTTGGGTCACCGACTCGGCGTGGGTCGACGAGTTCGAAAACGGGCTGGACGTCGAGCCGACGTCGGTGTGCGACATCGACCATGTCAACCTCGCGCAGCCATGGCAGACTTTCGACGACGCGGTGCTGTTTCTCACCAGCGTGTTCGGCCTTTCTGCGGATGTGCCGACGGAGGTACCTGGACCCAAGGGCCTGGTTCGAAGCCAGTCGATGCGTACTGCCGACGCCGGGGTACGGCTGGTTCTGAACGTCGCGCCGCATGTGCTCGATGAGGCGGGAATGGCTCAGCACGTGGCGTTTTCGTGTTCCGACATCGTCGGGCTCGCGCACACGGCGCTGGCGCGCGGCGCGCAGCTACTCTCGGTCCCCGGCAACTACTACGACTACTTGGCAGGCCGCTTCGGTCTCGACGACGCGACGGTCGCCGAGTACCGCGACCTCGGCCTGCTGTACGACAGGGACGCGCACGGCGAGTTCGTGCACTTCTACACACGCACGGTCGGCACTGTGTTCTTCGAATTCGTCGAAAGGCGCGGACACTACGACGGCTACGGCGCCGACAACGCGCCGGTACGGCTGGCTGCCCAGCGCGGCATGCGGGTCGGTACCGTACGGGCGTGACAGATCGGCGCAGGCTGCTGCTCGTCAACGGGCCCAACCTGAACCTGCTTGGCAGCCGCGAACCCGAGATATACGGCAGCGTCACGCTGGCCGACATCGAGAAGCTGGCCACCGAGACAGCCGCCGAGTACGGGCTCGAGCTGCGTGCCGTGCAGAGCAACCACGAAGGTGTGCTGATCGACGAGATCCACCGCGCGCGGCTGGAGTGCTGCGGGATCGTGATCAACCCCGCGGCCTTCACCCACACCTCGATCGCGATCGCCGATGCGCTCAAGGCCGTCGACCTGCCCGTAGCCGAGGTTCATCTGTCGAACATCCATCGCCGAGAGCCGTTCCGCCATCACTCGTACGTGTCCGCGATCGCCGAGATGGTCGTCGCGGGCGCAGGCGCGGAGGGCTACGTGACGGCGGTGCGATACCTGGCGCGGGAGCACACGCCGTGACGGTGCCATCGCCTGCGACGGTTCGTCAGGCCGCTGTGCTCGTCGCGCTCGAGGGCGCGGCAGCCCTGGTGGCTGCAGTCGTCTACATCGTGAGCGGTCTCGGCGGCCCAAACGAGCCGGGGCTCAACAAGTTCGGCACCGCGGCGTGGTTCGCGATCATCGGCGGCTGCGTGCTCGCGGCAGGATGGGCGTTGTGGACGGGCCGCCGCTGGGGCCGCGGCGTCGCGGTGTTCGCACAGCTGCTGCTGTTGCCGGTGTCCTGGTACATGGGCGTCGGCTCGCATCAGTGGGCGTACGCGATCCCGATCGCGGTCGTCGCGCTCGTCACGCTGGTATTGCTGTTCAGCCCGTCGGCGGTGCAGTGGCTGGGAGCTCAGGACTCCGGCTCGGGCTCGGCAAGCGCCGACAACTCCGGCCCGGACACCCGGTAGGTGATCCAGTCGCTCTGCTGGCGGCCGCCGACGGCGTCATAGAGCGCGATCGCGTTGACGTTCCAGTCCAGCACCGCCCAGGACAATCGCGTGTAACCGTTCTCGACGCATTCGCGGGCCAGCGTGGCGAGCATCGCGCGGGCAAGTCCGCGGCGACGGAACTGCGGCCGGACGAACAGGTCCTCGAGGTAGATGCCTGCGACGCCTTCCCATGTCGAGAAGTTGAGAAACCACAGAGCGCCGGCCGCGGCCTGCCCGTCCTCCTCGGCGATGTGGGCATTCACCGTCGGGGCCTCACCGAAAAGGGCTGTGCGCAATTGGGTTTCGGTGACGTGGCATTCCTGGCTGGCGCGCTCGAAGTCGGCGAGCTCGTGGATCATCGCGGTCAACTCGGCCTCGTCGCCGGGCTCGGCGCGCCGGATCTTCATGGTTGTGCCTCCAGGGCCGACAGAATCGTGGTGAATTTCGTTGTGGTCTCGTCGACTTCGTCGTCGGGATCGGATTCGGCGACGATGCCGCCGCCCGCGTGCGCGTATGCGGTGCGACGATCGGCCGACAGTTGCGCGCCGCGGATGGCGACCACCCAGCGGCCATCGCCACGTTGATCGCACCAGCCCACGGCGCCCGCGTAGAAGCCGCGGTCACCCTCGAGCTCGGCGATCAGTTCGGCCGACGCGGCGGCGGGCACTCCGCCGACGGCGGGAGTCGGATGCAGCGCAATTGCGAGATCCAAAGCGGTCGTTGACCTTTCCCGCAGCCGCGCGGTGATGGGGGTCGACAGGTGCCAGACGGCGGCGGTGCGACTCAGCTGCGGTGTCACCGGAATCTGCAGATCGACGCACAGCGGGTCGAGTGCCTTGCGCATCTCGTCGACGACCAGCTCGTGCTCGTGGCGGTTCTTGGCCGACTCGGCAAGCGCCTCTCCGCTGGCCCGGTCGGCATCGGGGTCGGCCGACCGAGGCGCCGAACCCGCGAACGGCGCGCACACGACGCGTTCACCGTGGCGAGCCACCAGCAGCTCGGGGCTCGCGCCGACCAGCACGGTGCCTGAGTACTCGCTGCCCGCAGCGGTCAGGTCGGCGAGATAGGCGTTGGCCTCCGGGTCGGCGGCGACGAGCCGTTCGACGATGGTGCGGGCATCGAGCGGGCCGTCTGCGACCAGCCGCAACGCCCTGGCCAGCACGACTTTGTGCAGCCCGATGGAGGGGTCTCGCAGCCGCTGCAGGGCCGCCGCGATCCGGGCGCGGTGTTCGCCGGGCTCAGGCAGTGTCTCCGCGACCCGGACAGCGGGAAGAGCGCGCAATGGCCACGTGGGCAGCGCGTCGAGGAACCGCACCGCCTGCGGGCGGATCAGCGCTGTCGGTCTTGACACGTCAAATGGCAACGCGCCCACCACAATCGGCGCGGTGTGCGACGCGAGCGCGGCGCGCGCGTCGGCGATGGACTTGTAGGTTGTGTGCACACCGTCGCCGACGACGGCGCTGCCGGCGGTGGCAAGGACGAAGGTCGGCTCGCGGGTCACGTGAAAACGGTCGGGTGTGGATATCCGGTCAGCCCGAGCGCGCTGAGTTGGCGCATACCGTGCTCGAAGCCGCACACCGCGAGCGACGCCGCGGTCATCGCGAACCGGATGCCCTCGTAGACGGGCAGCTCAACCCAGCGGGTGATCACCGCGCGGGAGAAGTGGCCGTGTCCGACAAACACCACGTCGCGCGACTCCATATGCGTCAATGCCAAGGCAATGGCCCTGTCCGCACGGTCGCAGACCGCGGCGGAGGTTTCGCCGCCGGGGCATCCATGCGTCCAGACGAGCCAGTTGGGAACTGCCTTCCGAATCTCCTGGGTTGTCGTGCCCTCGTAGTCTCCGTAGTCCCATTCACTGATGAGCGGGTTCACCTCGTCGACGATGAGGCCGGCCAATTCGGCGGTGATGGCGGCACGCTTCCGCGGGCTGCAGATGATATACGGATTGTCCAGCTGGAGCTGGGCGAGTGTCGCACCCGCCGCTTTCGCCTGCTGCCTGCCGGTCTCGGTGAGATCGAGTTCGGTGCGGCTGGTGTGCTTTCCGCTGCGTGACCACTCGGTCTCGCCATGACGCAGCAGGAGCAGCCGGTGCTGCTGGACGTTCACCCCGCCGATTCTGCCCCACGTCGCGCATGGGCGTGAGTGTCCATGCTTGGATGGACAGCGTGACGCGAGTACTTGCGGTCGCCAATCAAAAGGGTGGGGTAGCCAAAACGACGACAGTGGCGTCGTTGGGCGCTGCGATGGCGGAGAAGGGGCGCCGGGTGCTGCTCGTCGACCTGGACCCCCAGGGCTGTCTGACGTTTTCGCTCGGCCAGGATCCCGACAAGCTGACGGTGTCGATCCACGAGGTGCTGCTCGGCGAGGTGGAGCCGGGGACGGCCCTGGTGACGACGTCGGAGGGGATGACGTTGATGCCCGCCAACATCGACCTGGCAGGCGCCGAGGCGATGCTGTTGATGCGGGCGGGCCGCGAATATGCGCTGAAGCGTGGGCTGGCCAAGATCAACTCCGACTTCGACGTGGTGATCATCGACTGTCCGCCGTCGCTCGGCGTGCTGACGCTCAACGGGCTGACGGCCGCCGACGACGTCATCGTGCCGTTGCAGTGCGAGACGCTGGCGCATCGCGGCGTCGGCCAGTTCCTGCGGACGATCACCGATGTTCAGCAGATCACCAACTCCGACCTCGCGCTGCTCGGGGCGCTGCCCACGCTGTACGACTCGCGCACCACCCACAGCCGCGACGTCCTGCTCGACGTCGCCGACCGCTACGACATGCCGGTGCTCGGGCCGCCGATCCCGCGCACCGTGCGATTCGCCGAAGCGACGGCGTCTGGCGCATCTGTGCTGGCGGGCCGCAAGAACAAGGGCGCCAATGCGTACCGCGACCTGGCGGCCGCGCTGCTCAAGCACTGGAAGTCGGGCAAGGAGCTGCCGACCTTCGCGCCCGCGGTCGACTGACCTATCCCAGTGCGACGAGGGTTCCGCCGCGCTGCTCGAGCAGCGTCGAACCGGCGACGATGGGCACCACCGCCGACTTCACGGGCTGCCGTTGTAACGGGACGTAGCGCTCGTTGACGCCCGTCACCGGGTCGTAGACGCCGAGGCCGTCGCTGACCGGGACGATCAACTTGCCCGCCATCATCGCCGCCGGGCCCACAGGAACGTGCGTGTCGACGGGCCCGATGGTGTAGCGGTACTGCATGCCGCTGGCGGTGAACACCATCACCGCATCGCCCGTCCACCAGGTGACGAGATCGCCGGGGCGGGTCGCCGCGGCTTCCGGCGAAACCGGTTTGGGTACAGGCAGATTCGCGGTCGTCGAACCGGTTTCGTCGATGATCATGACCGACGGCTGCGGAGTGGGCGCGTACACGGCGGTGGTGGTCTCCGACACCGCAACGACCTTTGCGCCGGTGTTGTCCTTGACGTCGGGCAGCTGCACGTACTTCAGGTCGGGGGTGTCTTCCTCCTTGGCCGGCCGCAGCAGCGTCACCCGCAGATTGGCCGCCTTCGGGCAGGCCTCCAGCACCGACACCGCCGACGAGCTGGCTGCCGCCGACTTCAGACCGCACAGGTCCGGGCCGGGGCTGCCAGGCTTGATCCGCGCATCGAGATAGCCGTAGCTGATCATCCGGACCATGTCGGAGCGCCACTGCTCGAGCCTGCTGTCGCCTGCCGAGAGCACCGTTGTGCCGTCGGAGGACAGCGTCACCTCGGGGTCGGCGTACGCCGTGCGGCTCGGCCCGCGCATGCCGGTCTGGCCGTCGATGGTGCTGACCTGACCGCACCCCCGGCTGTCCGGGTAGACCGCGACCGCGTAGTGGTACACCCACGTGACCCCGCACAGGTCGAGGTCGCGGGCATAGCTCCACAGCACATTGCCCGTCGTCGGGTCGCGGCCCTCGACGTCATGGCCGTTGCCGGTCACCACGCTGCCGCCCGCCACCACCGGCGTCGTCGTCTTCGGGCTCGATGCCGTCCACAACTCGCGGAACGTGGCCGGGATCGTCTTGGCGGGCGCGAGCGTCTTCACCGGAGACGCGGCGGGCCTGCTGATCGTCGCCCTGGCGTCGCTGGTCCACCACAGCACCGCGGCGACGACGATCACCACCGCGGCGATCGCCGCGGCGGCCAGGAGGTCGGCCCGGGTACGACGCTCGGGTTTGACCATCGGCTGGCGCGACCCCGGCTAGTTGGTGGTCGCTGCGGCCGCCTTGCGCGGCCGGCGGCGGCGGCGCTTGCGGGGAGCGCCCTCGGTTCCCGCGGCGGGAGCGTCGCCGTTCTCGGCGGCCTTGGCCGCCTTCTCGCCGTCGGGATGTCCACTCACCGGCTTGCCGCCGCGGGTCCTGCGCCGCGACCGGTTGCTGCGGTCGCGCGCGGGCGCATCGGCGGCGTCGCGAGGCGGACGCTTGGCCGTCTTGGCAGCCCGAGCCGGGCCAACCGACCCCGTCACGTCGGTCGGGATTTCCAGCTCCTCGTACAAATGCGGTGAGCTGGAATAGGTTTCGGCCGGGTCGGGGTGGCCGAGACCCAGGGCCTTGTCGATCATCTGCCAGCGCGCGAGCTCGTCCCAGTCGATGAGGGTGATCGCGACGCCGGTCTTGCCCGCCCTGCCGGTACGGCCGATGCGGTGCACGTAGGCCTGCTCGTCCTCGGGGCACTGGTAGTTGATGACATGGGTGACGTCGTCGATGTCGATACCGCGCGCGGCCACGTCGGTGGCCACCAGCACGTCGATGTCGCCGGTGCGGAACGCCTTGAGGGCTTTCTCGCGAGCGCCCTGATTCAGGTCGCCGTGCACGGCGCCGACCTTGAAGCCGCGCTCGCCGAGCTCGTCGGAGACCTTCTGCGCGGTGCGCTTGGTGCGGGTGAAGATCATCGTCGCGCCGCGGCCCTTGGCTTGCAGCAGCCGGGTGACCAATTCGACCTTGTCCATCGCGTGGGCGCGGTAGGCGTACTGGTCGGTGGTGGTGTGCACCGCCGACGACTGCGGCGACTCGGCGCGGATGTGCGTCGGCTGGTTCATGAAGCTACGGGCCAGCGTGATGATCGGGTCGGGCATCGTCGCCGAGAACAGCATCGCCTGCCGCGCGTCGGGGGTGAGCCGCAGGATGCGCTCGATGTCGGGCAGGAAGCCCAGGTCGAGCATTTCGTCGGCTTCGTCGAGCACCAGCACGGCGACGCCGCCCAGCTGCAGGTGCCCCTGCTGGGCGAGGTCGAGCAGGCGTCCTGGTGTTCCGACCACGACGTCGGCGCCTGCACGCAGCGCGTCGATCTGCGGCTCGTAGGCGCGTCCGCCGTAGATCGACACCACGGAGAGTTTGCGGTCGCCGGCGGTGAGATATTTCGCGGCGCCCGAGAGGTCGCCGGACACCTGCAGGCACAGTTCGCGGGTCGGCACCACGACCAGTGCGCGCGGGGCGCCCGTCAGCGGGCGGTCGGGATCGCTGGTGATCTCGTGAAGCAGCGGAACACCGAAGGCGTATGTCTTGCCCATGCCGGTGCGGGCCTGCCCGATCAGGTCGTTACCCGACAGCGCGAGCGGCAGGGTGAGCTCCTGAATGGCAAATGTGTGCTCGATATCGTTTTCGGCCAGTGCGCGGACTATTTCGTCGCGGACTCCGAGCTTGGCAAATGTTGGATTGAGTGCAGTCATGCTGGGGTGAACGAAGCCTTTCGTTGTCATTCCTCGTTGCGTCCACGCGCGCACGAGTATGACGAGAAAGCTTCGCTGGGCCCTGCGCTGAGGTAGGCGGGCCAACTGCGTGCACGCACATTTCTTAGGTAGCGGCTCACCGTTTGACGGCCACTGCCTATGACCATGGTACCGGGTGGGTTTGCCGACGCGTCCACCCGGCGGCCGACGTCTAGAGTTGGGGCCATGAATTCCAGCCAGCCCGCGGCATCCCAGGAGCAGATCGGCACCGCGGTGACCTCAGGCGTGACGGCCGATCATCCAGGTGTGACCGAGCTGTTCGCGCTGCTGGCCTACGGCGAGGTGGCCGCCTTCTACCGGCTGACGGACGAGGCCCGGATGGCGCCCAACCTGCTGGGCCGGATCAACATGGCCTGCATGGCGGCGGCCGAGATGGCGCACTACGAGCTGCTGCATGGCGCGCTCGAGAAGCGCGGCGTCGACGTCGTCGCCGCGATGACGCGGTATGCCCCCGCGCTGGAGAACTACCACCGGCTCACCACGCCGAGCACCTGGCTGGAGGCGTTGGTGAAGACCTACATCGGCGACGCCCTCGCCGCCGATTTCTACCTCGAAATCGCCGACGTGCTTCCCGACGACGTCGCGGGAGTGGTGCGCGGGGTGCTGTCCGAAACGGGCCACTCGCAGTTCGTCGTCGCCGAGGTAAGGGCGGCCGTCACCGGCAGCCAGAAGCAGCGGCACCGGCTGGCGCTGTGGTCACGCAGGCTGCTCGGCGAGGCCATCACCCAGGCCCAGTTCGTGCTCGCCGACCACGACGAGCTCGTCGACCTGGTGGTGTCGGGCACCGACGGGCTGCGTCAGATGACGGAGTTCTTCGACCGCCTCCAGCACACACACAGCACGCGCATGCGGGAGCTCGGTTTGGGCTGACCCCTAGCGGGTGCAGTTCGTGATCAGCGTGCTGTTGGTCTGCGACACCAGCGTGTTGCCGGAACCGTCGGTGATCGAGCAGTTGAGCTGACCGCCGACGCTTGTCGCGGTGACCGAGCTGAGCTGTACCCCCGGATCCAGCGTCACCTGCTTGGTCCACGGCAGCGCGACGTTCACGTCGGTGTGCAGCGCTCCCTGCGCGTCGGTGTAGATCACCGTCACCAGGTCGAAGAGCTGGCGGTTGCCGGTCACCGTGTAGGTGACCGTGCGCGGGTCCGCGGGCGGTGGCGTGGCTTCTGTTCGTTCCGTGGTGGGCGCCGCGGCCGTCGCCGTCGGAGACGGGGTCACGCTGGTGATCGTCTCCGGCGGCAGAGCGGTGGCTGAGGGCCGCTTGCTGGTGCTCGGTGAAGGCGCGGCGCTGGGATACGGCGCGGCCTGGCTGGTTGCGGGGGAGACCGTGCCGGCCGTCGTCCCGCTGTCGCCGCCGCTGAGGATCATCAGCGTGCCCGCGACCGCGATGAACAGGACGATGCCCGCGACGCTGGCCACCCACAGCCAGCGACGGTCGTCGTGTTCGGTGTAGTAGTGGACGTCGTCGTGCTCGCCGTAGTCGTCGTAGTCCTCGACGTCGTCGTCGTACTCGTCATCGAGATCGTCGGTGCGGTCGTCAAAGCGGTCGGTGACCGATCCGGTCGACCAGGGCGAAGAAGGCCTGTTCATGCGCGTATCCCAGTCAGTTCCAATGATGCAGGCCTGATGCTATCGGTGCAGAAGTGACAGAAGAGGTCTGCGATCTGGCGTGTTGGTAACGGTCCGGACTCAGTTCACTGTGATCGGGCGCGGCCTTCGCTACCCGCGAACGGGCACCGCGGACCCCGCGCCCGAAGCGTCCACTAGCCTTTCGGGAGAACGCATTCGACCGCATAGACACGGAAAGGGTCCAGCGTGGAGGTCAAGATCGGTGTCACGGACAGCCCGCGCGAGCTCAACTTCAACAGCGCGCAGACTCCCACTGAGGTGGAGAAGCTGATCACCGATGCGCTGGCCAAGGATTCGGGCGTGCTCGCGCTGACCGACGAGAAGGGCAGGCGGTTTCTGGTGCAGGCGGCCAAGATCGCCTATGTCGAGATCGGCGCCGCCGACATACGGCGGGTCGGATTCGGGGTCGGGGCAGTGGGCGCGGAGGCCGTCAAGAACGGGTGAGCGGCACGTGTGACAGGCCGCCCCAGGCGAATTGAACGGTGCCCTCGATGGCGTCGTCCTTGGAGACCGGCCGTTCGTTGTTCAGCCAGTAGCGCGCCGAGTCGACGCTGACGGCCACCAGGCCGACGGCGATCATCCTGGCGCGGTGCGCCTCGAGGCCGGAGTCGCGGCTGATCAGGTCGAACACCGCATCCGTGCAGGATTCGGTGGCCACCTTCACCTGCGCCGCCACCTGCGGCTCGGTGACGTAGTCGTTCTCGAAGATCAGCCGGTAGCCCTGGCTGTCGTGGTCGATGAAGTCGAAGAACGCCGAAACGGCGGCACGCAGCCGCTGACGGTTGTCCGTGGTGGTGCGCAGCGCTTGGCGCACACCGGACACCAAATTCTCCACGTGCCGGGCCAGCACCGCCAGGTACAGCTCTAGCTTCGACGAGAAGTGTTGGTACAGAACGGGTTTGCTGACACCAGCGCGATCTGCGATCTCGTCCATTCCTGCGGCGTGGTAGCCGCGGTCGACGAAAACCTCGCTGGCAGCGACGAGTAACTGCCCGCGGCGCTCGTCGCGCGGCAGCCGGCTACCACGCCGATTGGTAGCAGAGGTGCCAACCCTCGATTCAGTGGTATTGGCCAAATCGCTCATCACGTCCTCTATCTGAATTCGTTCGCATCGACAGTACTACCCGTTCATGGGGGTGCGCGTGATGACTGCTCCGCAGGCGGGTATATGCCGCGACGCGCCGTCGCCCCGAGAGGCGGTGGCGCGCGCCAGAAACCCAAGCAGCACGGTCTGTGCCATCCTGTTTCGGTGACCTACGACCCGGGGCGTCGCACGCGGAGCGCCGGAGGGCCTGAGCGTCGCGACCCGGAATCGAACATGGGTCGCGTTCCTGTGCTTCGCGACGAGTGGCGCGAGCCGTTGCGCGCCCAACGCGATCCCCTGGCCGAGGATTCCGGGCGAGCGAGGTCGAATCGCGACAGCAGGCGCCGGTGGCGCAAGCAGTCCGCCGTCGGACGCTTCGTGTCGACGTACGGCTGGCGCGCGTACGCCCTGCCCGCCATGGTCGCGCTGACGGTGTGGGTGGTCTATCAGGCCTTCACCGGGACCAGCGCTACGGAAGGCGAGACCGCGCAGGGGCCGGCCCAGGGCCCGCCGACCATCGGCGTCGCAAGCACGTCGATCATCGGCGCACCGCCGAAGGGGCTCACCCAGTTCGACGCCAACCTGCCGACCGGCGTCTTGCCCGACGGCGGCCCGTACACCGAGTCAGGCACAAAGACGTGGCACATCGTGTCGGGCAACGATCCGCAGGTCGGACAGGGCACCACGAAGGTGTTCAAGTACACCGTCGAGGTGGAGGACGGCATCGACACCACGTCCTATGGCGGCGACGAGGGCTTCGCGCGGATGGTCAGCCAGACCCTGGCCAACCCGAAGAGCTGGACGCACAACCCACAGTTCGCGTTCGTCCGAATCGACGGCGGCCAGCCGGACTTTCGGGTCTCGCTGACCAGCCCGATGACGGGTCGCGAGGGCTGCGGCTACGAGATCCCCATCGAGACGTCCTGCTACAACCCGTCCTTCCAGCCCGACGGTCAGCCACGGGTGCTTCTCAACGAGGCCCGCTGGGTGCGTGGCGCTGTGCCGTTCCAGGGCGATGTGGGGGCCTACCGGCAGTACCTCGTCAACCACGAGGTCGGCCACGCCATCGGCTACCAGCACCATGAACCGTGCGGCGTGAACGACCAGCTGGCACCCGTGATGATGCAGCAGACGTTCTCGACCAACGACAACGACAACTCGCACTTCGATCCCGACTGGGTCAAGCCGGACGGAAAGACCTGCAAACCCAACCCCTGGCCGTATCCGATCGCATAGCGGTGCGCACGCGAGAGCGGGGGAAGCTCTCAACGGTGATTGCCGTTGATCTGAGTAACTGCTGAGATGGAAACAATCCCGACTTCGAATCGAGGAGGGTACCGGTGTCCACACCGTTGCCGCCGCTGGTAGAGCCCGCGGCAGAGTTGACGCGCGAAGAGGTCGCGCGCTACAGCCGCCACCTGATCATTCCCGACCTGGGACTGGACGGTCAGAAACGCCTGAAGAACGCCCGCGTGCTGGTCATCGGCGCAGGCGGGCTGGGCTCGCCGACGCTGTTGTACCTCGCGGCCGCGGGTGTCGGCACCATCGGCATCGTCGAGTTCGACGTCGTCGACGAATCCAACCTGCAGCGCCAGATCATCCACGGGCAGTCCGACATCGGCCGATCCAAGGCCGAGAGCGCTCGCGACTCCATCCGGGAGATCAACCCGCTGGTGGAGGTACGGCTGCACGAGGTCCGGCTGGAGCCGGACAACGCCGTCGACCTGTTCGAGCAGTACGACCTGATCCTGGACGGCACCGACAACTTCGCGACCCGCTACCTGGTCAACGACGCCGCCGTGCTGGCGGGCAAGCCGTATGTGTGGGGCTCGATCTACCGCTTCGAGGGCCAGGTGTCGGTGTTCTGGGAGGACGCCCCCGACGGCCTCGGGCTGAACTACCGCGACCTGTACCCCGAGCCGCCCCCACCGGGCATGGTGCCGTCCTGCGCGGAGGGCGGCGTGCTGGGCATCCTGTGCGCCTCGATCGCGTCGGTGATGGGCACCGAGGCGATCAAGCTGATCACCGGCATCGGCGAGCCGCTGCTCGGCCGGCTGATGGTGTACGACGCGCTGGACATGACCTACCGGACGATCAAGATCCGCAAGGACCCGTCGACGCCGAAGATCACCGAGCTGATCGACTACGAGGAGTTCTGCGGCGTGGTGTCCGACGCTGCGGCCGAGGCCGCGGCGGATGCCACCATCACCCCGCGCGAGCTGCGCGAAATGATCGACTCCGGCAAGCCGGTGGCACTGATCGACGTCCGCGAACAGGTGGAATGGGACATCAACCGCATCGAGGGCGCCGAGCTGATCCCGAAGGGCGAGTTCGAGTCGGGCGCGGCGCTGGCCAGACTGCAGGTCGACCGCACACCCGTTTTCTATTGCAAGACAGGGGTTCGCTCGGCCGAGGTGTTGGCCATCGCGAAGAAGGCCGGCTTTTCCGACGCGCTTCACGTGCAGGGCGGGATCGTTGCGTGGGGCAACCAGCTCGAGCCCGACATGGTCATGTACTGACCCGTCAATATTGACGACACAGCTGGTCAGCGAAGCCTTTCCGGCCTGCGGCGACGGTAGCCTGGCGCAATGACCGATGAACGCCCGCCGGACCATGTGCTGGCGGCGTTCGGCGTCAGCGGCCTGCGGCCGGTTCAGCTCGGGGTCGGCTGGGAGGGCGGCTGGCGGTGCGGTGAAGTCGTGCTGTCCATGGTTGCCGACCACGCCCGCGCCGCCTGGTCGGCGAAGGTTCGCGAGACGCTTTTCGTCGACGGGGTCCGCCTCGCGAGGCCGGTGCGCTCGACCGACGGCCGCTACGTCGTCGCCGGCTGGCGAGCGGACACCTTCGTCGCAGGCACTCCCGAACCCCGGCACGACGAGGTGGTCTCGTCGGCGGTACGCCTGCACGAGGCGACGGCCAAGCTGGAGCGGCCGCGGTTCCTGACGCAGCCGCCGGTCGCGCCGTGGGCCGACGTCGACGTCTTCATCGCCGCCGATCGCGCGGCGTGGGAGGAACGGCCGCTGCAGTCGCTGCCGCCTGGCGCCCGGGTGTCACCGGGCTCGGCGGACGGACAGCGGTCGATCGACCTCATCAACCAGCTCGCCGGACTCCGCAAGACGACGAAGAGCCCCAACCAACTCGTGCATGGCGACCTCTACGGCACAGTGCTTTTCGCGGGCACCGCGGCGCCCGGCATAACCGACATCACGCCGTACTGGCGGCCCGCGTCGTGGGCAGCAGGTGTCGTCGTCGTCGACGCGCTGTCATGGGGCGAGGCCGACGACGGTCTCATCGAGCGCTGGGCGCCGCTGCCGGAGTGGCCGCAGATGCTGTTGCGTGCGTTGATGTTCCGGCTCGCCGTGCACGCCCTGCACCCCCGGTCCACTGCCGCGGCCTTCCCCGGCCTCGCACGCACCGCCGCCCTCGTGCGGCTGATCCTCTAGGTCAGATCTCCGTAGGTCAGATTTCCGCGAAATAGCATTCCTGGTCGTGATCTCGCGCAAATCACGACCACCAGTTCTCACTCGGCGTCAGAACTCGTGGCGGACTTCGGCCAGGTCGATTCGGCCGTCGCTGGCGAGGACTCCCTCGGCACGCAACAGTTCGAGTTGGCGCGTGGTGAGGTGCGGCGCCGGCCGTCCAGAAGCGCCAATCACCCGATGCCACGGCAGGTCCGACGAATCTGTGCGCATGATCCAGCCGACGATGCGCGGGCTGGAAAGCCCTGCCGCTGAGGCGATGTCACCGTAGGTCGACACCCGGCCCTGCGGGATTGACGCGACGAGAGCGCGGACCGCCTCGACCTGTTCGTCGGTGATCTCGGCCACGGCTAGGCCTGTTCGAGCCGGTCTCGGATGGCCGCGGCCGTCTCTGCGGGCTTGGCCTGAGCCACCATGTGATCGCAGTCGAAGTCGACGAGCGCGAACCGCGGGCCCAGTTTCTCTTCGAGTGCGGCGATCAGGGCGTCGGTCACATACGGTGGTTCGGTTCGGGTCGCGCGGATCAATGTCGTCCGTATGCCCTTGTGCGGCACCACGAAATCGCGCGCCAACTCACTCCAGTACGACATCATGGCGGGGATGCTGATCCGCCAGCCCAGCCGGCCGTCGGGCAGCTCGACAAGGTGCTCGTCGAGTTCGGCGTCGAGTTCGCTCGCGTCGACGTCGGCCCACGAACCCGATGCCTTCTCGTTGCGCGCCTCGTCGCGATCGAGATAGAACGGCGACGCCATCATGTCGTCGGCGATGTTCGACATCCACGCACCGTCGAGGCCGACTGCCGGATCGAGCAGGACGAGCGACGCGACCAGATCCGGGCGCGCGACAGCGAGTTTCAGCGCGACCGCGCCGCCGAAGGAGTGTCCGACCACCACGACCGGGTGGGTGGTCTCCTCGGAGAGCAGATCGGCGAGCGCCGCGACGTTCGTGTCCAATGTCCACGGCGCCTCCCATGACGACCTGCCATGGCCGAGCAGGTCCGGCGCGAGGACCGAGAAGTTGGGCAGGTGCTGCGTGGCCAGCGTCCGCCATCGCACGCCGTGTCCGGTCAGGCCGTGGATGGCCAGGATCTGGGCAGGCTGTTCGGGACCGTAGCGATGCACATTGAGGACTTGGGTCACGGCATAGATGCTGCCAGCAGCGGTCACCGGGATTTGTCGGACCCCCGTGGTGTCATGCCTTCATGTCCGCACCGCAGACTGCATTCAGCTCGACGGCGTTGGCCGAAACCGGCATTCGCGGTGTGGTGCGCGTGCTCGGCGGCCCGGGCACCGGTAAGACCAGTGCGCTGATCGAGACTGCGGCATCGCACATCGCGGGTGGCACGGATCCGGAATCCGTTCTGCTGCTGACGGGTTCGGCCCGGCTCGGTACCCGCGCGCGCGCCGCGATCACTTCAGCGCTGCTGCGGGCCGGCAGCCGCGCCGTCATCCGCGAACCGCTAGTCCGCACGGTGCACTCGTATGCCTTCGCGGTGCTGAGGCTGGCGGCGCAGCGCAACGGCGACCCGCCGCCGCGGCTGATCACCACGGCCGAGCAGGACGGCATCATCCGCGAGCTGTTGGCCGGCGACCTGGAGGACGGCGATCACGCCGCCGTCGCATGGCCCCGCCAGCTGCGGCCCGCGTTGACCACCGTCGGATTCGCCACCGAATTGCGGGACCTGTTGGCCCGCTGCGCCGAACGCGGCGTGGATCCCGTTGCGCTGCAACGCCTCGGCCGGCTCTCCGGACGCCAGGAATGGCTGGCGGCCGGTCAGTTCGCGCAACAGTACGAGCAGACGATGTTGCTGCGGTCCGCGGTCGGCATGGCCGCTCCGCAGGCCACCGTGCCCGCGCTGGGTGCGGCCGAACTCGTCGGTGCCGCGCTGGAGGCCTTCGCCGTTGACGCCGAACTGCTCGCGGCCGAGCGGGGGCGGGTGAAGCTGCTTCTCGTCGACGACGCCCAGCACCTCGATCCTCAGGCCGCAGGGCTGGTGCGGGTGCTTGCGGCAAGCGCCGAACTGACGGTCATCGCCGGTGACCCCAACCAGGCCGTGTTCTCCTACCGCGGCGCCGACCCTGCGCTGCTGCACGGCGACGATGCCGATCCGGTGGTGACCCTGACGGAGTCGCGTCGCTGCGCACCGGCGGTGGCACGTGCCATCGCCGGGATCGCGCGGCGACTGCCCGGCGCGGGACCGGCCGGTGAACTGACCGGTACCGGCGAGAGCGCGGGTTCGGTCTCCGTTCGGGTGGCTGCATCACCGCACGCCGAAACGGCGCTGATCGTCGATGCGCTGCGAAGAGCCCACCTGATCGACGAGGTGCCGTGGTCGCAAATGGCCGTGATCATCCGCTCGGTGCGGCAGAGTGGCGCGGCGCTGACCCGGGCCATGACGGCCGCCGGGGTACCGGTGGTGATGCCGCCATCGGGCGTGCCGCTCGCCGAGCGGCCCGCTGCGCGGACGTTGTTGACCGTGCTCGCGGCCGTGGCCGACGGTTTGGACGGCGACCGCGCCGTCGGCCTGCTGACCGGGCCGATCGGCCGGGTCGACCCGGTATCGCTGCGCCAGCTTCGCCGTGCGTTGCGTCGCGCCGATCGCAGTCAGCCGCCGCGCGACTTCGGCGACCTGCTCGTCGATGCTCTCGAGTCCGAAACCAGCACCGTGTCAGGCGATCTGGCGCGCCCTGTGCGACGGGTGCGCGCCGTGCTCGAAGCCGCGCGGTGCAGCGACGCCGATGGCGCGGATCCGCGGTACACCTTGTGGCAGGCCTGGCACCGCTCCGGGCTGCAGCGGCGCTGGCTTTCGGCCAGCGAGCGGGGCGGCACCGTCGGCGCGAAGGCCAACGGCGACCTGGACGCTGTCACGGCGCTCTTCGATGTCACCGAGCAATACGTCGCGCGCACCGCGGGGGCGTCATTGCGTGGTCTCGTCGAGCACGTCATCGGGTTGGGCCCGCTGCCGACGGCGGGCGACCCGCCCGCCGACTCCGACGGCGTCACGGTGCTGAGCGCGCACGCGGCCCTCGGCAGGGAGTGGGATGTCGTCGTCATCGCCGGGCTGCAGGAGGGACTCTGGCCCAACACGACTCCGCGCGGCGGAGTGCTCGGCACGCAGCACCTCGTCGATGTCCTCGACGGCGTTGCCGGCGACAATCCCGTGTCCAGCAGGGCACCGCTGCTTGCGGAGGAACGCAGGCTGCTGATCGCCGCCATGGGCCGCGCCCGCAGGAGGCTGCTTGTCACCGCGGTCGACAGCGAGAGCGGCGACGACTCGATGCTGCCGTCGCCCTTCCACACCGAACTCGCGCAGTTGGCCACCGACACCGAAATCGTGCCGGCCGAGCCCGTGCACGCCCCGCGGGTGCTGGCACCCGCGCCGGTCGTCGGACGGTTGCGCGCGGTCATCTGCGCACCCGTCGGGGCGGTCACCGACGAGGAAAGGGCTTGTGCAGCAGCCCAATTGGCGCGGCTGGCGGCGGTCGGGGTGCCGGGCGCGGACCCCATGCAGTGGTACGGCATGACCGCGACGAGTAGCGAGGAACCACTGTGGTCCGGTGACGACCACGTGGTGAGGTTGTCGCCGTCGACGCTGCAGATGCTGACCGACTGCCCCCTGCGCTGGCTGTTGGAGCGGCACGGCGGCAGCGACGGGCGCGACGTGCGGTCGGTGGTCGGCTCGGTGGTGCACGCCCTCATCGCGGGCGAGGGCAAGACGGAGGGGCAGATGGTCACAGAGCTCGAAAGGCTCTGGGAGAAGGTGCCGTTCGAGTCGACATGGTACGCCGACAACGAGCTTGAGCGGCATCGTTCAATGCTGTCCGCCTTCGCGCAGTGGCGGGGGCAGAGCCGCAACGAGCTCACCGAGGTCGGCACCGAGGTCGACGTCGACGGGGTGCTGGAGGGCGATGACGGACAGCCCGCGGTGCGGGTGCGCGGCCGCGTCGACCGGCTCGAGCGCGATAGTGCGGGCCGCCTTGTGGTTGTCGATGTCAAGACCGGGAAGACGCCCGTCAGCAAGGACGACGCCCAGCGCCACGCCCAGCTCGCGATGTATCAGCTGGCCATCGCCGAAGGCCTGCTGCCAGAAGGCGATTCACCCGGTGGCGGACGGTTGGTCTACCTCGGCAAGGCGGCCGCGTCGGGACCGACGGAGCGCGGGCAGGATGCGCTGACGCCCGCCGGGCGCGACGACTGGCGTTCGTTGGTGCACGACGCCGCCGCGGCGACGCAGGGGCCGCAGTTCGTTGCCCGCATCAACGACGGCTGCGCTCACTGCCCCGTTCGCCAGAGCTGTCCCGCCCAAACGGCGCCCGACGGGACCACCTCGTCGTGAACCCGAGATATTGTCCCGCCGAATTAGCCTCGGCCCTCGGGCTTTTCGCGCCCACCGACGAGCAGGCCGCAGTGATAGCCGCACCACCGGGTCCGCTGGTGGTGATCGCGGGCGCGGGTGCGGGCAAGACCGAGACAATGGCCGCCAGGGTGGTGTGGCTGGTGGCGAACGGCTACGCCTCGCCCGGGGACGTGCTCGGTCTCACGTTCACCCGCAAGGCTGCCGGACAACTCCTTCGCCGGGTTCGCTCCCGACTGGCCCGGCTGGCGGGTACGGGCATCGTCTCGGGCGGACTGGATGCGGCTGACGACCCAGCGACGGTCAGCACGTATCACGCGTTCGCTGGCACCCTGCTGCGCGAGCACGGCCTGCTGCTGCCGATCGAGCCCGACACCCGGCTGCTGGGCGAAACGGAGATGTGGCAGTTGGCATTTCGCGTCGTGACCGAGCATCGCGGTGCACTGAACACCGACAAGACACCTGCGGCTGTCACCTCGATGGTGCTGCGGCTGGCGGGAGCACTGGCCGAGCACCTGGTCGACACCGGGCAGCTGATCGACACCCACGTCGAGCTGGAGCGGCTGGTGCACACGTTGCCCGCCGGCCCGTACCAAAGGGACCGCGGTCCCAGCCAGTGGCTGCTGCGGATGCTGGCGACCCAAACCGAACGCACCGAGCTGGTGCCGCTGATCGACGCGTTGCACCAGCGCATGCGGGCCGAGAAGGTGATGGACTTCGGCATGCAGATGGCTTCGGCGGCCCGGCTGGCTTCGACGTTCCCTCAGGTCGGCGAACAGCTGCGGCAGCGCTTCCGGGTGGTCCTTCTCGACGAGTACCAGGACACCGGGCACGCGCAGCGGATCGCGCTGTCGTCGCTGTTCGGTGGCGGCGTCGACGACGACCTCGCGCTGACCGCCGTCGGTGATCCGATTCAGTCGATCTACGGCTGGCGCGGAGCATCGGCCACCAATCTGCCGCGGTTCACCACCGACTTCCCGCGTTCCGACGGCAGCCCCGCACCGACGCTGGAGCTGCGGACCAGCTGGCGCAATCCGCCGACAGCGCTGTATCTGGCGAACGCGGTGTCGGCCGAAGCCCGGCGCAGATCGGTCGCTGTGCAGGCGCTACGGCCGCGACCCGGCGCCGACCCTGGCACGATCCGGTGCGCGCTGCTGACCGATGTGGAGGCCGAGCGCGACTGGGTGGCCGACCACATCGCCGTGCGCTACCGCGATGCCCGCGATGCGGGGGTTGCGGTGCCGACCGCGGCGGTGCTGTTGCGGCGCAACGCCGATGCGGCGCCGATGGCCGAAGCGCTGACCGCGCGCGGTGTGCCGGTGGAGGTAGTGGGTCTCGCGGGGCTGTTGACCATTACCGAGGTCGCCGATGTGGTGGCCGTGCTGCGCCTTGTCGCCGACCCGAGCGCGGGCGCGGCGGCGATGCGGGTGCTCACCGGCCCACGGTGGCGGCTGGGCGGCCGGGATATCTCCGCGTTGTGGCGCCGAGCGGTCGACCTCGACGGCGCGGCGGGACAGAGTGATCGCGCATCCGTCGACGAGGTCGTCGCGCAGGCCGCCCCCGACGCCGATACGGCGTGCCTGGCCGACGCCATCAGCGATCCCGGTGCCGCCGGCGACTACTCCCCGGAGGGTTATCGGCGGATCACCGCACTGGCCCAGGAGCTCACCGGCCTGCGCGCGCACCTTGCGCACTCGCTGCCGGATTTGGTCGCCGAGGTGCGGCGCGTGCTCGGAGTCGATGCCGAGGCGCGGGCCGCACGGCCGCCGTCGGCGGGTTGGAGCGGCACCGAACACCTCGACGCCTTCGCCGACGTAGTCGCGGGCTATTCCGCCGCGCGGCCCGGCGCGGCGATATCGGACCTGCTCGCCTTCCTCGACGCGGCCATGGTGGTGGAAAACGGGCTGGCCCCCGCGGTGGGGGCACCACCCCCGCGAAGCGAAGGGGGAACGACCGTCGCACAGGACCGCGTGCAGATCCTCACCGTCCACGCCGCCAAGGGCCTGGAGTGGCAGGTGGTAGCGGTGCCGCACCTCAGCGGACGGGTGTTCCCGTCGACCGCATCGATGCGGACGTGGTTGACCGATGCCGCCGATCTGCCGCCGCTGCTTCGCGGAGACCGCGCTACAGCGGGTGCGCACGGTGTTCCAGTGCTCGACACGTCCGATGTCAACGATCGGAAACGGTTGTCCGACAAGATCTCCGAGCACAAGAGCCGACTCGATCAGCGTCGGGTCGACGAGGAGCGTCGCCTGCTGTACGTGGCACTCACCAGGGCCGAGGACACGCTGCTGCTGTCCGGTCATCACTGGGGCGCATCCGAATCCAAGCCCCGTGGACCGTCGGAGTTCCTCTGCGAGCTCAAGCAGATCATCGACGACGCGGCTGCCACGGCAGAGCCGTGTGGCGAGGTGGAACACTGGGCGGCCGCGCCGGCCGACGGAGATCCGAACCCGCTGCGGGACAAAGTGGTCGAGGCGGTGTGGCCTGCCGATCCAGCGGGACCGCGGCGCGGCGAGGTGGAGAGTGGGGCGGCTTTGGTACGCCGGGCACTGGCGGGCACGCTCGATGCGCCCGACGACGCCGACGACTGGGCCGCCGATGTCGACGCGCTGATCGCCGAGCGGGACCGGGTGCCGCCTCCGCGAAACGTGACGTTGCCGAATGCGCTTTCGGTCAGCAGCCTGGTGGAACTGGGCCGCGACCACGACGCCGCGGTGCGGCGGCTGAACCGTCGGCTGCCGGTCCGTCCCGACCCGCATGCGTTGCTGGGCACCGCCTTTCATGACTGGGTGCAGCGGTTCTACGGCGCCGAGCGGCTGTTCGATCTCGATGACCTGCCCGGCGCCGTCGACGGCCAACTGGCGTGCCACGACGCGGAGGGCCTGGAAGAACTGCAGGCCGCGTTCATGTCCTCCCCGTGGGCGGCCCGCACGCCGGTCGACATCGAGGTGCCCTTCGACATGGTCATCGGCGACACAGTGGTGCGGGGCCGCATCGACGCGGTCTTCGAGGACGACGACGGCGCCACCGTCGTCGACTGGAAGACCGGTGAACCGCCGCGGACCCCGGAGGCCAGGCAGCACGCCGCCGTCCAGCTCGCGGTCTACCGGTTGGCATGGGCGGCGCTGCGAAACGTACCCGCCGCGTCGATCCGTGCGGCGTTCCACTACGTCGGGTCCGGGTTGACCGTCACGCCCGCGTCGCTGCCGCAGGCCGACGACCTCGCTGCACTGCTCAGCAGCGACGAGGTCGCATGACAAGATGACTGTATTGACATGAGATATGTGTCTCATTACGCTGTCGCCATGGCACTGACTCCTGCCGAGATGGATCAGAAGATCGACCAGCACTTCGACTTCGAAGCCCGCGACGACATCGAGGGTGTGCTGGCCACCCTTGCGCTCGATGCCGAACATGACATCGTCGGCTCCCCGATAGGGCCGACCCATGGCCGCGACGCGGCCCGCGCCTTCTACGAAGGATTGTTCAACGATCTGTCGGAAAGCGCCGTCGAGACCAAGCGCAGGCTGTACGGCGACGGCTTCCTCGTCGACGAATCCCTGTGGCGCGGAAGGGCTCCCGGCACACCCTTCGGGCTGGAGGGCAGGAACCGTCCGCTCGAGTTCCGGCTGTTGCATGTCGTCGAATTCGCCGACAACGGCGACATCAACCGGGAGAACGTGTGGATCGACTTTGCGGCGATCCACCAACAGCTTCCGCAGGACTGACCCGATGGCCCCAGTGGAGACGGGCAGGCCAAATCAAAAGAGCCGCACGCGAAAAGACTTGCTCGACGCGGCGTCTCGACTGATGAAGCAGGGCCGCCGGCCCTCGCTCGAAGAGGTTGCCGAGGAGGCGTTGGTGTCGCGGGCCACCGCCTACCGCTACTTCCCGAATGTCGACGCGCTGCTGGTCGAGGCGCCGCTTGATAGAGCCACGCCGGATCCCGCAGACCTCTTCCGCGACACACCGTCGGATGACGCGGTCGAACGAGTCGAACTGGTCGATGCTGCGCTGGACGACATGATCGCCGCCAACGAGCCCGCATTGCGGATGATGCTTGCCCACTCCTTGCAGCGCGGCGCCAATGCCGAAGGGCGCAACGGGTTTCCGGCACGCCAGAACCGTCGCACGGCGCTCATCGAGTCAGCGCTGGAGCCCGCCCGCGACCAGTTCGAGCCCGCCACGGCGCAGCGGCTCGCCAACGCGTTGGCCCTCATCATCGGAACCGAGTCGATGGTGGTGCTCAAGGACGTGCTGCAACTCGACCCGACCGAGGCGGGCGAGGTGAAGCGCTGGGCCATCCGGGCGCTGGTCGACGCCGCTAGGCGTTCCGGTAAACCTTGATCGCCTGCGTGATCATCGGAATCTGCAACGGCAGCCGCGCGATTGCGGCCAGCCGCAGCGGCAGCGGCTTGTCCTTCCACAGCCGGACCATGTTCACATTCGCCGGAAACACCGAGACGAACAACGCCACCGCGGCGAGCGCCCCGAGCCTGCGGGTCCGCGGCACCAGCAGCATCCCGCCCGTGACCATTTCCGCGACCCCGGACGCATGCGTGTAGTACCGCGCCTCACCAGGCAGCTCAGCAGGAACGATCGAGTCGAACGGTTTGGGCGCCGCGAAATGCAGCACGCCCATGCCGACGAGCATCGCGCCCATCCGGGACGCGCGCGAGGGGTTTGCGATCTGCTGCAATTCGGCTGGGGGAGAGGTCATGATTACATAATGGCGTGCGAACCTCACCGGCAGCGATGATGGGGTCTGGTGGCCAAAGGTAGATTGCGTCGGCGGCTCGCTGCGATCGACCAGAATCTGACCGCGCGACCGGATGCCGATCTGGTCGATGTCCTGCGCATCCCGGAACCGTTCGTCAGCCCGACGCAGCGGATCATTCGCCGGATCATCTACGCGGTATCGGCATTGTGCCTAGCGGTCCTGATCGTCTATCTGGACCGGAACGGCTACCGCGACGTCGAGGCCACGCCGAACCCCGACAACCCGTTGTCGCTTTTGGATTGCATTTACTACGCGACCGTGTCGCTATCGACGACCGGCTACGGCGACATCACCCCGGTCACCCCGTCGGCCCGGCTGATCAACGTGCTGGTGATCACGCCGCTGCGGGTGGCCTTCTTGATCGTGCTGATCGGCACCACCGTCGAGACGCTGACCACACAGTCGCGTCAGGCATTGAAGATCCAGCGATGGAGGAGCAGAGTGCGCAACCACACCATCGTCGTCGGGTACGGCACCAAGGGCAGGAGCGCGGTGGCCGCGATGGTCGGCGACGAGGTCGCGCCCGCGGACATCGTCGTGGTCGACGAGAACCCGGCGGCCCTAGAACGCGCCAAGAGCGCAGGCCTGGTCACCGTCCGCGGCAGCGCGACGGACTCAGAAGTGCTGCGGTTGGCCAGCGCCCAGCACGCGAAGGCGATCATCGTCGCCACCAATCGCGACGACGCCGCCGTCCTCGTCACGCTGACCGCGCGCGAGTTGGCGCCGAACGCCAAGATCATCGCTGCCGTCCGCGAGGGCGAGAACCAACACCTGCTCGAGCAGTCCGGTGCGGACTCGACGGTGGTGACGTCCGAGACGGCGGGCCGACTGCTGGGCATAGCCGTCCAGACCCCGAGCGTTGTAGAGATGATGGAGGATCTGCTGACTCCGGACGCCGGCTTCGCGATCGCCGAACGCGAGGTCGAGACCAAGGAGGTGGGCGGCTCCGCACGCCATCTCCCCGACATCACGCTCGGCGTGGTGCGCGGCGGACAGCTGATCCGGGTCGACGACCCGCAGGCCGACGCCCTCGAACTGGGGGACCGGCTGCTCTACATCCGCACCGGCGACAACGACCGATGAGCCGACGGCTGGGTTCGTTTCAACTCCGCAATGTGCCGCTGCTCTCGCGCGTCGGCGCCGACCGGGCCGACACGTTGCGCACCGACATCGACGCGGCCATCGACGGGTGGACGGATGCCCTTCTGCTGCGGGTTGATTCGCGCAATCAGGTGTTGATCGCCGACGGACGGGTGGTGCTCGGCAAGGCCACCGCGGCTGGCGACAAACCCAACGAGCACGCCGTGTTCCTCGGCAAGCTCAACGACGGCAGGCATGTCTGGGCGGTGCGCGGTGCGCTGGTCGCACCCGAAAACTCCGATAGTGAAACCGAGGTCCTCGACCTGCGCCGGGCCGGCCACATCTTCGACGACGTCAGCGCCCAACTGGTGGCAACGGCGACCGCACTGCTCAACTGGCATGACAGCGCGCGGTTTAGCGCCGTCGACGGGTCGCCGACGAAGTCGGCGAAGGGCGGCTGGTCGCGGGTCAATCCGGTCAACGGCCACGAGGAGTTCCCGCGCATCGACCCGGCGGTGATATGCCTCGTGCACGACGGTCACGACCGCGCGGTGCTGGCCCGCCAGACGGTGTGGCCGGAACGGTTGTTCTCGCTCCTCGCCGGTTTCGTCGAGGCCGGCGAGTCGTTCGAAGCCTGTGTCATCCGCGAAATATCCGAGGAGATCGGGCTGACGGTCAGCGACGTCACCTATCTGGGCAGTCAGCCGTGGCCGTTCCCGCGGTCACTGATGGTCGGATTCCACGCCGTCGGCGACCCCGAGCAGGAGTTCATCTTCCACGACGGCGAGATCGCCGAGGCCGCGTGGTTCACCCGCGCCGAGGTCCGCGAAGCGCTCGAACACGGCGACTGGAGCAGCGACTCACCGTCGCGACTGCTGTTGCCCGGTTCGATTTCGATCGCCAGGGAGATCATCGAGTCCTGGGCCGCCCTGGACTGACGGCCTGATCACGCCGAAACCAACATTTGGGCGAAGAAGTGCGAGTAGAGCGCGCCATTTCGTCGATCTCGGCGCGCGAGCGACTAGCGCAGCTTCGCCTTGACTTCGCGGGTGCTCGGGTTGGTCAGTGTCGACCCGTCGGCGAACTTCAGCGTCGGCACCGTCTGGTTTCCGCCGTTGACCGACATGACGAATTCCGCGGCGGCCGGGTCGCTTTCGATGTCGATCTCAGCATAGGAGATGCCTTCGGCCTTCAAAGCGGTCTTGAGCCGGAAGCAGTAGCCGCACCACGACGTGGTGTACATGGTGAGCGGGGAAGCGCTTGTCATAAGGCGTTCAACGTATCCGAGCGCCTCAAAATTGCCCAATCCGTAGCGACGCGCCTCACGGTCCCCGGCAATGTCGGTGCGCCCTGCCATGATGAACGCCATGTCGGTTGCCGCCGAGTGCTCGTATCTCGATGAGCTTGATGACGAGCAGCGTGAGGCGGTGCTGGCCGCGCGCGGTCCGGTGTGTGTGCTTGCCGGTGCCGGAACAGGGAAGACCAGGACGATCACCCGCCGCATCGCCAATCTGGTGATGTCCGGGCATGTCAGCGCGAGCCAGGTGCTGGCCGTGACGTTCACCCAGCGCGCAGCCGGCGAAATGCGTAGCCGGCTGCGCGCGCTGGACGATGGAACCGGCACCGGCTCGGTGCAGGCGATGACGTTTCACGCCGCGGCCCGCCGTCAACTGCACTACTTCTGGCCGCGTCTTGTCGGTGACACCCGCTGGCAGCTGCTCGACAGCAAGTTCTCGGTCGTGGCCCAGTCCGCCAGCCGGGCCGGGATGAATGTCAGCACCGACGATGTGCGAGACCTCGCCGGTGAGATCGAATGGGCGAAGGCATCGCTGATAAGCCCGGAGGACTACGCCGCCGCCGTCGCGAAGGCGGGCCGCGACATCCCGTTCGACGCGGCGAAGGTCGCGACCGTGTACGCCGGATACGAAACGCTGAAGGCCCGCGCCGAGGGCACGGCGTTACTGGATTTCGACGACCTATTGCTGCACACCGCCGGCGCGATCGAGAACGATGCCGCGGTGGCCGAGGAGTTCCGCGACCGCTACCGCTGCTTCGTCGTCGACGAGTATCAGGACGTCACCCCGCTGCAGCAGCGCGTGCTCAGCGCGTGGCTCGGTGACCGCGACGACCTGACCGTCGTCGGAGACGCCAACCAGACCATCTACTCGTTCACCGGCGCCAGCCCGCGCTACCTACTGGACTTCTCGCGGCGCTTTCCCGAGGCCGCGGTCGTGCGGCTGGAGCGCGACTACCGGTCCACACCGCAGGTGGTGTCGCTGGCCAACCAGGTGATCGCCGCCGCACGCGGCAGGGTGGCGGGCAGCAAGCTGCACCTCGTCGGCCAGCGCGACCCCGGGCCGAAACCGACGTTCGCCGAGCATTCCGACGAGGTCGCCGAGGCGGCTGCGGTCGCCAAGAAGATCGTCCGCCTCATCGACAGCGGCACGCCGCCATCAGAAATCGCGGTGCTCTACCGCATCAACGCCCAGTCGGAGGCGTACGAGGAGGCGCTGACCGAGGCCGGTGTCGCGTTTCAGGTGCGCGGCGGGGAAGGGTTCTTCAGCAGGCAGGAGATCCGACAGGCACTACTGGCGATGCAGCGCGCCGCCGAACGCGGTGCCGAGGCGTCGGCCGACGAACTCGCGCCACTGGTCCGCCAGCTGCTCGAGCCGCTTGGGCTCTCGGCCGAACCGCCGACGGGCACGCGGGCCAGGGAGCGCTGGGAGGCGCTGACCGCGCTGGCCGAACTCGTCGACGAGGAGGTGGCGCAGCGGCCGACGCTCGATCTGCGCGCGCTGCTCGCCGAGCTTCGACAGCGTGCCGACGCCCGCCACCCGCCGGTCGTGCAGGGCGTCACGCTCGCGTCGCTGCACGCCGCCAAGGGCCTGGAATGGGACGCCGTCTTCCTCGTCGGCCTTGCCGACGGGACGCTGCCCATCTCGCATGCGCTGGCGCATGGCCCCGACAGCGAGCCCGTCGAAGAGGAACGGCGTCTGCTGTATGTCGGAATCACAAGGGCCAGAGTGCATTTGGCGCTCAGCTGGGCGCTGTCCCGGAATCCCGGCGGACGGCAGACCCGACGACCGTCGCGCTTCCTCAACGGTATTGCGCCCCACTCGCAGGCCGACAACACACCGAGTAGGCCGCGAAAGCAGCGCGGCCCGACGCCGCGATGCCGCGTTTGCAATAACGCGCTGAGTACTCCGGCTGCGGTCATGCTGCGCCGCTGCGAAGGTTGCCCGTCCGACATCGACGAGCAGCTGCTCGCCGATCTCAAGGACTGGCGGCTGCGCACCGCCAAGGACATGAGCGTGCCCGCCTACGTGGTGTTCACCGACAACACCCTGGTCGCGATCGCCGAGACTTTGCCCACCGACGAAGCGGCGCTGGTCGCGATCCCCGGCATCGGCGCGCGCAAGCTCGAACAGTTCGGCCCGGACGTGCTGGCGATGGTCAAGGGCCGCCAGAAGTCGTAAAGATGATGCCAAATCCGCTGGTCAGAAAATCGCTTGTACGTAGCGCCTGCTACGCTTAGCCTCAAGATCACCCGAGCGGACGAGAGGAGGGTTGCTGCCATCATGACGATTATCAATGCGTTTACCGGCGTAGGCACGGCTGGCATGGCGCGCACCCTCCACGTCATCCAGGCCGAAGTGGCCTCGGCGCATCCCGCCGCAGCCGCTGCGTCTACGCCGCGTAGGCCGCATACCGCTGCCACCGCGATTGTCGCGTCCGTGAATCGGGGCAACCCTAGCTAGAGCCCACGAAAGCCAAATGGCCACGGACCCGAAATCACCGGATCCGTGGTCAAAGTTTTTGGGAGATCCCCGAACACCTGGTCACTGATCCAAAGGAAATAACCGGAAGATCAACGACCAGGAAGCAGGTGAACGGACATGTCTCGCCAGACATGCCGAAACAGGGCGCTACCGGCCGTGCCGTGTCATGTCGGAGATCCCGACTTGTGGTTCGCGGAAAGCCCAGTAGATCTGGAACGTGCCAAGGCGCTGTGCATCGACTGCCCGATTCGGCGCGAGTGCCTGGACGCGGCGCTGGATCGCGGTGAGCCGTGGGGCGTTTGGGGCGGGGAGATCCTCGACCGCGGTGCGATCGTCGCACGGAAGCGTCCGCGGGGGCGTCCACGCAAGAACAGTGAGGAGCCGGCGGCCGCCTGACGGCGGCGCCGGACCCCCGCGCTAGGCCGCTTCGTCCGCGAAGCCCGGGATCATTTCTGCCGCAATGGCTCTCACCGGCACGTGGGCGTCGAGCTGGCAGGAAATCGCGACGATCGAAGCGATGACCCGCATCGGGATCGCCAACTTGGCGGGGATGTCCATCTGCCGCGCTGCCCTGATCTGACCTGCGGCGCGTTCGGGCCTCATGCTCATCGCCGTCATCTTCTGTAGCCACTTGCGGGTGTAGTAGAAGACTTCCACCTCAACCGGTTCGACGTATTGGCGCAGCATGTCGTCGATCTCGCGGACCGAAACCTGCTCGCCCTTCTGGATGAAGCCGCCCTTTTCCATCGTCGGCAGCAGATTGTCGTAGTCCTTGTCGAGCGCGTAGCGCAGCATCAGCCCGAGTTCGATCGGCAACCCGCCGGGTAGCGGGGCGACGGCGCCGAAGTCGATGACACCCATCTTGTCGCCGGGCAGCAGCATGAAGTTCCCGGGATGTGCGTCGCCGTGCATCATCTCCAGCCGCATCGGGGCGTCGTGGGTCAGTTCGAAGAGCCGGGTCCCCATCAGATCGCGCTGCTCGGGAGTGCCCTCGCGGATGATCACCGACATCGGGATGCCCTCGATCCACTCCTGGATCACCACCTTGGGGGCGCTGGCCACGATGTGCGGGATGACGAAATGAGGATGTCCCTCATAGGCTTTCGCGAACGCGCGCTGGTTGTCGGCCTCAAGCCGGTAGTCGAGCTCCATCTCGGTTCGCTCGATCAACTCGTCCACGACGCCCTGCACGTCGGCGCCGGGGGAGAGCTGCTTGAGCACCCTGACCATCCGCTGCATGGTCTTCAGGTCGGCGCGCAGCGCTTCGTCGGCGCCGGGGTATTGGATCTTGACCGCGACGTCGCGACCGTCGGACCAGACCGCCTTGTGCACCTGACCGATGCTGGCCGAGGCCACGGGGGTGTCCTCGAACGAGCTGAAGCGTTCGCGCCACTTCGTGCCGAGTTGTGCGTCGAGCACCCTGTGCACCTTCGGCGCGGGCAACGGTGGGGCTTCCCTCTGCAGCTTGGTGAGCGCCTCGCGGTACGGCTTGCCGTACTGCTCGGGTATTGCGGCCTCCATGACCGAGAGCGCCTGGCCGACTTTCATCGCGCCGCCCTTGAGCTCGCCGAGAACGGTGAACAGCTGCTGGGCCGCCTTGTCCATCATCTCGGCATTGACATCGTCTCTCGACTTTCCGGTCAGCCGCTTGCCGAATCCGAGCGCTGCGCGTCCCGCCATACCGGCCCCGAGGCCTGCGAGCTTGGCGTTGCGCGCTGCTCCGCCGCGTTTGATGTCGCTCACCCGTCCATCATCCATGACGGATCTGGCCGTCCGGCAACCGTGTGGCAACAATCATTTTCAGCTCGAGCAGTGACCGCATCGCGGATGCCGCGCCCACCGGCGGGCCACTGTGGAGCCGGAGTTGACGTCGAATTCGAGCGTGGTGTCCAGCGTCGACGGCGGATGCGGGGCCCGATTGACGGCGAGGCCGCCACGCACGGCCGCGATCACGCGGTCGACTTGGTTGAGCGCCAACGCCGCCGTCGCCAGCACGGTGGCCCGGTCAGCGGTGCCGACGGCGTCGCGGAGCTGCGACGCCACCGCGGGCCACGCCGCGTCGCGGTCGCTGCGGTGAAGGTCGGCGCACCGCAGGCAGCTCGTCACGCCGGGCAGCACCAGCGGCCCGACCAGACCGGCGCCGTCGCGAACTCGGACCGCTAAGTGGGGTATCCGCGCGGCGTGCAGTTCGCGGAGCATTCGCGGGTCGGCAACGAGCGAGTCAGACAGCACGACGAGGTCGGTGGTTTCCGCCGTGACGGATGCGAGTCGCAGGCTGCTGTGTTTGAGCCGGGCGCCCGAACATCGCAGCGCGCTCGCCAACAGGTCCGACAGGGGTCCCCGGCCGTGTATCCGGATCGACGCGGAGCGGGTGGCGGGTCGTGGCGGCGTCATCGCGGTCACCACGCCCGCGCCAACAAGTGCCGCAACCAGATCGGCGATCGCAGACTTGTCGACGCCGTCGGCCAGCGCCTGAACGTCGGCGAGGGTGGCTCCCGACTGCAGAACGTGTAGCAGCTCCCCGAGGGCTCTTGCGGTCAACCCGGCAGGCGGCCGCACCAGAACCGCGCGACGAGGATCCCAACCCACCTGCACGACCCCGTCGGGCCGTGACAGCACCGGCATCGCAGGATTGAGCGCATAGCGCGTCATGGAATGACCCAACCACGCTCCGCACGACCACGGCGAAGTTATCCACAGGCG
>JBKPSU010000096.1:0-10606 GCA_046735135.1 Actinomycetota bacterium
CGACACTGCGCCAATGGTCGCATCGGTGCTCGGATCGATGGCGGAGGCGGCACTCGCGCCCGAACAGATCGATCCGCAGTCGGCGTATCCACGGCTACTCCGAGAGCCCTACGGCGTTGCAGCCCTTGTCATCCCGTTCAACTGGCCGCTCGCGGTGATGACGACGAAACTGACGTCGGCACTGACCGCAGGCAACACGGCGGTCGTCAAGCTCCCCCCGACGGTTCCGCTCGCCGCGCTGCAGTTCGGCGCGGCGTTCGCCGAAGCGTTACCGCCGGGTGTGGTGAACGTACTCTCGGCCCCCGGTGTCGAGCTCGCCCAGGCGCTGGTCACTCATCCGGGCGTCGACGTCATCTCGCTGACTGGTGGCCCAGCGACCGGCCGCGCCGTCATGTCGGCCGCGGCGCCCCGGCTCACGCCGGTGCTGCTTGAGCTCGGCGGCAACGACGCGGCGATCATCGCGCCCGACACGACAATCGGCGACCAGCTCATCGAGCAGCTTGTGGCGGCGACCTACACCACTGCCGGACAGGTCTGCATGGCGATCAAGCGGCTCTATGCCCCGAGTGATCGCGTCGACGAACTCGCCGAGGCGGTGCTCGAGCGGTGCGAGCGCGAGGTCGTCGGCGACGGCCTTGTCGCTGAGGTGACGCTCGGCCCGCTGCACACCTCTGCCGGGCGCGACCGCGTTGACGCGCTTGTGAGAGACGCTGCGGCACAAGGGGCAACGGTCCGCACTGCGGGACGGCTCCGCGGGGACGACGCTGACGCCGGCGGATATTTCGTGCTGCCGACCGTCGCCACCGACGTGGCGACCGACTCGGCACTGGCCAGTGAGGAGCAGTTCGGTCCGGTCCTGCCGATCTTCGGCTACGACGCTATCGACGACGCCGTCGCCGCGGCCAACGCGACCGACTTCGGTCTCACCGCGTCGCTCTGGACGGGTGACGATGCGCTGGCCGACAGGGTCGCGGGGCAACTCGTGGCGGGCACGGTCAGCGTCAACTGTCACGGCATGGCGGCCCAGGACCCGCGCGTGCCGTTCGGCGGCGTCGGGCAGTCAGGCCTCGGCCGCGAGCTCGGCGCCGACGGGATTCGCGCGTTCACCCAGGCCCGGGGTTACATCCGCCGGCCGCCGCCGCGATAGTGGGCGACTGTCTGTTCGACACCGACCGCGATCTTTACTTTTTTTGCAAAGATAGCGATAGTCGAGTCATGGCACTGCTGCCAGACCCGACGCCCCGGGAGCGACAGCACATCCTGATCTCGGTGGACGACCACGTCATCGAGCCACCCGACATGTTCGAGGGTCGCCTTCCACAGGCCCTGGCAGGCCGGGCGCCGCAGATCGTCGAGTCCGATGACGGAACCCAGGTGTGGAACTACGAGGGTCGCGCGTATCCGAACATCGGGCTCAACGCGGTCATCGGGCGGCCCAAGGACGAATGGAGCATGGAGCCCGCGCGGTTCGACGAAATGCGCCGCGGCTGCTGGGACATCGATGCGCGGATCCATGACATGGACCTCGCCGGCATCTGGGCGTCGCTGAACTTCCCCTCGCTGATCGCGGGGTTCTCCGGCACGGTGTTCTGGAAGAGCGACGACCCCGAACTGGGGCTCGCGGTGCTGCGGGCCTGGAACGACTGGCACCTCGAGCTGTGGGCCGGGGCCTACCCCGACCGAATCATCCCCCTGCAGCTGCCCTGGTTGGCCGACCCGCAGCTGGCCGCCGAGGAGCTGCGCCGCAACGCCGAGCGCGGCTTCAAGGCCGTGAGCTTCCCCGAGCTGCCCGCTCAGTGCGGCCTGCCCAGCCTGCACACCGGGGTCTGGGATCCGTTCCTGGCCGCGTGCGAGGAGACCGAGACCGTTGTCTGCCTGCACACAGGCTCCGCGCAGTGGGCGCCGATCCCCGCGCCGGACACCCCGTTCGAGACCATCACCACGCTGTTCCCCGTGAATGCGCTTGTCGCGACTGCGGATTGGCTGTGGTCGGGCATCCCGGTCCGTTTCCCGAAGCTCAACATCACGCTCGACGAGGGCGGCCTGGGCTGGGTGGCGATGCTCGCCGACCGGGCCGACTTCGTCCTCGCGCACTCCGCGTCGGGCGCCGAGGGCGGATCGTGGAAGGGTGACCTGCTGCCCAGCGAGGTGCTGCGGCGCAACTTCTGGTTCTGCTCGATCGACGACCCGACCGCGTTCGGCACGCTCGACGCGATCGGCGCCGAGCGCATTCTCATTGAAAGCGACTATCCGCACGCCGACTCGACGTGGCCCGACACCCAGAGTGTCGTCGCGCGCAACGTGGCGAATCTGTCGGCCGAGGACGCGGCCCGCATCACCCATCGCAACGCCGCAGAGCTGTTCCGTCACCCGCTGCCGAACAAGGAATGGCTGGTTCAGAACGGCGCAGCTTAGGAGTCCGCTTTGTTAGATCTGCTGATCCGAGACGCCCAGATCGTCGACGGCACCGGCGCACCCGCTCGACATGGTGACGTCGGCGTGCGCGACGGGCGCATCGTCGCCGTCGGCGATACCGACGAGCAGTCGACGAAAACCATTGACGCGGAGGGGCAGACGCTCGCACCCGGCTTCGTCGACCTGCACACCCACTACGACGCCCAGCTGTTCTGGGACCCGACCGCGAGCCCGTCGGTGCAGCACGGCGTCACCACGGTATTCGGCGGCAACTGCGGCTTCACGCTGGCACCTGCGGGGCCCGACCAACAGGACTACCTGACGCGGATGCTGGCCCGGGTCGAGGGCATGCCGCTGGAAGCACTGCGGGCTGGGCTGGACTGGCAGTGGTCGTCATTTGGCGACTGGCTGCAACGGCTGGAAGGTCGCACCGCCGTCAACGCCGGCTTCCTGGTGGGCCACAGTGCGATTCGCTTGGCGGCGATGGGCGACGACGCGGTCGGTGGCACGGCCACACCGGACCAGATCGGCAAGATGGCCGTGTTGCTCGGTGCTGCGTTGGCCGACGGTGCGCTGGGATTGTCGACGTCGCAATCAAACACCCACAACGACGGCTCGGGGCAGCCGGTGCCGTCGCGCAGCGCGTCACGCGAGGAGCTGCTGGCGTTGGCGGCAGCGGTCCGCGCGCAACCGGGCACCCAGCTCGAGGCGATCATCCCAGGCTGCCTGTCCGGCTTCACCGACGACGACATCGACCTGCTCGCCGGAATGTCGAAGGCCGCCGACCGGCCGCTGAACTGGAACGTGCTTGGGGTCTCTGCAGGCAACCCCGAAGGGCACGAAAAACAGTTGCGCGCATCGCAAGCCGCCGCAGAACGGGGTGGCCGCATCGTCGCGCTCACGCTGCCGCACTCGACAAAAATCCGACTGTCGTTCCTGTCCGGCTTCGTGCTGGACGGGCTGCCGGGCTGGCGCGAGACGATGCACCTGCCGGTGCCCGAGCGGCTGAAGGCTCTCGCCGATCCCGAGGTGCGGCGCCGCCTCAACGAGGGGGCTCACTCGGAGGAGGCGGGAATCCTTCGCGGCCTTGCCAATTGGGAGCGGCTGATCATCGTAGAAACGTTCGCCGACGAGAACGACGACGCGACGGGTCGCACGGTCGGCGTAGTGGCCGCCGCCCGTGGGAAAGATCCATTCGACGCGCTGCTGGACGTCGTGATCGCCGACGAGCTGCGGACGGGACTCTCGCCGCGACCGTTCGGCGACGACGAAGCCGACTGGAAGGCGCGCGCCGAGGTATGGCGAAACCCGGATGCGGTGATCGGCGGCTCGGACGCGGGCGCGCATCTGGACATGATGTGCGGGGCGATCTACACGACATCGCTGCTCGGCCACGGCGTGCGCGAGCACGGGGTGGTGACGCTGGAAGAGGCGGTCCGGCTGATCACCGACGTGCCGGCGCGGCTGTACGGGTTGAGGGGGCGCGGCAGGATCACGCCCGGCTGGCACGCCGACTTGGTGATGTTCGACCCGGCGACTGTTGACCACGGGCCGGAGCGCACCTGCTACGACTTGCCTGCTGGCGCACCGCGTTTGGTGGCCGATGCCAAAGGGATAACCGCCGTCTGGGTGGGTGGTGTCGAGGTGTGCCACGGCGGCATGGCGACGGGCGCGATGCCGGGCACTGTTCTGCGGTCGGGCCGCGACACCGACACGGTAACCGTGTCATGACCAACCGGGCGCCGCTGGAGGAGTTCGATCCTGCCAAGTTGCAGGACGGTCTGCTGATGGCGGTCGAGGACGTGCACGAGAAGCTGCGCGTGGAACGGGAGAAGCATCGGGTGATGGTCGGCAATCCGATCATCGAGACGTCGGCGCAGAATCTCGATGTGGCGGGGGTGACGGTGCTCGGCTATGACGAGTGCCACGCAGTGCTGACCGACTCGGATGGGTTCTCGTCGTCGATATACGAGCACATCATGGGACCGGTGATGGGAAAGACGCTGCTCGAGCAGGAAGGAGATGAGCATCGGGCGAGCCGGGCTCTGGTGTCGCCGCTGTTTCGGGCGAAGCTGTTGGAGCGGTGGCGAACAGAGCTTGTCGAGGTGGTGGTGCATGAGCTGATCGACCGGTTCGCGTCGCGGGGCAGGGCAGACCTGGTGCGGGAGTTCACCTTTGCGTTTCCGGTGCAGGTGATAGCGCGGCTGATGGGGCTGCCGCGTGAGGATTATGTGCGGTTCCAGCAGCTGTCGATCGAGTTGTTGAGCGTGGTCTACAACTGGGACATCGGGATGGCCGCGTCGGCCACGCTGAAGGAGTACTTCGGCGACATTCTGGCCGAGCGGCGGCGCGACCCGCAGGACGACTTGATCAGCGTGCTGGCGGAGTCGGACATCGAGGGCGAGCGACTGACCGACGACGAGATCTTCGCCTTCCTGTTGCTGATCCTGCCTGCGGGGGTGGAGACGACGTATCGGGCGTCGGGGAATCTGTTGGTGGCGATGCTGACCGACCCGTCGCTGCTGGAGATGGTGCGGACGGACCGGAGCATGATGCGCGGGGCGATCGAGGAGGCGCTGCGGTGGGAGCCGCCGATCAGCACGGTCGTGCGGGTGGCCAAGCGGGACTGTGAACTCGGCGGGATCGCGATTCCCAAGGGCACGAATGTGAGCGTGAGTGTGGCGGCGGCGAACCGGGACCCGGCGCATTACCCGGATCCGGATCGGTTTGACCCGACGCGAAAGAATTTCGCGCATTTGACGTTTGGTGCGGGCCCACATGTGTGCCTGGGGATGCCGCTGGCGCGGATGGAGACGACGGTCGCGATCAATGCTCTGTTCGACCGGCTGCCGGACCTGCATCTTGACCCGACGGCGCCGCCGCCGGTGATCAACGGCGTGGCGTTCCGCTCGCCGGCGGCGCTGCCGGTGGAGTTCACCGCGGCATAGTTGCGAACTGCGATGGGCCACGTGGATGTGCGGGTGTACGCCGAACTCAACGACTTCTTGCCACACGAGTCGCGTGGTCTGACCCTGCGCCGACCCTTCCGACCCCACCAGACGGTCAAAGACGTTCTCGAGGCAATGGGCGTTCCGCATACCGAGGTGGACCTCATCGTGGTGAATGGAAACGCGGAGGACTTCGCGCACCGCCCGGCGCCCGGCGACCGCATCGCCGCGTACCCGATGTTCGAAGCGCTCGACATCGGCTCGACGACCCGGCTGCGTCCGACGCCGCTCCGCGATCCGCGCTTCGTCGTCGACGTCAACATCGGCCGGCTGGCACGGCTGCTGCGACTGCTGGGCTTCGATGTGTGGTGGTCCGGTGATGCTGACGACGAGACGCTGATTGACATCAGCCTCGCTCAACGGCGCATCCTGCTGACCCGAGACCGCGGCCTGTTGAAACGCCGCATCATCACCCATGGCGTGTTCGTCCACTCCGACGACCCGGAAGCGCAGACGCTCGAGGTGATACGGCGACTGGATCTGAGGGAGCGGCTCGCGCCGTTGACCCGCTGCCTGCGGTGCAACGGCGAGCTCGTCGCGGTCAGGAAGGACGACGTGATCGACAGCCTCGAGCCGTTGACCCGCCGCTACTACAGCGATTTCGTTCGTTGCACGGCCTGCAGCCGGATCTACTGGCCCGGGTCGCATCACGCAAAGCTGCTGCGTCGCGTTGAACGGCTACGACAGCAGCTCTGAGCCCGACGCGTTATCTGGTCAATGTGATGGTGTGTTGACCAACGGCGACCGCCACTGACGGACCGGTCGGCTGACCGTCAAGCAGCACCGTCGTGTCCGGTGGCAGAGCGGCGAGCGTGATCTGCGCGAGCGTGTCGGTCACGACGTTGATGGTCGACGTATGCAAGGACGCGAGCCCCGCCCTGGCGACATCCACGGTCAGGCCTGCGACGTGGCCGAGGTTCAGCGCCAGCGACGGCAATGGGTCGACGGGCTGCCCGATCCGCCAGAGCAGCTCGGTGTACAGCCCGGGCGAGAGGTCGAGATCGGGTTCGAACCCGCGACGGCGCCGCGTGGTGCGTGTCGGGTCCGGTCTCGCGTGAGACCTCGCGTCGACGGAGGCCCTCTCCCCCCGCCCGGCCGCGGTGTCGGCGTCGGCCGTGAGGTCCGACAGCCACCACACCTGATGCGGCCCGATGCCGAGGTCATGGCGCACCAGCTGCGGATACCACGTAAAGGTGATGTGTCCGGGGTCGCTCTGCCGCAGACCTGTGCCCATGTGCGACACCGGGTCATCGAAATCGTCTTTGAACACCCAGCCGATGTGGTCCTCGGTCGGATAGACAGTGAAGCGGTAACGGTAGGCGAGCCGGTCGAGTTCGTGCACCTGGAACAGGACTGAGGAAAGCGGCACCAACTCGTCGAGTAGGCCGTGGGCGATGACGAACGGAAGCCACCGCGCGTTGACAAGCAGCCGCAAGGTGTCGCCCTCGCGCGCACAGTGCGAGGCCGGGTCCAGGTTGGCCGGAATGTTGGCGTCGGGCAGTAGCTTCACACCGCATGCGGGCGGCCCGGCCAGCACGACCGCCTGGGCGAACACTTCCGGATAGGCCAGCGCCAGCCTGTAGGTCCCGTAGCCACCCATCGAGTAGCCCGAAATCACGGTGCGGTTCGGGTCGGTGCCGAGCTGCTCGGCCACGCGCGCCCACACCTCCCATAGGTCGAGTTCGCCCTCATCGAGATACCAGCACGAGGGACCGCGGGCAAGCGGCGTCACCACCACCGAGTCCCGGTCTTCGCAGATTTGGTGCAGCAGACGCGGGCCGATGGCGGCAAACTGGTTCTGGCCCAGCGCAAGTGAGTGCAGCAAGAGTGTCAGCGGCAACTTGCGGCCCGGCGCGTACGTCGAGGGAAGGCAGACGGAGTAGGGCTGCACCCGGCCGAGAAACACGGGATTAGTGCTCAACAGCCCGGCGTCGGCGACGCCCTGTCCAAGCTCGATCGACGAGACGTACCACCGGGTCGAGGTGCCCGTGACGACGGGCTCATCGGAGGTGGTGCGATCGGCAAGGGCATCCCACGGGACCGCGAGCGAGAACTGGGACACGTCGCCGTCGGCGAGGGCGTCGGCCTGTGCCGCATCGGACCAGAAGTTCAGGTGCGGCTTCTCCTGGTCGTGGGCGCGGAAAGCGACGTTGTACACGTTCGGCTGCCCGGGCTTCGCCCCGCGGCTCAGAGGAACGTCGGCGAATCCGTCGCCCTCGTCATTTGCCAGCCCCGCCGCCAGACGGATCGTCCAGGTGCCGGTGGGCTCAACCAATGAGCGCGGAACACGGGCCAGGAAGGAGCGAGCCGACATATCGACGGTGTGCTCGACGGGAGTCGACGAATGTGTCGTGAGGTCGATTAGCCGCGAACCCGCCGCGGAGACGAGTAGGGCCAGGTCGATACCGGCGGAGCGGACGCCGGCACCCGCCGGCCAGTCGTCTGTGGTTGTCGTCCCGCGGTCGGTGTCGAACGTGAACAGCGCGATCGGGACGGACGGGTCGAGCAGGGTGTTCCAATCGACGCGCCACCAGGTATCGGTCTCGGTGAGCCCTACGGCGGCCCGAAAGATGTCGGCCCCGTTGCGGGCGGCGGGGCCTTTCGGATAGACGTACGTGCCGCGAGGCGGGGCGCCGCCGCTTCCCAGGCTCACCGGGACGCCGGTCGCCCCGTGGTCGTCGTACAGGAAGTCGGTCCAGAACAGCGCGCCGCCGGCGAACCGGCCCGTGCCGCAGGTGCGCGGGAACTCCTCGCCGAACGGCCATCCGTCCGGCGCCGGAAGCTCGGGCTCGGGCCTCAGCGCCGCGGGAGGGACGCCTTCGGGCATCCCATCGACCACCACCAACTCCGAGGGCGGCGCAGGCGACTCTGGCGTTGCCGCGTGCAACACCCTGTCGGCCAGGCCTAGACCGAAGCGGATCGGCAGAAGCGCGAGATCGACCAATGACATGACCCGAACTTATGGGCTAGTGCCCGGAGTGCGTAACCCCCTTCGAACCGCGAATTCGGCTCGGTCGCACAGGCTCCGGTGATCTTGTTGTTGGACGGTCGCGCAGCGAGCGAGGTGCGACGCGATGTTTCTTCGTCCTCCTTCCAGGTAGCCGCGCCGCGCTTGTCCTGCGGTCAGGCCATTTCGGGCACACGCAGGTGTGCGAGTGCCAACTCGAAGTCGCACTCGTCGAGTACCTCTGCGCTTGCATCCCGGCTGCCCGTGGCTTTGATCCTGTCCAGCTGGTCCTTGTTCTGCTCAATCGCTTCGGCGTTGTCGAAGGTCGCCGCGGCCACGCCGCGACCAGACGCCCGGTCGACGAGCAGGCTGGCGCTGCAGAATCCCTCCAGCTCCTCGAGGGCGGGCAGGATGGTCGCCTTGTAGAACTCGATGCCGCCGTCGAGTTGAGCCGGATCGACCTTGACCCAGGTGGCTCGGACGCAGGCGCCCTCACCCGCGCGGTGTTCGCGGTGCATGGCAGCGATCTCCCATTCCTCGATTTGGGCGCCACCACCGAATAGCTCCGCGGCCCGGTCACGAATCGGCCGAACGGCCTCCTCGCTCGCGCGCATCGCCTCTTCGGACTCCCAGGAGCTGGTGACAATGCAGCGGCCGGACGTCCGGTCGACCAACAACGACATGCCAACGCATCCGTCAATGCCCTGGAGCGCGGGCATCACGCTATCGCGCATGTGCGCAATACCGTCGTCAATGGATGAGGGCTGGGCCTGGATTGTGGTGCTTCGTGCGTACATGATCTGCCTCCGTTGTTTGTGGGGCAGCGTCTCGACGGCGCCGCCGGACCACTTCATCGTCCTCCTACGGGCAAGGCGTGGCAATGGGTGGCGGCTGTCAGGCTGAGGGCAATCGTAGATTCGCTGAAACCCGCTGCGCGCCGGAATAATACGTCGTCACAATCAAGCGAAGCTATTCAGTTTTCGCGTCCAGGTAGTGGTGGCGGCGACCGCCGAATCCGAGTTGAATTCACGCGCGAGAACCTCGCGTGAAGCCGGGGGCATGCTGCTGGCCTAGATCGACGCGTGGTGGCGCTCATCGAACCGGCCCATCTCAGTCATCTTTGTCGCCGTCGGCACCCACTCGCGGCGTCCTTGAGGAGCCGGCCCTGGGCGCCCGCTGTGATCGGGTCTTCTTCGTTGGCTTGGCTTGGCTTGGCTTGGGAGCGGGCGGTCTTTTTCGGTTTCGGTTCCGCGGCGGCTCCCTGGTTCGGAACGGTCTTCAACGGAACCTCGTGCACGGCGGCGAGCATGACCGCAAGGGTGTCGCTCGCAGTCGCACCCGCAACAGCACGTCAGCCGAGGTTGTCGAGCACCTGATAGGCGGCGTTGTAGCCGGGGATGAAGGTGATGCCGGGACCGCCGCGGCAGTCGGCGCCACCGAGGTAGAGCCCATCGATTCCGATCGGCATATCGCGGAAACCCTTGGGCCCGGGCAAGTTCTGGCCCGTCAGGCCGGGGTGCGGCAGTCCATGGCAGAAGTCGCAGGCGGTAGCGCCCAACATCGTGTGCATGTGGTACGGCGCGAAGGTGATGTGGCGGATCTGGATGTCCGTTGATTGAGTTGATAGCGTCGAGCGCCACATCCCCGTGTGAATTCTGCTCTTTCCAAGAGTTTTCGTGTGTGCCATCCCGACTGCGTCGCATGAAGCCGTTAGGTGTACCGTTGGTCGTGTTGGTAACCCAGCCAGTCCGGAATGCATTCGCCGTCTTCCGCTGATCGCCGAGCAACCGCTCATGCCGGACACGCAGGTAACAACCGTCAATCGGATTTACCTTGAGCGCTCCACCCTTCTTTGCGTCCATTCCTTCCTCTTTTACATCGATCCTCGACCCTGTTGAGGCGAAACGTTTTTCCCGAATCGTTCGGGCTGGCGTCCTCAGTACCTATGCGCCCACGCATTGCGGACTGGCGACGTTCACCGCTGCTCTGTCCGACGCCCTGTCCGCGAATGGCATCGATGTGAGTGTCGTACGCGTTGCTGACGGGCGACCTTCCTCGAACGAGCGGGTGATCGGCGAGCTGGCCAGCGGTTCGGCGACATCCATAGCAGCGAGCTGCGAGCTGCTGAATCAGAACGACGTCGCGATCATCCAGCATGAGTATGGAATTTATGGTGGTGTCGACGGAGACGACGTGGTGGACATCGTCGACGGGCTGCGAGTGCCGTCGATCGTCG
>JBKPSU010000097.1:0-4725 GCA_046735135.1 Actinomycetota bacterium
ATCTGCACCGTGGCGGCCGCCGCCTACCAACGGTACGAGTGGGTCACGACGACGGCGCTCATCGCGGTGCTCGGAGCGATCGCCGGTGCGCTGTGGTTCGTCGTGGAGCATCGCCGCGTCAGGCTCATCGAGAAGCAGTGGCACGAAGCGCACCCCGACCGCACGGCACGGTGAGTCGCTAGGAATACCTGAAGTTCCTCCGCACTATCGAAATCCAGGTGCCCAAACATCTTGCCGTGCATCTGGTTTTGGACAACTACGCCACTCGATCCTCGAAAAGGGTCCGCCGCGGCCGTGTCACGCTCGAACAAGTAATTACTCGATGACGCGACACACCACTAGCGCACAAAGAAGTCCCAGCCGGTTTCCCGGCTGGGACTCTCCGCTTACCTAAGCCTTACTGGTTGGCCTCTTGCCGCTTCTCGGCGGCCTTGGCGCTGCCGCGGGCAGCCTCGGCCTCGCCTTCCTTCTTGGCGGCGTTCTTCTGGGCGTCGGCCTTGTCCTGCTGGGCCTTGCCCTCGCGGATCACGTCGTCACGGCCGGTCACGGTGCCGACCGCTTCCTTCGCCTTGCCCTTGACGTCCTCGACGGCGCCCTTGACGCCTTCTGCAGGTCCACTGTTCTTCTCAGTCATGCTCACCCTTCCGCAAAACGGATTAGCTTGGGATTTCGCCCACTTTGTGGGCCGCACGAGGAGATCTCCCCACGCACCCCAAGGGTTCCCGACCGCCCCAAGGGCTAAACGTGGCCGTCAGCCGCCTGCCTGTAGAAGAGCTGAATGCTTGGTGTACTGCGGACGCAGCATGACATGGCTTTCGGCGACGCGTGCGACGTCATCCCAGGCGGCCAGGAACGTGCCGCGGTGCCGCCAGCGCAGCAGCCGGGCCAGCACATACGGCGCGTTGACGGTGGTGCGCTCGTATCCGAGGAACGAGGAGGTCGTCCGCGGGCTGATCACCAGCCCCAGCACCCGTGGCGTGGCCGGACCGTGTTCGAGGTCACCGTCGACGGTGAGCCTGACATCGATCACGGTGCCGATCGGGTGGGAGCCGGCATCGATGACCTTCAATCCCAGAAACCTACTCAGCTGCATGCCTGCCTCCGGGGATGTGGCGCATGATGTGGTCGCGCAGCCATCGCTCCACCCAGTCCACGTCGAACGTCATGTCGGTCGGCTTGAGCTTGACCACCACACCGACGGAATCGACCAGTCGCCAAGGAAGCTCCTGCAACCGTGATCGGGGCGGCGCTCCGCCGAAGATGCGAGTCGCGACCACCTGTCCCGAGAGCAGCCCGGTCACCTGTGGCGACTGCGAGCCCTCGTCGATGGTCTGGTCGAACTCGACACCGCTCAACTCCAGGTCGTCGACGATCCCGATCGGGTTGCCGTGCTCGTCGAGGAGCTGGCGGTCCAGCAGATGCAGCCGGGCGTCTAGCGTGCTCACTGTCCGGCTCCCGTCACGATCATCAGCGGGATGGCGGCCAGCGATGCCACCAGAATGATGACCAGGTAGACCGACGCAATCACGTTCATCACCCTTCCGTTGGTTTCGTCGGCCATGTATTGAGAGTCGTTGGCCACGATCAGGATTGGCAGATACGTCAATGGCAGCGCGATCGCCGAGAAAACCACAGAATATTCGGTGACCAGGATCGGGTCGACACCAGTGAACAACACCGCGGCGCCTGCGATGATGGTCACGAACATCACGACGTGAAATCGCGCGGCCTCGGCGGGGCGACGGAACTTTCCCCACGTCCAGCCGAGGAACTGCGCCACAATGTAGCCGCCGGACAATGTCGTCTCCAGCGCAGCGCCGAAAGTCGCCGCGACTATGCCGACGATCGCGAATGCCAGCGCCAGCTTGCCGCCGGCAGCGACGACAGGCATCACCGTCTGCGACAGCGATGTCACCTCAATTTGGTTGGGCAGCAAGACTATCGTCGCGCAGGACGCCACGGCGATGGACAGGATGCCGCCGAGCGGGAAGCCGACCATCACATTGAGCCGGGAGGTGCCGAGGTCCTTCTTGGTCCAGTGCTCCTCGACCGCGCCCGACGAGAAGAAGAACACCTCGTACGGCGTCATCGCCGCGCCGAACAGCGCGACCGCGAAGTACCAGTAGGTGGACGCGGACTCCTTCTCGGGAATCGCCGGCGCCGTCGACTGATGAAGCAGATCCCCCCAATTCGGGTGCAGCGCGAACACGCTGACAACGAAGACGATCAGGCACAGGCCGAGCAGCCCCGTGACGTTCTCCATGATCGAGAACCGGACCCGCCAGACCACCAGCCAGACGGCGAATGCCGCGACGGGGATCCACATCATCCGGCCGACGTCGGTGGCGAGCTGCAATGCGAGCGCGACACCGCCGATCTCGGCGGTCAGCGTCATCAAGTTGATGAAGAACGAGGCGATCAGATTACTGCCTGCGGCGCGTGGGCCGAGCCGTTCGCGGATGATCTCGAAGGTGGCCCTGCCGCTGAGGGCCGCGACGCGGCCTGCCATGTTCGCGTAGAGGCAGATGCCGAGGACGCCGACCGGTACCACCCACGCCAACGCCAGGCCGAACCGCGCACCGACGACCGCGTTCGTGACCAGATCTCCGATGTCGAGGAATCCACCAATGGCTGTGAGGATCCCGAGCGCCACCGAGAAGATCTTCTTCATCAGCGGTACCCGCTCTCCAGGGCATCGGCGGATGCGATCAGCTCGCCGCGAACCTTTCCCGCCGACGGCTCGGTGGTGATGCCGCGCACCGTTGCCGCCGCCGCATTCAGCTGGCCGACAATGGCCGTCATCGAGGACGTCAGCATGCGCTGCCGCTGGAGGTCGACGGGATCCTCGGCGCGCAGGTCGGCAATTCCCTTGTAGGCCTTGACGACTTCGTCGCGCGCATCGGCCAGCTGCACGCTGGTCAACTGCGCGGTGGATCGCCGCTGCGTCCAGTGGTCCAGCGCGAGGGCGCCGCTGCGCGCGGCTCCCGTCGTTTCCTCCATGGCCTGCGCCAATTGCCCAGGCATTCCATCGCGGTTGGCGGGGCACCGGGTCAAGAGCAGACCCATGCCGATGAACAGCAGAACCAGGAGCACCGCCGCCCGGACGCGCATAGCAGCGGGATTACCCGAGGGGCCGGTCGCAAAACGCCAGCTGACCGTCCCGGTCCGCAATACGAAGCACTTCCGGGCCACCTTGCGAACCGTCCAGCGCTCGAGGTTTACCCCGACTCACCTGCGGTAATGCTCTTGGTAATGAAGTTAGCAATGGTCTCTGCGCGCGCGACGACCCGCGTCGCGGGGTTGGCTGCTGCCATGACCCGGCGTGGACACCAGGTTTCGGTGTACACCCGCCGCGCCAATTCTGACGAGGCAGAAAAATTTCAGGCTCGCCAGGGCTATACCGTCTTTCGCGTGCCTGCCGGACCTGCTGAGCAGCTGCCAGGGCATGAGTTGCCGACAGCGATGGGACAACTAGCCGAATATCTCCACCACGCGTGGAAGCTCGACCGCCCCGACGTCACCCACGCATACTGCTGGACGTCTGGAATAGCATCTCAACTCGTATCTCGGCGGCTCGGACTGCCTGCCGTGCTGACAATCGAGGGTCTTGACGGGGTGCCGCAGTTGGCGCCACAGCTAAAGGCGACGGCGGTCAAATCGGCTGACTGGGTGACGGTTGCTTCCACCGACGATGCGTTCAGCTTGGTGCGCACCGGCAGACCACGACACCGGATTTCGGTGGTGCCGTACGGGGTCGACGTCGACCTCTTCACTCCGGTCGGCGCATCGGCGCCCAAGCGTGCAAAGTATCGCATCGTCAGCGCTGGGGATTCACTGCTGCACAACACTTTTGATGATATTGTGCGTGCGATGCCGATGATTCCGCATGCCGAGTTGGCGATCATCGGTGGCCCACAACCGAGTGATGCGGCCAACGACCCAGAAGCGGTTCAGGTCCGGAGTCTGGCAACGAATTTGGGGGTCGGCCGTCGTGTACACCTCCACGGATCGGTCGACAGGACGGAATTGCCCCAAATGCTTCGGTCCGCCGATGTTGTCGTGTGCAACCAGCTATCGGGAGCGGATGCGATCGAGGCGATGGCGTGCGGCGTTCCGGTGGTGGCCGCTGTCGGCGGCGCCGTCCGCGACGCCGTGGTGCACGATGTGACCGGTTATCTCCTGCCTCCAAAGGATCCCCGCGGATTGGCCAACGCAATCAATACGCTGCTGCGAGACTCGTTCCTGCGGAAGAGTTTCGGAGCTGCCGCCCGGGACCGGGCATGTGCCTGCTACGGGTGGGACCGTATCGCCGAAGACGTGTCGCGGATCTACGAGCACACCATGGGGGCGCAACGAGCGCCCGCGACGACGACCTGATCAGCCTTTCGCCACCTTGCGGATCAACCGTGCGGTGCTGTTCTCGAGGATGGCCTGCCGGTCGCCCGGCTTCTTTGCGCGGTCGGCGCGTCGGACCCCCGCGGCGATAGTGATGCCTTTCTCGTATCCCTCGACCACGCGCGGGTCGACGTAAGAGCCGCGTGCGACGGCCGGTGTGTTTCCCAGCTCCTCGGCGACCTCCTTCATCACCGCGGACTCCACGCGTTTGGTCACCGTCTTGTTCACCGGTGGGTCGGCGTCGACGAAGGCCGCGGCCGCCAGCACCGTGCCGTGCCACGTGCGCAGGTCCTTGACGGTGTACTCCTCGCCGACCAGCTCCTTGAACCG
>JBKPSU010000098.1:0-57711 GCA_046735135.1 Actinomycetota bacterium
CCCCGTCCGACGATTGATGCGCCGACCGCTTCGGCGTGCGGCGCCCGGTTAGCCGCGAGATCAGGTTGTGCACGGCGGAAGGGGTGAGCTCATGCCTAATCCCGCCCGTGGCCTGGGCATTCAGGTATTCCCAGCTCACCCAAGTGCCGATAAGCCACATTATGTCAAGTCGACAACTGCATATAGCATCTCCGACTACTCCCCTCTTACGCCGCCCGACAAAGATTGGCGCATCACCGCAACGTTCGGTTCGTCCAGGCCGCGTCGAAGACAATCCCTTGCACGGGCATCGCGTCGACTGGGTCTACAGCCGTTTCCTATTTATGCACGTTCAGAGCCTCGACGCCGCACTCGCCGCCATGTCCGAAATGCTGGCCGACGATGGAGCTCTCTTGCTAGAGATCGCCGATGCCGGAAGTCTCAGGTTCTCCCCCGCCGAACCCGACAGCGATCTATGGCGGCCTTGGTGGTACGCGCTCGGCCGCTCCCGTGGTCTATCTTCGATGTCGCCGATCGCATCACTGAGGCGCTGGTTCGCGCCGGATTCATGATCCAGCGTCGCGACCGACTCGCACAGTGCAGCGGGACCCGCGCCGATTTAGGGCCGACCGTAGTTCAGATAGAAGGGCCGTTGCACCGCAGCGTTTGTCGGCCCGTCTGCGTAGTAGCCGAATGCCGCATAGCGACCTTGCTCGAACACGCTGGGCCGAACAGTGAGATAGTCACCCCAGCGCGGCTCCTTGGTGGCGTCAGGCGTTGCGGTTGAAGTGTCGCGGAAGTAGACCACGAAGTCACCGAGGATGCCGAAGCAGGAGTTGGGGTAGTCGTGGGGGCCGCCTACAGTGACCCCGTACGCGATCTCCTCGTTATCTCGGCCGACAGCGAGACACCCGTACGCGAAGGCGTAGTCGGGATTCCAGACCTGGTGTTCCTGGCTAGCTGTCCAGTTCGACGTGTTGATACGAGCCATGCGGACGTGCGCGTTAGGGAAGAACGGTTGGTCGCCCGGCGCGCTGGCAGCGGCATCCCATGCGGTGTACAGGTCGTCGCCGATCATGACCGATGCGGATACATTGGCCACGCCACGGGTGAGCCAGTCGACCCCATCGGGGTCGGTCGCCACAAGGTCGCTCGCCGTGGGAAACTGGCCAACCGCGACGTCGTGGAAGGCATAGCTGCCAGCGCCGTCGTCGAAGCGCATCACCTGTAGCCTGCTGCTGGTCGAGATCGCGACGGAGTGAACGTTCTGCCGATTCTGCTGCGAAAGGTCCGAAAAGTGGTATTCAGGCGGAAGAAATCCGGTTCGGGTCCAACCGACCGTGCGGCCCGCGTCAAGGTCGTCGAGGGACAGACTCATCACCACTCGGCCTTTGCCGACGGCGTTAGTGGTCATGTAGAGCCGCATCTCGCTGAACGCCAAGTCCTGCCGATCTGTGGCCACGCCGGGCGCACCCAGATCGGTTGAGGTGAAATCGTAAGCCACCCAGGCGCTCTCGACGTCATTGCGCAGGTCTTCGACGTGGGCGACGGCGATGCGGAAATTGCCCTCGCCGCTGGCAGCAGTCACGCCATGCTGCATCGCCCATGCAAACATGCGGCGATGAGGCACGTAGATCATCACCTGATCCACCGGTCGGCCGACGGCAGAAGGCAAGAACGTGGTCGAGTCGTGCTCGGTGAAACTCTGACCGCCGTCGAGGGAAGCCATCAAGTAGCTGTTGCCAACGTAGAGGACCACGCCTTCGGGGCTATCCGCGCCGCTGGGATCGGGTGGGACTGGCCCCCCGCTCGTGGGTAGCGGCGTGTACGTCCCGAAAACAACCCGACGATCCCCGCCGGGTTCGTTCGGGCCCGTCGTCGTAGCGGGGCTCTGCTCTACCAATTCTCCCGCCTCGAACGGTATGTCTCGCAAGCCGATCCGACGGTCTAAACCCCCCTCGGCGAGCCGCCGCCGTATCCGGGGCCGATACTTCGGCTCGCCTCGACTGGGGGCGCGCTCCTCACCCCGCACAAGCTCGATCTGTTCGACAGACACCTTTGCTCCTCAGGTCTCCCGCGTGGCCGATGAACGACGCAATCCCACGACCGACCTAATCCGGTCGCAAGGCGCGCGCGCCGAAGGTCACCCGTGCACGCAAGGCGAACAAGCACGCCGCCAGCGCCAGAACGACTACAATCAGCCATTCCAGCAGGCCGCTTCCGTAGTCAGGGTCGAATCCGAAAATCGCCTCGATCCACTCGCGTGTAAACAGCGTCAACACGGCCAGAGCGGCGGCAAGTATTCCCAGCACTACCTCAATCCAGAATTGGAGCCATCGACGCGAACGCATGGCGCCTCCCTCGGTAGATGCGAGAAATTAAGCATAAACGCAGCACACACCCCGTGGATCCGCTTCGCGGAGCTCAATTTCGGCGAGCGGCGAGTAGGTACGCCCAGAAACGCACAGGCGCAATGCTGTTGCTGAATGACACACCGGCCCGCGAATTGTTCGGCCGAGCGCCCTCTCGTCCTACGACTCGAAGGTCAGCAGCGGTTTACCCCCGTGCGCCGGAGCTTCCGCCAAATAGACGGCTTCGCCGAACTTTTCGAGTGCGATCGGCTGACCGTCCGGCACGCGCAACAGGCTGCTATCAGCCAGCTGAACTGTCCGCTCGATCGTTGCGGCCATCCGGTCCTTCGGGGTCTCGTTGAGCCAGCGGAAAAGCCAGAATCCGCGGATCGTCTTTGTTTCGTAGATCAGTGAGCGCGCGAAGACGGGGATGGTGAGTTTGTCGGGATCGGTTTGGCGGTGCGTGGACAGCGCACCGTAGACGATCAGCTCGCCGTGCGGTGCCAACGCACGTGACACGTCCGCCCCCACCTGACCGCTGACGCAGTCGATCGCCTTGGACACGCCGTCGTCGCCTGCTATGTCGGCCACCCGTTCGCGCAGGTCCTCATCCTCCGTGCAGATCACTGCGGTGCCCCCCATTGCGAGGATGTCCTCGACAGCCGAGCGGCGGCGGACCACATTGAGGGTATTGAAGCCGACGTGTGTTCCCAATTGGATGACCAACTGGCCCACGGTCGAACCGGCCGCCGTCTGCAGGAGCCATTCACCGGGTCGGACATCGAGCACATCACCGGTCAAGATCACGGCGGTGAGCGGATTGCTGAGAATCTGGGCGGCTGTGGAATCGCTCATGCCGGCGGGAACAGCCAAGACCTGCCCGGCATCGGCGATGACATACTCCTGCCACGTGCCCGTGACTCCGATCGTGACGACGCGTTGCCCGACGGTCAGACCATCTGTGCCGCTGCCGAGTTCGTCGATGACACCGACGGATTCGATTCCCGGTACGGTGGGAAACTCCGGTGTGAATCCGTATCTGCCGCGGACGGTATGCAGATCGCTGGCCTCGACAGGCACCGCGATCACCCGAATCCGAACCTGGCCGGGACCGGGCTCCGGAATCGGGCGGGTCTGCAGGTGCAGGACCTCGGATGGTTCGCCTACCGTGTCGGCGACGACAGACCGCATGGTTTGCACTTTCTTGACGCTCCTAGGTCGGATTAGCAAATGTTGCCACCACGCCGGGGTTACGAAATTGGTCTCGGTCGAACCTGTAACCGTGGCGGTGGTTCCGGCGCTCCACTGCCGATCGGGTCGTTATCGTGTTCGATCTCGCGACTGATTTTGGCGAAGCTCTCCGACATCGATACCATCGCGGCTTTGGCGGATCCGAATACCTGCCTGCGCTCTTGGCTCCATGGTTTGTGATACGACGGCGGATCGGCGATCAGGTTGTCGTAGGACGTGACGCCATCGACGCTCCCCTGGGTCAACCTCTCCCCGACAGGCTTGACGATCTCATCAAGCGTCTGCAGGAACGAGCGGAACCGCAGCCACCGGTGGTTGTCGAAATCGAATTCGTCCGTTGCCTTTCCGGCGTACTGACCCCGGCAGGCGAGGTCGTCGACGACGGTCGGCCCCATGTCAAGGTTCATGCCGCCTTCCGTCTTGGAGTGGTTCACCGCAACGATGCGGCCGCGGTATCCGGGGACACGGGTCTGCATCGAGTCTGCCCAGTTCTGAAGTGTATTCAGCAGAGACTTCGCGAACTGGGGCACGGATATGATCTGGACTGTCGCCGCCTGTAGGCGGTCGTCGGTGTCGGGCGGCAGCAATACATTGCGTTCCTGGTCCGGATAGATCGTGGAGACTTCAACCAGGTTGATTCCGAACGTCGGCCGACTCGGCACCGCCGCATCGAAGAAGTGAATCGGGAAATTGCTCGTGATGCCTCCATCGGAGAAAATATGCGGCACGACGTCATTCGTGGACACCGTGTGGTCGATCGCATACAGCGGAATTGCAGACAGCAAGACGGGAAAGCTCAGGCTCATGCGGACCGCCACGATCACCGGGATGTCCTCGGGCAGCGGCAGTGGACAATATCCTTCGTCCCAGAATCGTTGAAAGACCTCACCTTCAGACGCTTTCGGGGCATGGGCGATGAGGTGCTCGACGATCCGCTTCGGAAAGAGCTTCTCGAACTCGTCGGGCCTGAAGGCCCACACCCTGCTCTGGAACGGCAGCACGTTCTGCGTGCCAATGCTCAGATCCGTTGTCAGCATGGCCAGTTCGATGTGCTTTTTCTTCAGGAGACCGAACGTCAGCGGAGCTTGATCTGCGCTCAGGCCGGCCATCGCATCGAACTCGTCGGCAAGCCACGTGGTGAGCGCCGGGCGCGAACTGTTCGGGGGCTCCATGCCTGAACACATGCCGAACTGGTTGGCAGGCAGATCGCGGAGTATTCGGCGTATCACGCTCCAGAGGACAGCGATCACCAGCCCGATGACCAGCAGCACCACCGAAAGTATGATCCCCCAGGTCGAGTGGCTCAGCGCTGAGCAGATCAGGAATGCGGCCGGGATCCCTATGCCCACGAGTGCCGGTATCAGCACCAGGGTGCCAACCGCGGGAATGATAGACCGGAGAATCCGGATGCCTGTCGCGCCTCCGCTGATCCACACGGACAGCAGCCGGTACAACGCTTGCGTCTTCGGCTGCGGCTGAAAGAGATGAAAAAGGGTGGTGTGACGCCCATCCGTTGCAGCGAGCTTGCCCGGCAACGACGCGAGTCTGGGATACCCGACGTCGGCGCGACCATGCGCCCCAGCGCCCGCGTCACGACCGTATTCGGCAGCCGCTGCTCCGGCTGCGGCGATGGCGCCCGCCGAGGTGCCCCCGACGCAGCGCAACCGCCTCGTGGTCGCCAGCTGACATACCGCGAGCGGGTAAATCACACCGCTGGTGATGCCACCCTTCATCACGAGGTCGCATTCGCTTCCCTTTTTCACCTTTGCCGTCAACGGATAGGCGGCGGGCTCAGTCAGATCGATCAACATAGGAGGCCTCTATTTCGGAATAGGTCCGCGCGGCTGGAATCGACTACTGCGCAGGTTCGCCCAAGCCACACACAGTTGTCATTGTGGCCCGCGCCCCGGCGCGCCATAGCGTAATGCGCTACTCGAACCGCGCGGACTAACCTTCCCCGAGCTTGAGCAGAGGCCGCAGATCGTCCAGGCGGTCGAAGAGATGCCAGATGTATGCCGACGAACCGTTCTCCCGATGGGCGTGCAGATCCGCCAGTTCGGGATCGTCGCAATAGCTTTGGAAGGCCTCCTTCGAGGCCCACTCGACGAGAATCAACACCTTGCGCGGTTCGATTTCGCCGGTGACCGACTCGCGAAACCGTCCGAGGGCGACGACACGGCCGCCGTGCTTCGCCACCTCTTTCGGCGACCGCTTGGAGTACGCGAGGTACTCGTTGCGGTCAGCGATGTCGAAAAGGTTCAGCGCATAAACCGTCACCGGCGTGACGCTACACCGCTGTTCATTCATCTCGTATGACAGTGGCGATGACCATAACCGCCGATGTCATCTCACGCAGGGAACGCCGTCGGCGGTCATCATCGAGAGGTTGTTAGGCATTGGTGCTTCACTACCGGCGGCTGTCGCAGACACGGCGGTTGGACTTGGGTCCAGGCTCGTTGCGTCGGCGTGCGAGGTGGAGGCGAGCCCGTCGACGTACTGGGAGGTGTGGAAATCGGTGCCAACGGTGAGCAGCACTGAGTCGGGGGGGACGGCGTCCGATGCGACTGCGCTGACGCCCAGCTCGTCGGCCAGTCGCTCAGCGGCTGACTGTGCACCTGTTCCGAAGGCGATGCTGGTCGTCGCGCTGATCGACGGGGCGGTGCTCACCGTCCCTTCCGTTAATTGCTCCTTCGCCAAGGCGTTTCGGACGGCCACCGCTACCCCGTCTTGGCCAGAAGCGTTGATGACGTCGAGTGCGACGCGGTGTGCAGAGGCGAGGACGTTGTCTGCTGTCGATGTTTCTGCGGGCGCCCCTTCTCCGGCCAAGAGTTTGTGCACGATGGTCCGGATAGTGGGCACGTCGACGACGTTGACGTCTTCACCGTCCGGCAAGGTGCGGAAATCAGTGACGGGCAACGTGTAGAACTTGACCGACCTATTCATTGCCGCCGACGCATAGGGAATCAGCCCTGCCAGGTCGAAGCCGGCGTCGACGGCGACGTTCTGCTTGGCGACATCGAGCAGGGCGCCCAGCTTGCTGGGGCTCGACAACGCACCGCCGTGGCGCAGCGCGGCAACCACCGAGGCCAGGAAGGCCTGCTGCCGGCGGGTTCGATCGAGGTCGGTGAATTGGACATCGTGTGCGTCGCGTCGCTGCCGCACGAATCCCATCGCCTGGGCCGCGTTGATCTGCTGAAGGCCCTTGTGGAAATCCGCCCCTGAGTAGTAATGATCCGAAGTGTCCTCGTTCAGGCACACCGTGATTGGCTCCACCACGCGGGCGATCTGGAAGAACGCCCCAAGGGTGATCTCGACAAAGTGGTCGATTGGAATCTGCAGCAGATTCCTGACCGCGCTGATTTGGGCTCTGCGGCCAGCCTCCCGAGCCGTCTGTTCTCGCGCCGCGATGTCGGACGCGGGAGCCGACTCCGACTCTCCGGTCGCCTGAGTATCCATAACGCTCTGGTACGCAAGCCGGTACGCCACTTTGATTTTGCCCTCGCAGTTCGACTTCGGGCAGCCCGGCAGGTCGCCGTAATCGTCGCGTGGAATGGAGATCGCGGTAACGGGGCCATCCCCCGCCGCTATGTGCACCACGATCAACACGTCCGCGTCATAACTGCCAGAACTTTCATCGCCGGCGTGCATTGAGTCGAGGATGTCTTTCGGCAGCGGGTGGCCCTGCTGGTCCCGGCGGCTGTCCAACCCCATGATGAGAATGTTCTGGTCGGCCCCGGGTGATGGCGGCGCACCATCCAATGCGTTGGAGGTGGTGATCCCGGTGGACACGTTGTGATACATGACCCACGCGATGGCGGTGACGACGACTACCAAGCTCGCGACCAATCCTCCGAGCACCTTGCCCGAGAATCGTGACCGGCCGGCGACGCGATGCCGCCCTCGTCGCCTGGCCGGTTGGAGTTCACCATCCGCACCGCAGCTGGCTTGTGTCATCACAAACCGAGGGATTCCCCCCCACGGCGCAATTACTCGCCCCGGCGCTCTGATCACCCCCAATCGTTCCGATATCAACAACACCGTTAATTTCTGCCGGGCTCACTGAGCCAAGCGCGCAGAGCGGCTGGCAAAGTCTGCGTGGCGCGGCTGTACCGTGATCGCCGTGAATCACTATCGTGTGCATCGTTCCCTCGGCTTCGTGGCATGTGCCGCGGTTTTCGCCATCACGCTCGCCGCGTGCGGCTCGAATGCGGAAACTCCGTCGGCAACCGAGACGTCAGTTGCTGAACCCACCGCCGCGCCCTCCGTCACCAATACGGCTACCGACGCCAGCAGTTGCCCGACGGCAGCGCCGGCGAACGCCGGCAGGCCCGAATGGACGCAAGCCGGGAGTATCGGCAGCGTCGCGGTCACCGGATCCACGGACACGACGGCGCCGGTCGTCAAGGTGGAGGCACCGTTCAGCGTGAACGAGACCCAGGTGCACACCCTGAAGTCCGGAGACGGACCGGTCGTCGCCGACACGGCGACGGTTTCCGTCTGCTATGTGGGTGTCAACGGGCGTGACGGATCCGTGTTCGACAGCGCTTTTGAGCGTGGCGAGCCCGCACAATTTCCGCTCAACGGAGTAGTGCCGGGCTTCCAGAAGGCCATCGCGGGACAGAAGGTCGGGTCCACGGTCGCCGTTGCGATGACATCTGCCGACGGCTATCCCGATGGTCAGCCCAGCGCGGGAATCCAGAAGGGTGACTCGCTCGTCTTCGCGATCAAGATCCTCGACGCCTCCAGTTGACGTCTGCCCGCTGCCTAGTCCGCGTGGGTGAGAGCGCCTTCGAGCAGTAGCCGGCGTACCAGCACGAGCTTGCTCGGTTCATCGAGTGGACCAGGAATGTCCTTCGGGGTGAAGACGCCGGTGCCGTCGATGAAACGCAACGCCCCCTCTACATGGGTAGGCACCAAGAGATCCTTGCCGTTAAAGGACAGCCGAAGTCGGTCTGAGGACCGGTCGATGAACCAGCGACTGTCCCCCGGTTTGCGTACCGGTGTGTTGGCCCCGAGGTCTGGCAGGCGATCGAGGTCGAGTAGGTGGCCCACTAGATCTGGCCGCCGGAAGAGCTCTGCGTCCGACGCGGCTTCGTCTACTATCGCGCCCCACTCAATGAGGCTTATGGCACTGCGGCATAGGTCTTCAAGTGACTGGACCACCTCGGCCCGCACGCGATCGTCCCTGCCGAATCCCAGCGGAAGTCCCGCCCGGAACTCCTGGTGGCGGTGGATGACTGACTGCAGCGCAGACTCGAGGACTGCGCTCCACGTCGTGTTGTACACGCCCACCGTCAGGTGCAGCGACGCGCGGTCGCATGCCTCCGCGGCGTGGAGAAACCCGCGTGGAATGTAGAGCATGTCCCCCGCATGAAGATGCACGTCGAGGACCGGATCGTTGGTATCCACGTCTGGCGGCAGCATGTCCTTCTTGAAGGTTTGGGACGTGAGCGGCAACGGCATCAAGGGCGGATAGATACGCCAGCGCTTCACACCGGACGTCTGCAACACGAAGACGGGATGGGTGTCGTAATGCATGGGGAACCCTGCAGCATTCGGCGGTGTCAGGTACGCATTGATGTTCACCGGCGCGGTCAGGGCTGACGATAGTTCGACGTGCATCGCGCGAACGGGGGCCCAGCGCTCCTGAAGGGACGAGAAGATCAGCGTTGCGCCTGCGCGGTATGCCTGGTAGGTGGCCTCAACCCGACCGACGCTTCGGCTCTGCTCTTTCGAGGAGTATCCGATATGTGTTGCGACGGAACCGTTTTGGACCACCCGAATGCCGGACGACCACAGACCTCCTGAATCCGACAGGAGCGCGTCCGCATCCGCCAGATCGAAGACTCCGGCATAGTGATCGCCCTCTTCTCTGCTGACATGTAGCGGTTGACGTTCCCAATAATCCGCGACGAAACGATCGCACCCGACCGGCTTGAGGAACGTATCGAGAAATGCTGACGCGTCACCGTCATTGCCATGCACGAGTATCGCCTAGCGCATCTCAATCCGACGGATCGTCGTCGATGACGACCTCCGGAATCGTGATCTCGATGTCGTCTCTCGGGTCGTCGTCGATGACCACCGGCGGAATGGTGATGTCGGCGCGATTGATCGTCTTCATGTCTTCGTCTGACAAGGTTTCCCGAATCTTGTTGACCAGTTGGCGTTTGAGGCCATCCGCCGTGCCGTACAACCGGATCCGACGCTCCTCTGCCATGGTGGCCCTCCCGCCCCTCGACCGGCATCTCCTGCAGCAGAAGCTACCACCGACCGATGATGCAGACGGTCGATTCGACAGGCCGGGGCGGCCGGTGGATTTATCCGCACTACGACCCGTGGGAGTTCGGATCGTAGTGCGGCGGAACAGGACAGCGCGCCGTCAACCATTCGGGCAGCTCGTCGTCGGGATGAACAGTGACCAGCACCACCCAGGCGGAAGCGGCGGCGTCAAGTTGGGCGGAGGTGGAGGAGGCGGCGGCGGGGTCGCTCCTTCGAAGATGTTCGACGCGACGTTGCCCTGCCCGTGGTAGACGTACCAGTAGGTGTGGCAGACATTCTCATCCCATACCACCGGGTTGATTCGTAGATTGCCGGTCTGCACCGGCGGATCCCCCGGGCACCACCTGCACGGGCCCTCAGGGCTGTCCTCCGGGCACCCGGGCCACGACGATAGCGGTAGTGGCCCGCCGGGCAGGGCGTGCGCGGTGCCCTCGGCCAACACGGGTGCGGCCAGTGCAACACCGAGCGACATCAACGCCCCAGCAAGAATCCTTGTCCGCTTGCTCATGATTTCGTCCTTTGCTCATGCCCGCAGCGCTGACCATCCTGTTAATCGGTCCAAGCGCTCGCGCTGTTAGTTCCTTCGCTGTCGCGCCGCAACGTGCGGCGTTGGCAGCAAGTCCACAGGGCCCGACGGGCTACCGATCCCAACAACGGCGGCTGACGCCTGGGATTCAGCCGGGCGGCTCCACGTGAGCCTGCCATCGCGCCCGGCGCTGATCGTCGGTCTGCTCCCACCACGGCGGAGTGCCTCGATCGCCGAGCGCAACCTTGGCCGCGTGCACACCGGCTCGGGCCGCCGGCTCCCCCGCCGTTCCCTTCGCGCGGCGCACTTCCCTGCGCCATGCCATCAAGATGCGTGTCAGTTCTGCGCGTCGCTCTTCGGGTATCGCCGGGTCGGTGGCGCGCCACCGGCGACCGCCGATGACGACGTAGTGCCCGTCGTCGTGATCTCCGGTTCGCTCATCGGTCGAGGACGGCGTCGATGGCCCGATAGATTCGCTGCTCGCTGACCGGCCTCGGGGTGCCGAGCTGCTGAGCCCACAGGCTCACCCGCAGCTCCTCGATCTGGCTGGCGATATCGCGGATATCGGCGGCTGACCCGCGTCCCGACGGCAACGCGTGGACGAGCTCGTCGTAGGCGTCCTGTACGTCGTGCACTCGTTGCATGCGCTGCCCGTCGGCCTCAATCGCGTGGGGCAGCCGGTCCAGGCGCCGAACGATCGCGGTCAGGTAGCGGACGAGGTTCGGGAGACTTCCGCTGCCGGTGGCGGTGACAAACCCCGACGGCAGCAGCCGGTCCAGCTGAGCGCGGATGTCGGCGATCGCGTCGACCTGCGCCTGCGGCGGCTGCGCCGGCAAGCGGAGCTCCACGTCATGCGCTGCAGACAAGACCTTCTCGACTTTGGTGACAATCTCGGAGGTCGTCGACATCAGCGCCGCCGCCACTTGGTCACGCACGGCGGCGAATTCGTCACGGATCCATATCGGTTGCGGCACCAGCACGTCCACGGCGGCGTCGGCGCAGTCGTCGAGCAGCGCGGCCAGTGAGCCGTCGGGGTTCGCCCCGAGCGCCAACCGCGCTCGCGGAATCAGCTGCCGCTCAACCACTTTGACCGGTGAACTGACACTCAGTCGCACCAGTCGGCGCATCCCCGATCTCATGGCGACTTCCTGCTCGTCGGAAGTCGCGAACACGCGCAGGTCGACAGCTGTACCCGCGTCGACGAATGCCGGGAAGCCTCGGACAGTCCGGCCACCAAGCGTGCGCTCCACGACACGCGGCACCTCAACCAGGTCGTCGGGCCAACTGCGCAAGCCTGTCTGCTCCAGCTCGCCTGCGACCGCATCGGCGACGGCGTCGCGGGCCGATGTCGCCAACCGGTCCTGCAGCGCGGTGAGGTCCTTGCCCCGGGTGACCTCGGCCCCGTCTGCCGACTCAACAGAGAACGTCACCCGCAGATGTGACGGGAGCTTCTCCACGTCGAAGGCATCGACGGGTACCAAAACTCCGGTGCGACGATGTAATTCGCGCTGCAATCCCGCCAAGAGCGGCTCATTCGCGGCGTCGATGAATTCCAATACCGCACGGGCGGTGTCGGGAGCGGGAACGAAGTTGCGGCGCAGGTCTTTCGGCAACGAGCGGATCAGCGCGGTGACCAGTTCTTCGCGCAAAGCCGGTACTTGCCAAGCGAACTCATCGCCGCCCAGTCGCGCGAGCACATCGATCGGTACGTGCACCGTTACGCCGTCGTCGGCAGCGCCGGGCTCGAAGCGGTACGTCAACGGGAGCGATATGTCGCCCGTCTCCCAGCTGTCCGGCCGATCCGTGTCGGCCGTGTCGGTGCGCAACAGGTCGTCGCGGGTGAACGTCAACAACTCCGGCGTCCGGTGCCTCTGTTTCTTCCACCAGGTGTCGAAGTGCCGTGCCGAGACGACGTCGGCGGGGATCCTCGCGTCATACAACGCGTAGACCTCATCGTCGCCGACCAGTAGGTCGCGGCGGCGCGCCCGCTCTTCGAGATCCTCGAGATCCGCACGAAGCCGCGCGTTGTCGCGGAAGAAGTGGTGGCGGGTCTGCCACTCCCCCTCCACCAGCGCGTGCCGGATGAAAAGTTCGCGGGCCAGGTCCGGCTCGATTGGTGCGTAGTTCACCCGGCGGCGGGCAGCCAGCGGCAACCCGTACAACGTCACCCGCTCGTAGGCCATCACGGCACCGCCTTGGGCGTCCCAGTGCGGCTCGCTGTACGCGCGCTGTACGAGATCGCCTGCGATGCGTTCGACGGTTTCGGGCTGGATCCGGGCCGCGATACGCCCGTACAGCCTGGTGGTCTCGACGAGGTCGGCCACCACGACCCAGCGCGGCGGCCGCTTGGTGAGCACCGACCCGGGAGCGAGTACGAAGCGGGCGTTGCGCGCCCCAAGAAACTCCCGCGAATCCTCCCATCGCATCCCGACATGCGACAGCAGGCCTGCCAGCAAGGCGGCGTGTACCCGGGGCGGATCGGCGGGCTCCGGGTCTGTCGATTCGACGATGCCGAGGTCGCGCGCGATGCTGCGGAGCTGGCCGGTGAGATCCTGCCACTCGCGGATGCGCAGATAGTGCAGGAACTCCTCTCGGCACATCCGTCGAAACGAGTTGCCGGACCGCTCTTTTCGCTGCTCGCGCAGGTAGCGCCAGAGGTTCAGGTAGGACACGAAGTCCGACTGCTCGTCTGCGAACCGAGCGTGCTTCTGGCGCGCCGCCTCTTCGCGATCGCTCGGACGTTCCCTTGGGTCGGGAATGGACAGCGCCGCGGCGAGCACCAGGATCTCGCGCACGCAGCCCTCGGTTTCGGCCTGCAGGATCATCCGCCCGATTCGGGGATCGAGCGGCAGCCGGGCCAGGCGCCTGCCGATATCGGTCAGTGCACCGGCCCCGTCGAATGCGCCGAGTTCCTGCAGCAGCGCGACACCGTCGCGGATGCTGCGGGCATCGGGCGGGTCGAGGAACGGGAACCGGTCGATGTCCCCGAGATTCAGCGCGGTCATCTGCAGGATCACCGCAGCCAGATTCGTGCGCAGGATCTCGGGGTCGGTGTAGCGCGGACGCGACGCGAAGTCGTCCTCGGAGTACAAACGGATGCACACGCCGCGAGCAACGCGTCCCGAACGTCCCGCCCGCTGAGCAGCGGACGCCTGCGAGATCGGTTCGATCGGCAGCCGCTGCACCTTCGTGCGCCTGCTGTAGCGCGAGATGCGGGCGGTGCCCGGGTCGACGACGTACCGTACGCCCGGCACCGTCAGCGATGTCTCGGCGACGTTGGTGGCCAGCACGATCCGGCGTCCGGTGTGCGGCGCGAACACTCGTTGCTGTTCTGCTGTCGGCAGCCGTGCGTAGAGCGGGAGCACCTCCACGGGGCGGCGCGGGTCGTCGGTGAACTCGCGTAACGCCTCTGCGGTGTCGCGGATCTCGCGCTCGCCGGACAGGAAGACCAAAACGTCGCCGGGTGGTTCGGCCGCGAGTTCCCGCACCGCGTCGACGACCGCCTCGGTCTGGTCGCGCAGTTCGGTGCGGACGACCTCATGATCGGGATCGTCCGGATCGTCGCTGTCGTCTGCCGGCACAACGACTTCCAATGGGCGGTAACGGATCTCGACCGGATAGGTGCGTCCCGACACCTCGACGATCGGTGCATCATCGAAATGTGCGGCGAATCGCTCTGGCTCGATGGTCGCCGACGTGACGATGACCTTGAGATCGGGCCGACGTGGGAGCAACTCGCGCAGATAGCCGAGCAGGAAGTCGATGTTGAGGCTGCGCTCATGTGCCTCGTCGAGGATGAGGGTGTCATAGCGCAGAAGGCGGCGGTCCCGCTGGATCTCGGCGAGCAGGATGCCGTCGGTCATCAGCTTGATCAGCGTGCGGTCGCTGACCTGGTCGGTGAACCGGACTGTGTAGCCGACGGTGTCGCCTAGCGGAGTGCCCAGTTCGTCAGCGATGCGCTGGGCAACCGTGCGGGCCGCCAGCCGCCGCGGCTGGGTGTGGCCGATCGTGCCACGGATGCCGCGGGCGAGGTCCAGGCAGATCTTGGGCAGCTGCGTTGTCTTGCCCGATCCGGTCTCGCCGGCGACGATGACGACCTGATTGGCCCGTATCGCGTCGGCGATCTCATGCCGTCGCTCGCTGACCGGCAGGTCCGGGTAGGTGATCGTCGGCACGGCGGCTTGCCGAGTGGCCACCAGCGCTTCTGCTTCTACGATCTGTTCGGCGAGCTGCCGCAGCTTCTCCGGCTTGGCGCCACGCAGGTTCTTCAGACGCCGACCCAGGCGTGCGGCGTCGCGGATCGCCAGGCCGTCGAGCCTTGCGCGCAACTTCGCGACGGACGGTTCGGCCACTCCGCCACGATAAGCGCCGGTCCGCGCCGCATGAAAACGCGAAGCCGGCGGTTCCGAAGTAGGGACAATTACCTCGGAACCGCCGGACGGCGTGGCAGTCAGCAGTTGATGCCACCGCCACAACGCGCGGCGTTGCCGTCGCGGAGGCTCCCCGCCGATGCGGCGTTGACGAGGACGCGCGTCTGGTCGCTCCGGCCGGCGGACGTGCTGTTGACCACGATGTGCGGCTTGCGCTGCAGAGGGACCACAGGGAAGGCCTTGGTCTTGAAGGCGGGCTGCTCATGGTGCTCGTGCAAGGCGACAACCGGTGTTGCTGAACCAGTGTCCGCGAACGCGGGGGCAGCGAACGCGACCAGCGGGGCGGCGGTGATGGCGGCCCCGGCGATGACGCCGGCCGCAACCTTCTTGATGTTCTTTGATGTGTACTCCATTTCTGTAATCAGTTGCAGGGGTTGGGTTTCTGTTTGGTTGGTTGTTCCCTGACCCGACCGAAGCTACGGAGTGCTCGGCGCCGCTTCCCGCTTGTGCTGATAACGGGAACTAACGCCGTTAAGGTTGGTTTTGTGCATTGTGCTCACCCGATGCGGGCTTGCTGGCGGTCAGCCTTTCGCGGCGGTGTTCAACCCGTTCCGATTGGTGATCTTCGGCGACCCTGCGTGATACGTGACCACGTTGTGGATACCGTCACATGTCTACACAGGCAGTTCGCAGTATCGATCGCTCAGTTCTGCCGCGGCATCAACTCGGTGACGAAGGTCTCGAGGAAGTCCGCGGTGCCCATGCCCGCCGCCGGCCTGACGACGAACTTGGTCAAACCGGCTTGGATGTAGTCGTCGAGCCGGCGATGCAGGGTTGGCCAATCGCTGGCGATGAGTTCGGACGGATCCAGATCCGGCCTGCGCCTGCGAATCGCAGCAACGACCGGCTCGGGTAGTTCACCGTTGCCGACGGCGAGGTTGATGCCGTAGTGGTCCGGTTCGATGTCGCGCCCCGCGGATTCTGCGGCCGCCGCGATGTCGCGTCGAGCTTGACCCGCCTCGGGGGGCGTCAAAAAGCTGCCTAGCCACCCGTCGCCGTAGGCGCCGATGCGGCGAAACGCGGCAGGGGTCGCACCACCAATCCAGATATCAAGCGGCGGTTCCGGTTTGGGAAGTATGCGGGCATCTTCGACGGTGAAGAATTCTCCGGTGAAGGTGACGGTGTCATCGCGCAGCGCAATGCGCAACAGTTGCAGCGACTCGTCGAACACTTTCGCGCGTTTCCCGCTGGCCACCGTGAAGAGTGCGCGTTCGGCGGGCAAGGCTGATCGCAGGCCGAACACCGGCAGGACCCGCTTCGGTGCGACGGCGGCGAGCGACGCAAGCTGCTTGGCCACCAGTACCGGGTGGCGGCCGGGCAGCACGGCGACCGATGTGCCTACCTTCAACTTCTTCGTCCGCGCCAGCGCGACCGACATGCCGACGAACGGATCGACAGCCTCGGCATACACGAGTTCGGAGAACCACAGCGAGTCGACGCCTGCGGCCTCCAGATGGTCGACTATGTCTACCAGTTCACCGGGGGCGATATCGGCCCCCAGACTCACACCGAACCGAACCTTCACACAGCCTCCTCGAGTCACCGTAACCTCTCCCCCATATCGCAACACTTCGCACGCTGTCTTTGTGCCGCCAAAGCGTCGGCGCGGGTCTGCCGTTAGGGTTATGCCATGCTTCGCGGCGCGCTGAGCAGGCTTCAGAGGTGGCAGTATCGCGGGGGTCGGCCAGGTTGGTCGGCGCGAGTGTCGAACCGATTGGGCGCCATCGCCTTTGCCGCGGGCATCGGACCCGGTCATGCCGCCACGGTCGAGATTCGGGGGCACAAGTCCGGAAGCACGATCTCATTTCCTGTCGTCGTCGCCGACTACCACGACCAGCGTTATCTGGTGGCGATGCTGGGCCAGCAGACGAAGTGGGTGCGCAACCTCCGCGCCGACGGGCACGCAGTCCTTCTCATGCACAGGAAGCGGGAGAACGTATCCCTGATCGAGGACTTCTCTGCCGACCGCGCCGCGATCCTGCGCCGGTATCTCGACCTTGCTCCTGGCGCACGGCCGTTCTTTCCGGTCGACCGCCGTCAGCCCGTCGAGAACTTCGAACGAATCGTCAACGACTATCCGGTCTTTCGTGTCGCCTGACGATCCTTGTGGAGGTCGGCCAGCGAGTTCTCGAGGCCGCCGTCGAGGCGAATTTGTATCGCCGCCACCGCGAGCATCACCGCAGAGGTCACCAGGTGCACCACAGCATCGGTCGTGTTGTTGGGGAATGTGAAGACGAATGCGACCTGATGGGAGAAGAACGCCCAGATGCCGGGCAGGCCGCCGACCACCCCAGCGATGAGCAGATACAGCACAGACCATGACTTACGCATCGCGAACACCAGTCCGGGCGCGAACAATGCCAGGCCGGCGACGGCGTGCCAGCCGTTGTAGTCCATCCCCAGTACCTGGGCTGTCGGCGCACCGGGACCCGTTGCGAAGCTCGGCTCGACGATGAATCCGATGACCGCCTGGACGACGTGAAAGGCGGCGATGATCAGCAGCCCGATCTGGGCGAAACTCCACTTCATTGGGGCACCTCCGGTTGCCGTTCGGTAGGGCTTGGCCCGAATACTACGCTAAGTAGTAGAACGCGACAATCACGTGCGGACCGCGTGGGCGCTCTGGTCGGTGCCGAATCGCAACCCGGTGGCGTCCTTGCCGATCAAGGTCAGCACGGCGACCGCGATGAGCACCGGTACGACCGTGGCGGCAAGCGCGAATGGGTAGCCGTGTGTCTCGGCGAGGCGTTCCTGTATCGGTAAGTTGAACGCCGCGAACAGGTTTCCCAGCTGGTAGGTGACGCCGGGGTAGAACCCGCGAATCGCATCCGGCGACAGCTCAGTCAGGTGTGCCGGGATGACGCCCCACGCGCCCTGGACCATCAGCTGCATCAGGAACGAGCCGAGGCACAGCATCGCGGCCGTATGCGAGAACGCGAACAACGGAACGATCGGCAGCCCGAGCACGGCACAGAACACGATGGTGTAGCGGCGACCGAAGCGGTTCGAAAGCGTGCCGAACACCAGTCCCCCGATGATCGCGCCGATGTTGTAGATGACCGCGAGCAGTTTCGCCGTCTCGCTCGACAAGCCCGCGCCGCCGTTGTGGGTTGCCTGCAAGAATGTCGGATACACGTCCTGGGTGCCGTGGCTCATCCAGTTGAAGGCCGTCATCAGCAGGATCAGATAGATGAATCGGCGGATGATGGTCTTGTCGCCGAGGATGTCGCGAAACCTGGTGCTGGTCACACGCATTCGATCTCGAGTGGCTTCCCACACCTCGGACTCGCGGACCCGCGACCTGATGATGAGGCTGATCAGTGCGGGAATGATGGACAGCGCGAACAGCCACCGCCACGATAGGCCCATCCAGTCGATGACAAGCAGAGACGCCAGGGTGGCGAGCAGGTAGCCGAACGAGTATCCCTCCTGCAGCAGGCCCGAGAAGAAACCCCGCCGCTCGACGGGAACCTTCTCCATCGCCAGTGCCGCGCCGAGCCCCCATTCGCCGCCCATGCCGATGCCGTACAGCAGGCGCAGGATCACCAGCACGGTGAAGTTTGGTGCGAATGCGCACAGGAATCCGACGATCGAATAGAACGTCACATCGACCATGAGCGGTATGCGCCTGCCAACGCGATCGGCCCACAGGCCGAAGATCAGCGCGCCGACGGGTCGCATCAACAGCGTCGCCGTCGTGACGAAGGCGACTTCGGCTTTGGAGATGTTGAAGGTCTTCGCGATATCGGCGTAAACAAGCACAACGATGAAGTAGTCGAAGGCATCCATGGTCCAGCCGAGGAGTGCCGCGACGAACGAATTGCGCTGATCGGCTGTCAGTCGGGGGCCGGCCACCGCTAGTGATTTCCCTGCATACACTGGCGCTTACCTGCCATTGTCCTGTGAACTTAGGATCCCGCCGCCAGGCCTGATCTGCCAATGTTCGGGGTGGGACTCCGTTCTCTGTGACATCCTTTGCGGGTGTCTGCGGGGGTGCCGCCTTCGGGGGTGGTGACCTTTCTGTTCACCGATGTCGAGGGTTCGACTCGTCGGTGGGAAGCCGATGCAGATCGCATGCGGGCAGCGCTGGCCGAGCACGACGAGGTGTTGCGCTCGGTGATGGCCGCATATCGCGGCTTCCTCTTCAAGCACACGGGTGACGGGATCTGTGCGGCGTTCAACTCCCCCAAGTCCGCCGTCGATGCCGCGGTGGCCGCACAGCATGCTCTGGAGATGCCGGTTCGGATGGGACTGGCGACAGGCGAAGCCGAACTGCGCGATGGTGACTACTTCGGCGCAGTTCTGAACCGTGCGGCGCGAGTGATGGCCGCAGGGCACGGCGGTCAAATCCTGGTGGCCGAATCGACGGCGGTTCTGCTCAGCGAAGGGAAGTTGATCGATCTGGGGCCGCGTCGGCTGCGTGATGTGCTCGGCGACGAGACCTACGAGTCACTTTCGCGCAAGGGCGAGACGATGCCCACCGCCGTCGTCACAGCCTATGCGTATGACCAAATCGACCAGGCGCGAGCAGAACTCGACGCTGTCCCGAAATAGACGGCAAGCGAGAGACTTGTGGGCGACACCGCCGAGCCCGAAGAACGAACGCTGGTGTTAGCCGCCTTCCCGGCCGAGGCCGATGCGATCCTCGCGCGCACCACTCTCGCCAAGGACCCCGTCGTAGTCGTCGACGGCCGTCATTACTACCTCGGCACGCTCGGCGGAAAGAAGGTCATCGTCGGCATGACCGGCATCGGCATGCAGAATGCCGCCGACACCACCGAGACGGCACTGAGTCATTTCAAGCCCGAGTCCGGAACCGGAACCGCCGCAGTCGTTTTCGCCGGCGTCGCGGGCGGCTCGGGCCGCACCGAGATCGGCGATGTAGCGGTGCCTCGTCGATGGACATCCGACGGCGGCACCACGTGGCACGACGTCGATACCGGCATGCTGGAAGCGGCCAACGGACTCTCGGTCGACCTCGAGAGCACCGGCAGCATTGCAGATACCGGCTGCCGCATCTGCGGTCCACTCGCCCGCCTGCAACTCATCAACCTCAACCGCGTCCCGGAGCTCTACGTGGGCGGCGACGGCTCCACCGACGACAACAACAAGGGCGTCGCCTTCCCCGCGATCCCGCTCGGCGGAGCGATCTTCGGTCCGCAGCCGCTCGCTGCTCCGGACTTCTCTCCCCTGTTCACCGGCAACTTCTTCGGCGCCATCGGACCGTTCTTGGCCCGCGGCGTCATCAGCAACATCACCGGTTTCCTCACCGACGATCCTCCTACCGTCGATGCGGTCGATCAGGAAACCGCTGCGGCACAACAGGTTGCCGATGCGCACGGCGTTCCGTTCCTTGGCATCCGCGGAATGTCCGACGGACCTGGCGACCCGCTGAACCTACCGGGCTATCCGTTCACGTTCGTCGTCTACAAGCAGATCGCGGCGGACAACGCCGCCATCGTCACCGAAGCCTTCCTGGAGAAATGGGACGGCGCCGACGCCTAGGTGCCTGCTCGGCTGTAGAGCGCGTCGTCCTCGATGTCCGCCCGGGAGCGATCGGCCAGCGCGAGGCAACAGATGACCGTGATGACCGCGGCGATGACAATGTAGATCGAGATCGAATACGGCGTGCCCGTCTGGTGAAGGAGCCACGTCGCCAGCAGCGGCGCCGGGCCGCCCGCGAATACCGATGCCAACTGGTAGCCCAGACCGGCGCCGCCGTACCGCAAGTGTGTTGGGAAGCTTTCGCCGATCAGCGCGGCCTGCGGGCCGTACATCATCGCGTGGATGATCATCGACACCACGATCACGACGAAGATCGACGCCTGGCCGCCGTGCGTGAGCACGTAGAAGTAGGGGAAAGCGAACAAGCCGACGATCACCGCACCGGCCGTGTACACCTTTCTCCGGCCCAGAGTGTCCGACAGGTGCGAGAAGAAGGGGATCGCCGCGAGTTCGACCGTGGCTCCGACCAGGACCGCCGCGAGCACGAACGTCTTGCTGTAGTGGTGGCGCTGCACGACGTAGGTCAGCACGAATGTCGTGAACAGGTAGAACGGCATCTGCTCGGCGAAGCGCGCACCCGCGGAAAGCAGAATCTCCCGCCAGTGACGCCGGATCGCTTCGGCGACCGGGGCGCTCGCGGTCTTTCCCTGGTCCACCACCCTGGCGAACATCGGCGTCTCGAGGATCCTGAGCCTGATCACCAGACCCACCGCGACCAGGATGAGGCTGGCGAGGAACGGTACGCGCCATCCCCAGGAGTCGAACGCCTCCTCGGACATCGTCGCGGACAACAGCGTCATGCCACCGGTGCCCAGAACCAGCCCCACCGGCACGCCGATCTGTGCGAAGCTGCCGAGCAGACCGCGGCGCTGCTGGTCGCCCCATTCCATCGTCAGGAGCACCGAACCGCTCCATTCGCCGCCGACCGCGATCCCCTGCAGCACGCGCAGGACCACCAAGAGCACGGGCGCAGCGACACCGATGGTCGCGGTCCCGGGCATGATGCCGATGACGGCAGACGCGAGACCCATCACGAGCAGCGTGATGATCAGCGTGGTCTTGCGCCCGATCCGGTCACCCCAGTGCCCGAAGATGGCCGCGCCGATCGGGCGTGCGGCGAACCCGACGAAGTAAGTCGCGAACGACTGCATCGCCCCCGCGTACGCGGTGGACTCGGGAAAGAACAGATGTGGAAAGACAAGCGCAGCGGCCGTGTTGTAGAGGAAGAAGTCATACCACTCGATCGTCGTGCCGATGGCGCTCGCCATCGCTGCACGCCGCACTTGGACCCGCCGCGATTGCGCGTCGGGGTCCGCCGCCTGGTTGATTTCGTCTCTCTCGAGAGCCATCGAGTTCGCCTCCCCTGTGCCTGACGTCAAATGGACAGTCAATTGCCAGTCTGTACCGCGGAGGCCGGAATCGGAAGGCGGGTTTCGCCTTCGCTGGATTCGGGAAAGACACAGGAACGACTCGGCGAACGCCGAGGGTACAAACGCATACCGATCCGGGGGCTTGCTGCTCATGGGCTTCGTTGAGTTTGTCCGGGACCGTTGGCCGGTGCTGTCGTTTCTTGCATACCAGCACATGAGCCTGGTGGTTCAGACACTCGTCCTGGCAACCGTGCTCGCCGTCATCATCGGTATCGTCATCTATCGCTCGCCGATCGGGGTGGCCATCGGAAACACCGCGACCGCAGTTGGCCTGACCATTCCGTCCTATGCCCTGCTCGGTGTCCTCGTCGGCGTCGTCGGCCTTGGCGTGCTGCCGTCGGTGATCCTTCTGGTGTTCTTCGGTGTGTTCCCCATTCTGCGCAACGTCGTCGTCGGTCTGAACGGCGTCGACAAGGCTCTCGTCGAGTCGGCGCGCGGCATGGGGATGAGTCGCTTTGCCACCCTGGTGCGGCTGGAGTTGCCGTTGGCCTGGCCGGTAATCATGACCGGTGTCCGGGTGTCCGCACAGATGCTGATGGGCATCGCGGCCATCGCGGCGTATGCGCTCGGGCCGGGGCTGGGCGGTTACATCTTCTCGGGCATCTCGCGCATGGGCGGCGCCAACGCGACCAACTCCATCGTCGCCGCGACGGTGGGAATCCTGATCTTGGCGATCATCTTGGATACCGTGCTGAATTTCATCACCCGCCTCACCGTCCCAAGGGGGATCCGTGTCTGACTCGGCAACCATCGACTCCGCTAGCCGCACCGACAAATCGAGTGCCACAGGGGGCGCCCGGATCCTGCTCGACGGCGTGACGAAGCGGTACGACGGGCAGTCGAATGCAGCTGTCGACAACATCACGATGGAGATCCCGGCCGGCGAGATCGTGATGCTGGTCGGCCCGTCGGGATGTGGCAAGACCACGACGATGAAGATGATCAATCGCCTGATCGAGCCGACGAGCGGGCGCATCCTCATCGGTGAAGACGATGTGACACAACGTAATCCAGACCAACTGCGCCGTCACATCGGCTACGTCATCCAGGGTGCGGGGTTGTTTCCGCACCTCACCGTCGGCGACAACATCGCGATCGTTCCGCGCCTGCTCAAATGGGACAAGAAGCGCATCGCCGCACGTATCGACGAACTACTCGACCTGGTCAGCCTCGATCCTGCGCAATACCGCGATCGCTATCCCCGCGAATTGTCGGGCGGACAGCAGCAGCGAGTCGGTGTCGCACGGGCGCTGGCAGCGGATCCGCCTGTGCTGCTGATGGACGAGCCGTTCGGAGCGGTGGACCCCATCACACGCCAACGGCTGCAAGACGAACTCCTGCGTCTGCAGGACGAACTGCGCAAGACGATCGTGTTCGTGACCCACGACTTCGACGAAGCCGTCAAGCTGGGCGACCGGATTGCGATCCTGCATACCGGCTCGCGGATCGTGCAGTACGACACCCCCGAACGAATCCTCGCCGAACCCGCCGACGATTTCGTGCGTGGATTCGTCGGTGCGGGCGCCGCGCTCAAACAGCTCACCCTGACCAGGGTTCGCGACGTCGACCTTCACGAGGCTGCCGTCGCCCACATAGGCGACGATCCTGCCGACGCGATCCAAGCGGCCCGGACCCTCGAACGCGAGCACGTCATCGTCCTCGACGACCAGGATCGGCCCCAGCGGTGGATGTCGCTGGACGCCCTGCAGGGTTCGAACGCGCTCGACGGTGTCGCACGCGACGAGGACCTGGAGGTTGTCAACCTCGCATCGACGCTCAACGATGCGCTTGATTCGATGCTCACGTCATCGCACGGCGTCGTGGTGGTGACCGGGCGGCGCAATACTTATCAAGGCGTGATCCGAGTCGAAACCATCATGGACGCAATGGAAGATCTGCGTCGCGCCGGCCAGCCGACGGAGTCGGCTCCGTGACGATCGTCAGTACCGAACCCGCCGTTGGCGCCGACGGCGCTGCACCCCTGCGCAAGACTCGCCGGCTCGGGATCGGCCGGTGGCTGTTTCAACCGCTGTTCTGTGTCGTGGTGGTCGTCGGCTCCCTCCTGTATGTCAACAAGGCGCAGGTGTCGGAGTCTGAGCGCCGCTCACTCGCAGTTTCGCAGTTGCTGACGCTGTTGCGTCAGCACATGACCGTGAGTCTCGCGGCCACGGTGCTCACCTGTGCGGTCGCAATCCCGCTGGGGATCGCCCTGACCCGCGGTCGATTCCGGCGCTATTCGAAACCGATCATCACCGTAGCGGGATTCGGTCAGGCCGCACCGGCCATCGGGCTGATCGCTCTCGGGGCTGTGCTGTTCGGCATCGGCGGGGTGGGCGCAGTTGTGGCGCTTACGGTGTACGGCGCGCTGCCGATCGTCGCCAACACCGTCACCGGACTGGACGGCGTCGATCCGCGGTTGGTCGAGGCGTCGCGGGGAATGGGCATGTCTGCGTGGTCGACGCTGGTTCGGATCGAGCTGCCCCTCGCGCTACCGGTGATCGTGGCCGGCGTGCGCACCGCCCTGGTTCTGATCGTCGGCACCGCCGCGCTGGCATCGTTCACGGGCGCAGGCGGTCTCGGCCAATTGATCACCACCGGCATCAAGCTGCAGCAGACCGTGACTCTGGTGGTCGGTGCGGTGCTCGTGGCGGCGCTCGCGTTGTTCATCGACTGGCTGGCGCGGGTCGCCGAAATCGTCGCGGCGCCAAAGGGGCTGTGACGACATGAGGATCTCCCCGAACAGGCGCGTGCTGACGATGCTGGGCGCGCTGATCGCCGTTACCGTCGCGGGCTGCGGTCTGCAGTCGGCCAGCGGGGCTGTGCTGGACGCCCGACCCGGCGCCATCGGTCACTACGACTCGCTTGACGGGGTCAAGCTGACCGTCGCCGCGAAGGACTTCACCGAGCAGTTGATTCTCGGCAACATGTTCTCGACCGTGCTGAAGGCCGCTGGCGCAGATGTCACCAACCTGACCAACATCCCGGGCAGCTTCGGCGCGCGGCACGCGATCGTGAGCGGCCGGGCCGACATCACCCCGGAGTACACCGGGACCGGCTGGATCAATTACCTCGGCAACGAGAATCCCGTGAAAGGTGAAGCGGCGCAATATGAAGCCACCAAGGACGCCGACGCCAAGAACGGTCTGACATGGCTGCCGCCCGCCCCGATGGACGATACCTACGCGTTCGCGATCCGCGAATCCGAAGCGCAACGCCTTGGTGTCACGAAGCTCTCGGATCTGACCAAGCTGAAGAAGTCCGACCTCACTTTCTGCATCGAGAGCGAATTCGGCAGCCGCAACGATGGATTCGTGCCGATGCTCAAGACGTACGGCCTCACGCGCGAGCAGCTCGGCCGGGTCACCAACCTGGACACCGGCGTCATCTACACCGCAACCGCCGACGGCCAATGCAATTTCGGTGAAGTCTTCACCACCGACGGACGCATTCCCGGCCTGAAACTACGGGTCCTCGAAGACGACAAGGCCTTCTTCCCGCATTACAACCTCTCGGCGGTCGTCAACTCCAAGGTGCTCGAGGCACACCCCGAATTGGCGGAGATATTCGCGAAGTTGAGCCCCAAGCTCACCAACGAGGTGATGCTCGACCTCAACGCCAAGGTCGACACCGGCGGTGAAGACCCGGCCATCGTTGCGCGCGACTGGCTGGTCAAAGAGGGGCTGCTGACGTAGGCCAAGCCTGCCTGCATCGTCCATTGATCTGGCAGAAGATCTCACTTCTGCCTCGCTGACGGGCCGTCTGCTACCTCGCGTGAGCGGCGAAGAACTGACCCGACGCGTCCGAGGCGTCGAAGCCGTGGCTGGCCGGCCCGACTGCCGCTGCGGGGAGTATCTCGGGGGCGCCCGGCCACGTATGTCCGCCGCCGTCGACACGCATGAAGACGACGGACGTTCCCGCCGCGCATGAAGCGGACGTGAGGCGGTGCGTCGAAACCCCCTGACCGGCATCGGACAGCGCAGCGTCGGCCGGCGCACCCTGGCAGCCGTCGATCTGCCTCCAGCGGTCCGCCATGGCCTGTGCGGCGACGACGTCGCTGACGCCACCGCGGCCCGTCATGGAGCCGCCGTCGAAGGGCACGATCGGATCGGCCGTCCCAGCGGTCTCCATCACGGATACGGGTCGTGACGGGTTGCACGGCACAGAGGTGCCCAGGGTGCCCGCGACGGGGGCGATCGCCGCGAAGAGGTCGGCACGGTCACAAGCGAGCCGGTTGGCCATGAACGCACCCGCCGACAAGCCGGTGGCGTAGACATGTCCGGGATCGATGCCGTAATCCGCCAGCAGCTTGCCGACGAGGGCCGCAATGAAGCCCACGTCGTCGACGCCCTGCCGATCAGGCACCGAGGCGCCGCGACCGTCGGCCCAGCTGAAGTCGATCCCATCGGGATAGGCGACGGCGAATCCGTGCGCGTCGGCCACGGAGTCGTAGTGCGTGAGCGCGGCCTGGTCGCCCCCGGTGGCGCCTGCCGCGTGCAGATTGATGACCAGACCCGACGGATGCGTGACACCGGAAGGCACGTGAACGGTATAGGTCCTGGCCAGTCCCCCGAAATCGAAGTGCGCGGCCTGCAGAGGGGCGGCCTCAGCCCGACCATCCGATTGCGCCGCAAGACACCCAAGGACCAGCACCGATATGCCGACAGTCGCTGGCCCGAGACGACTCACAGGAATTCGCATCCGGGGGATGCTAGGGACCATGTCCTAACTATGCGCGAACAGTCAATGTCCATAAAGGGTTCGCCTGCGCTGTTTTGTTGCGCGTGGGACGCCGCGGACTTGTGTGGGTTAGGCTGGGCCGGGTCGGTCGAGAGGTTCGGAGAGCGTAGATGGTGTCTGTGAAGCGCGGTGTCGTCGTATTCGGATGTGCTGTGGCGTTCGCCGCGGCGCCGTTGGTGGTCGCATCGCCGGCCGCCGCCGACTGCCCTTGGGGGACGAAGCCGACCCGTTTCGCAGGCGTCTGCATCAGCGGTGCCGGAGGCGGCGCGGCCGCACCCGTGGCGCCCGTTCCCCCGCAGACGTCGGCGGGCGGCCCGCAGGTGTTCAACAACCCCAACGGGTACGACACGGTAAACGGCATTCCCTGCACGCCCGAGCACTACGGCGTCTGCTACGGCCTGACGCAAAATCCCTAGTACAGCGGTGACCACGCCGACGTCCGCAACAGTCGGCTCTCCCACTGATCCCGATACTTCAGCGCTTCGAACATGTAGGTGCCCGGGCCGCGGTGCTCAGGGGCGATATCCGAGGTGAGCAACCGAACCAGCGTGGCGTAATCGTTCGCCGACGAGATCTTCTGCCAGAGCATGGCCTCGCGCCGCCGGTAGCTGCCATGCGCCACCTGGAAGCACACCTGGATGTCGAGTATCTGCGAGGTCTTCGACAACGGTCGGTAGTAGATCTCGTCCCACGACCTGATGTAGTCGTCCAGCGGCGCGTGCGGCCAGCCGGTGTCCTCCATGAAGAGACTCAACTCGTGGGTCGCACCATCGGTCGGCACGAGGGACAGGTCGACGTGCTGCAGGGGTGACCAATCGACGGGCAATAGCATCTTGCCGGTCACATCGTGGCGCAGGCTGTCCAACTCGCGCATCCACGGCGCCAGGTCGCCCGTTTGGGCACGCAGAGCCAGGCGCTCCCACGCCGCGCCGTCGGCGATGCCGGTGATGGTGACGACCGTGTAGGACCTGCCGGAGCCGTGAGCCTGGTTGGTGTACCAGAGGAGTCGCGCGTCATCGCCCTCGGCCAAGGTCGGCATCCAGCCCTCGCGGTAGGCGGCTTCGAACTCGTCCTCACGCGTACCGACCACGCGGTGGGTCTCGTGAACAAACAGCACGGCCGCCTCCCTTGGCTCAAGCCTCGTCGGCGATCAGCGCGGCGAGCCGGCGCCGGTTCACCTTGCCGGTGTCGCTGTACGGAATGGCGTCGACGAGCCTCAACCGCTCCGGCAGCTTGAAGTACGCGACGTGGTCCCGGCAGTGCGACCGCAGCTCGTCGAGCGTCAACGGCGACCGGGCCACAACAGCGGCGCCCACCCGTTGGCCCATCTCCTCGTCGGCGACACCGACGACGGCCACGTCGCTGACGGCCGGATGGGTTCGAATCGCCTCCTCCACCTCGATGGGTCCGAACTTCTCTCCCCCGCGATTGATCGTGTCCTTCAGCCTGCCTGTCGGATAGATGTAGCCGTCGACGTCCTGCCTGGCGAGGTCCCCGGTCTGCAGCCAGCCGTCGGTGACGTTCTGGCTGGTGTTGACCCACAACTCGCCCACCGCGCCTGGTTCGACATCGGTTCCGGTGTCGGGGTCCACCACCCTGACATCCACGCCGGGCAGCGGCCTGCCCACCGATCCCACGCGTGCGGGATCACGGTGATCGTCCGGCAGAAGCGTGGTGTAGGCGCCCAAGGTCTCCGTCTGACCGAAGACGTTGGCGAAACCGACGCGCGGCAGCGCGGCCATCGCACGTCGTATCAACGTGATCGGCGCGGCCGCCGCCCCGTAGGCGATGGCCGTAAGCGAGGTCAGGTCGGTGCTGCCGAAGTCGGGATGGTCCAGGATGCGCTGCAGCATTGTCGGCACCATGAAGGTGGATGTGACGCGGTGCTCCTGCACCAGGCGCAGCCACTCGCCTGCGTCGAACCGGTCCTGCACGACGTAGGTGTTGCCCGCGTACAGATTGCCCAGTACCCCGAGTGCGCCGCCGACATGGAAGAACGGCACGGTCATCATGCTCACGGTTGGCGGGGTGTCCCGCCGAAACCGGCTGGCGACAACCGTGATTCGCGCGGTCAACCGACCCTGGGTGATACCGATCGCCTTTGGCAGCCCGGTTGTGCCGCTTGTGAACAGAACCAGTCCGTCGCGGCCGTCGACATCGTTCGCGGGCGCGCGCGTCTCGGCGTTGTTGTCGAAAAGGTCGGTCGCCGTGAAGGTTTCGGTCATTCCCGCATCGCGCAGACGCTGGACATACTTGTCGCCCGCGATGCTGACCGAAGCGCAGCCCGCCTTCGCCGCGATCCCTTTCAATTCTGGCGGAGTCAGCGCCGGGTTCATCAGCGCCGCGGCGGCTCCGATTCTGGCCGCGCCTAGCATCGCCGCGATGGACAGCAGGCTTCCGACGTCGGCGACGGCGATGCGCCTGCCCGCCAACCCGGCATCGTCGAGCCGCGCGGCGCATCGCTCGACGGCCGCGGCAAGCTCGGAGTAGCTGATGGTCTGCCCGTTGACGATGAGGGCGGCGCGCGCGGGATCGCCTGCGGCGGCCGCGTCGACGATGGTTCCGATATTCACAGGCGGCTCAGAACAGCGGTGACCAGGAGGAGGTTCGCAGCAGCCGGCTGGTCCACTGGTCGCGCAGCTCGAGTGCGTCGTGCATCCATGTGCCCGGGCGGCGGTACTCGGGCGCAATCTCGGTCTGCAGGAGTTTCAGCAGGGCATCCGGGTTGTGAACCCGCTGCATCAGTGCGACTTCGCGACGGAGATGGCTGCCGAGGGCGGGCTGGAAGGCGGCCTCGATGCTCAACAGCGGGTTCGGGCGGTCCAGGCTTTGGGAGTACACCTGTCCGCATCGCTCGATGTAGGTGAGCAATGTGTCCTCGTACGGCCACATGGTGTCTTCCATGTACAGGGTCAGTGCGTGCTCGCGGCCATCTGTCGGCACGTCCTTGAAGTCGACGTCCCGCAGGGGCGACCAGGGAAGCGGCACAAGCAGTTTGGCGTCGACGTCGTGTCGGAGCTCGTCGAGGTCGCGCATCCACGGTCGAAGATCGCCCTTCTGAATTCGCAGGGCCAGCCGCTCCCACGCCGTTCCGTCGCGAACCGCGGTGAGGGTTACGACGGTGTACGCCGGGCCGCTGCCGTGCGCGTGGTTGGTGTACCACAGCAGCCTGGCATCGTCGCCGTCGCCGAGTATCGGCATCCAACCGTCGCGGAACGCGGCCTCGAAGTCGTCCTCCGTACGACCGCGCACCGAGTGCACCTCATGCATGAAAAGCACGCACCGACCTCCAACGCTTGGGCGCTCGTGGCGTGCGCCCCGCCACCGCACGCTAATTCCGTGTCCCCTCCCTGTCCACGTCCTCGTGGGCGCGAGCGTTCACAGGTGACGGCCTTTCCCTGGACAGCGATACCGAGAATCTGGTTACCTCAGATGGGTAGGGCCCTCACCTGCAGGAAGTTGGCTCATGGCAAGGCTTGAAGTGCCGGATGGCCCCGGCGGAGAAGCGGCGATGATCTGGACCTTGCGGCCCCAGTTGGGCGGCATGGTCGAGCGGATGATCCGCGGCGCATACCAGGAAAGCATCCTTCCCGCCGAGGAGCGCGAACTCGCCAGGATGCGCATCGCGCAGATCAACGACTGCGTCGCCTGCTCAGATTTCCGGGCACCCTCGGTGCAAGATGCCGGGATCGCAGCCGGGCAATACGAGAACGTCGCGGCGTATGCCACCTACCCGGGTTACACGTCGCGCCAGCGCCTTGCGATCGAGTTCGCCGAGCGGTTCGCCAACGACCACGCATCGATCGACGACGCATTTTTCAAACGCCTGCGCGGAGCGTTCAGCGACGAGGAGGTCCTCGATCTGACCCTGTGCGTCGCAGTGTTCCTCGGCCTCGGGCGATCGTTGACCGTGCTCGGCGTCGACCAGTCCTGCGCGATCGACGTGTGAGCTGTGGATATCGCGTCGATCGATGAGCTGCTCAGCACGACGCGGGCCGTGCGCAGGCGCCTCGACCTGACCCGACCCGTCGAGCGCGACGTGATCCTGGACTGCGTTCGGCTCGCGATGCAGGCACCGACGTCGGCCAACGCGCAGGACTGGCGATGGCTGGTGGTCACCGACGCCGACAAACGCGCGGCGATTGCGGAGGTCTACACCAGCATCGGCAAGGAGTACCTGGCCCACGCCGCGTCGAATACGACTGATCCGCAGACGCGGCGGGTGTACCAGAGCGCCTTCTCGCTCACCGACACCCTGGCCAAGGTCCCCGTTCACGTAATCCCCTGCCTGGAAAGCCGATTCGATGCAGGCAATCACTTGGTCGCGGCATCAGGCTGGGCATCGATCATCCCGGCGGGATGGAGCTTCCTGCTGGCTCTGCGGTCTCGCGGGCTGGGCTCGGTGTGGACGACGATGCACCTCGCCAAGGAGCGTGAGGTCGGCGAAATCGTCGGAATCCCCAGCACCGCAATGCAGGCCGCGCTGTTTCCCGTCGCATACACGATCGGCACCGACTTCCGGCCCGCGTCCCGGCCAACACCGGAGACGATCACCTTCTGGAACACCTGGGGAGAGCGCTGATGCAGTCCTACACCGTCCGATTCCATATCGACGCGCCGCCGAAACGGGTGTGGCGCGTGCTGCATCCGCCGGTGCCCGCGGACTCTCCCAAACCGCGTGTCCTGACATGGCCTACCGGCAGCATGGAGATTCTCAACGAAGGCGACGAAGCCGGCGAAGGTCTGGTTCGCACCTGCATATTCGAAGTCCCGAAGTACCTGATGTCGGGTGGCAAGGGGCGCTCATGGGAAACCGTGACCGAGGCGAAGCTCAACAAGATCTCGCGATACGTGGCGGTCGGGAAGCCGCTGTGGTCGCGCGCCGAGGGCTATCACGAACTAGAGGAACAGTCAGACGGGACGACGGTGCTGACATTCCACGAGACCTACTACGCGTACAACCCCGTGCTGCGATTCCTTCTCGAGAAGCCCGTGCATGCCAAGATCTCCCGCGACAACCTGGACACCTACGAGCATGCGCTCGGCTACGCGGGCCGGGTGACGCGGCTGACCTAGAGTCACACGATGTCCTATGAGCCCGAGTTGTCGACGATCTGCGCGATCTCAACGAACTCGATCGTCGGTGCGACGCCATAGAGGTCGGACACCCGCCGACGAAGCTCGTCGGAGAAGAACTCGTGCGCCGCCTGATCGGAATCCCAGACGTAGAAGTTGTTGGCCCGTCGAGCAGACTCGTCCAGTGTGAAAAACTTGAAGCGGAGGCCTGGCATGCCTTCGAAGGTCTCCCGAGCATTGTCGGCAATGCCGATCACACGCGCGCGGTCGAACGAATCCTCGTACTGGAACCTGACATTGACACCAATCACGGCGCCTCCTATGGCCTGTCCGCGGCGGGACGCCTGCGGACCGATGCGATCTTCCGCCGTCGCCGTATCACGGTCAAGCTCGACCAAAGAGAAAACGCGCTTCAACAGCATCAAGGACGTGTCACTCGTCGTGCGGGTCGATGAGGTCGCGAAACCCCGAAGCCGGATACACCGACGCACCCGCGCTGCGGACCCGTGCGGCCAGCGTGCTGTCTGATGTCACCACGGTGATGTCTCGCGGTCGATCGTCGGCCTCAACGAGCCGGACGATCTCGTCATCGGCGGAATTTGCGGCCGCCCTTGGCGCATGCGCTATCTCGATCACCGACGAGACGATCGGTGGCGACATCGGCCGCTCGAACACGACCGTCACCGAGAGGCCCTGCGACGGAGCCCAGCGATCAAGCTTTTCGACCAAACCGAGCATCGCGCCTCGACGGTTCTTCCACCAGCCGTCCGGGCGAGCGCCGATCACGTTCATCGCGTCGACGATCCATCGCTGCGTCATCGCCCGCCCAGCACGGCGGCGAGTTGGTCGACGGTGAGCGTCCATCCGCTGTCGAAGCTCTCGAATTCCTCTGGGGGAAGCAGGGAATGCTCGATCGACATCAGCGTTTCATCGTCGCCGACCGGCTCGAACGAGACATTGACAACGCTTTCCGATGTCGGGTCCGGCCAATTCGAGTTGGCCCAGGTGAACCGCAGCAGGCTCGGCCGGTCAATGGTCAGGAACTGGCCGCTGATCAGCACGCGGGTGCCCGAATCGTCGACGTCGATCCGCACCACCCCGCCGACGTGCGGTTCGACCGTGACGTCGAGGACGCGGACGGGACGCGGACACATCCACTCCTGCAATGACTCCGGATCGAGCCATTCGTCGAAAACCAAGTCCGGCGTTGCGGGCATGACGCGCTGCACACGGACGGTCGCCGATTCCGTCATCGACGGCTGCCCTTTCGGCGTAGCCGTGCCGATAGCGCGTCGGCGCGCGCGGACCAGAACTCGGTCTGCTCGGTTATCCACTGCTGTGCCATCGTCAATCCATCCGGTTGTAGGGAGAGCCAGTGCTCGCGGCCGCGTACCTCCCGCCGCACCAGCCCCGCCGACTCGAGAACACCGACATGGCGCGACACCCCGGCGAATGTCATCGGCAGCGGCGCGGCGAGGTCGGTGATGCGGGCGTCGCCCTGACGCAGCGTCTCCAACAGCCATCGCCGGGTCGGATCGGCGAGCGCGGCGTAGGCGCGATCCAGCACCTGATCTTCAACCATCTTGTTGACTATAGCCATCCTCCGTGGTGTGCTGGAAAAAGTTGTTCAACCGAAATGTTGAATTTTTGACGTTGTGGAAAGGAGACCGCGTGAAGACGCCTCCGATTGTGTCGGCGCAGGAGTGGGAGGCTGCGCGGCAGGAAATGCTGGTCAAGGAAAAGGAACACACCAGGGCACGTGATGCGCTCGCCGCGATGCGCAGGCGGATGCCGTGGATGCCGGTGGAGAAGGCTTACGAATTCGACGGTCCTGACGGCAGGGTCGGCCTACTGGATCTGTTCCACGGGCGGCGCCAGTTGATCGTCTACCGTGCCTTCCTCGACCCAGATGTGCACGGGTGGCCCGAACACGGTTGCGTCGGCTGCTCGTTGATGGCAGACCACATCGGCAACCTGGGCCATCTGAACGCCCGCGACACCACACTCGTGTATGCCTCGCGCGGCGCGCAGGCGGACATCACACAGATCAAGGAACGGATGGGTTGGAAGCACCCGTGGTACACCATCGTGCCCGGATCTGACGGTGCCTTCGACACCGACTTCGGAGTGGAGGAATGGCACGGCACCAACGCCTTCATCCGCGACGGCGACCGGATATTCCGCACCTACTTCATCGACAGCCGCGGCGACGAGGTGTTCGACAACACGTTCCACTTCCTTGACATGACGGCCCTGGGTCGACAGGAGACCTGGGAGGACTCGCCCGAGGGTTACCCGCAGACCAAACCCTACGAATGGTGGCGCTGGAACGACGATTACGGCGACAACGACTCCTCGCCGAAGAAGTGAACGGGATGCCGGATGCCGATCCACGCCAGGTCGCCAGGATCTACCAAGACACCAGACAGCGGATCACGGCCCCGTTCAACGACCCGCGACGATGCCGGGTTGACCACCTGTACATCTTCGGTCCCGCCGACGAGGACGTCGTCGAATAACCGTAGGAGAGCCATTGTGAGAAACGAATCACCGCATCGCGATTCGGTCAACGCCGCGCCGACTCCTTTGGCCGTCGATCGGGCGACGTTCGAAGCCAGGATGGCGACGCTGAGGGATTGGGAGAAGGCGCACATCCGGCAGGGCGACGCGCTTGCGGCGGCCCGGCGCCGCCTGCCCATGGTCGAGGTCGACGCCGGCCTGGAACTGATCGGGCCCGACGGGCCGGTCACCCTGCTAGATGCATTCGACGGCCGCAGGCAACTCCTGGCCTACTACTTCATGTGGAACCCCGGCAAGCCCGCGCCGGAGCAGTGCGAGGGATGCACATGGGTCACCACACAGGTGCAGGAACTGGCCTACCTGCACTCCCGCGACATCACCTATGCCGTCTTCTGTCAGGGCCCGTACGACGAAAGCGTCCGGTATCGCGACTTCATGGGCTGGACCGTGCCGTGGTACTCGGCGCTGCCCTCGCTCGACACCCTGCTCGTCGGTCGGACCGCGGGCATGATGCACATCGTCAGCTACCTGCGCGACGGTCACAGCGTCTTCGAGACGTACTGGACGACGCGGCGCGGGGTCGAGGCGATGGACTACAGCCTCGGCCTGATGGATCTCACGGTGTACGGGCGCCAGGAACCGTGGGAGGACTCCCCTGCCGACTGGCCGCAGAAGTGGGTGGTCGACGGTTCGAACACCCGCATCGACGGACGCCCGATCCCGCAGTGGTCGCGACTGGATGCCGGCCGGTCTGACGACCTCGGCGGCTAGCCTCCGCTACCGCTCGACGACCCGGATGATCGTCTTGCCGTGAGTGCGGTGGGCACCATCGAACGCCGACGGCGCCTCCGCCAGCGGAAGCACCTCCCCCACAACGGGATTGAGGCGCCCGTCGTGGACTCGCTCCTCCAACGCCGCGAGAAGCATACGGTCGGGTTCTACGATGAAGAACACCGCTCGCGCTTCGTTGGGTTGAACCCGTGGCGGTTCCGCGATGGTGACCAGTGTGCCGCCCGGACGCACGAGTTGTGCCGAGCGATCGAGTATCTCGCCGCCGATGACATCGAACACCACGTCGACATCGCCGACGTCGGCCGGCCAGTTCTGTTCGAGGTCGACGAACGCGTCGGCGCCAAGGCCCAGCACGGTCTCCCGTTGCGCTTTCCGGCCACTGCCGATCACCCGTGCCCCTGCTCCCCGCGCCAGTTGCACCGCGATCGAGCCGACGCCACCGGCCGCGCCGTGGATCAGGACGGCCTGTCCGGCCGCCAGGTGTCCGTGGTCGAACAAGCCCTGCCAAGCCGTCAACCCGGGCATCGGCAGCGCTGCCGCCGCGACATCATCGATGTCTTCCGATAGCGGAGCGAGATTGCGAGCCTCCACCGCGACGTATTCCGCGAGTGTGCCGTTGCGCGCCCAGTCGGTGAGCCCGAAGACGCGCTGACCTACCGCGAGTCCCGTTGTGCCGTAGCCTAACTCAACGACGACACCCGACACTTCGTGTCCGGGAATCGTGGGCGTCCTGTCGCGTCCAGCCCGGTCGGTCCAGGTGCCGGGCCAATCGAGCTCGCCAGGCGTGAATGCCGCCGCGTGCACTTCGACGATGACATCGTTCTCCGACATATGCGGGTAGGGCATGTCGGCAAGCGCAAGCCCGGAGATGCCCGCGGCGCGGTCACTCGTGACGACTGCTCTCATTGTCAGCGCTTTGCGTTCAGCGAGCCCCGCGGACCAGCCGACCGGGGCGCGCGCCGGTGTCGATGCTGTTGCGGCGGGTGACGACACCGCTGACGATCGTGGCGGAATAGCCGGATGCCCCTTGGACCAGGCGCTGGCCGCCAGCGGGAAGGTCATAGGCCATTCGCGCCGGGTGCAACGTCAGCGCATCCATGTCGATGACGTTGAGGTCGGCCTTTTTTCCGACCTCGATCACACCGCGATCCGAGAGTCCGAACAGCTGTGCGGTGTCGTGGGACTGCTTGCGCACCACGTACTCCAGCGGCAGCTTCTCGCCTCGGTGGCGATCGCGAGCCCAGTGTGTGAGCAGGAATGTCGGATACGACGCGTCGCAGATCATGCCGCAGTGCGCGCCGCCGTCGGACAGTCCCACCACGCCCGCGGGATGCATCAACATCTCGCGGATCGCGTCATGGTTGCCGTAGTAGTAGTTGTAGAACGGCAGCATCAGCATCGACGTGGCGTCGGACTCGAGCATCAGGTCGTACAACGTGGCCAGTGGGTCTTCGCCGCGATCGGCAGCGATCTTCTCCACGGCGCGATCCGGGGTGGGTTCATAGTCAGGCGGATCGCCCAGTGCGTAGATACGGCCGAGCGAGTACTGAACGAGCGCGAACATGTTGTCGAACAACAGTTTCGGATCGGGCGGCAAGTCGTCCTCGGCCAGGATCATCGCCTTGACCGCCGGATCAGCGAGTCGCTGGGCCAACTCCTCCCGGCTGCATTCGGCCTTCAGCCTGCGGAAGGTCGGCCGATGGGTGAACGCGTGATGGCCGGGGAAGCCGAACAGCATGCCGAACGGGCGCGCGGCGATCTGCGGGTAGAGCTCACTGCCGGACTCGTGTGCGGCCGCCGAGATGTCGAGTTGTTCGCGCCAAAGGTCGGGCGCCGCGTCGACCTGGATCATGCCGAACGAGATTGGCCGGTCGATCTCGGCGCCAAGGCGCTGCATCCAGTCGAGTTCCTTCTTGGGCGCGATGATGTCCTCGCCCGCGACACCCTGCGGGGCCAGCTCGAACACGGCCCGACCGCCTGCCGCCATCGCTCGCCCGAGCCCGAACAATTCATCCTCGGCGGCATAGGTTCCAGGAACCGGCTCGCCGTCGATGGCTCGGTGACCGATCGTGCGTGAGGTCGAGAAACCAAGCGCGCCCGCTTCGATGCCTTCCTGCACGATGCGCGCCATCGCCGCGATGTCCTCGGGTGAGGCCGGCTCGTTGCGGGCTCCCCGCTCGCCCATCGCATAAGCGCGAACCGCGCCGTGGGCGATCTGGCTGCCCACATCGACGGCGAACTCCTGCTTGCCGATGACGTCGAGGTACTCGGGGTAGCTCTCCCATCCCCACGAGATGCCCTCGGTGAGCGCGGTGCCGGGGATGTCCTCGACACCCTCCATCAAGCCGATCAGCCAGTCCTCTTGCCCCGGCCGCACCGGAGCGAAGCCGACACCGCAGTTGCCCGCGACGACCGTGGTCACGCCGTGGCCGCTCGACGGCTCCAGCGAGCTGTCCCAGCTGACCTGGCCGTCGTAGTGGGTGTGGATGTCGACGAAGCCCGGCGCGACGATCTTGCCCGTCGCGTCGATCGTCTCGGTGGCGTTCCCCTCCAGGGACGGGTCCCCTGCGCCGCGGCGGCGAACCTCGACGATCATTCCGTCCTTGACGGCCACATCGGCAACGAATCGCTCACCGCCCGTTCCGTCAACGACGGTTCCGCCTGTGATCTTGAGGTCGAACACGATTACTCCCGTCATGGCGTGCCAGCCGTTACTCTGGGTCAATGTAACACCGTTACAGAGCGATGTCGCCGTTCGGGAGGGGCCACTTCATGACGCACACGGCGCAGCCCGGCCTGCCGGTCAGCAATCCCGCCCATCTCCGGCGGGAGGATGCGATCGGCGCGCCACCGGCACGCCCGACGCTGGTACCCGCGCACCGCTACTACTCCGATGTGTTCGCCCGGCTGGAGGTCGAGCGGATGTGGCCGAAGGTGTGGCAGGTCGCGTGCACCGTCGACCATGTCGCCGAACCCGGCGACTACTTCGAGTACCGCTGCGGCCCGTACTCCGTGGTCATCGTTCGCGGCGACGACGGCACTCTGCGCGCCTTCCAGAACGTCTGCCGCCATCGAGGCAACTCCCTCTGCACGGGTTCGGGAGGCGACCTGCGCGAACTGAAGTGCGGCTACCACGGTTGGACATGGGATCTCGCGGGCGCCCTCAAGCGAGTACCGAACCGCAAGGGCTTCGGCGCGCTGTCGATGGCCGAGTTTCCGCTGCTGGCAGTCAAGGTCGACGTGTGGGAGCGGCTCGTCTTCATCAACCTCGACGTCGACGCGATGCCCCTCGCCGACTACCTGGAGGCGATGCCAGAAGACATCGCGTGGTGCGGACTCGGCGACTTTCGTTGTTACGCCACCATGACCATCGAGGTCGACGCGAACTGGAAGACGATCACAGATGGGTACAGCGAGACCTATCACATCCAGACGCTGCATCCAGAGCTGCACAGGTGCATGGACGATGTCTATGCACCGCAAGTGATCTGGGGGCACACCGGCAAGTCGGAACAGGTCTATGGCGTGGCCAGCCCGCAGCTCAAGGAATCGTTGTCCGACAGCGAGGTGTGGGACGCGTACGTATGCACCCAGGGAGCGCTCATGGGCGTCGCGGATGACACGCCGTTCCCCGCTGACGAACAGCGTCCCGGCCAGTCGGTGGCAGATGTGATCGCCGAGCGCACAAAGGCTTTCGCCGCCGGGCGTGGTGTCGACCTGAGCGGGGCCAGCACCGACCAGATGATGCGGCTGCACCAGTACAACGTCTTCCCGAACATGACCCTGTTGGTCAATGCCGACCATCTGACCGTCATGACCTCACATCCCGGGCCCGACCCGGATCGAGGCGAGTTGGTGATGATCCTGTGGACGCGGATGCCACCGGGCGCAGCGCGGAGCAAGCCGGCCGACGTGCGGCTGAAGGCGGACGAGGCGCACCCCGGACTGGTGCTGACCCAGGACATCGCGTTGCTGGCGGGGCTCCAACGCGGTCTGCATCAGCCCGGCCTCACCCACCTGACCCTGTCGAACGAGGAGCGGCGCGTTATCAATACCCATCGCAACCTCGACCGCTATCTCGAACTGCCGGAATCCGATCGCATCTCCGGGGGTGAGACACCCTGACCGAACCAGTCGACGCCGAGGCGATCCTCGACACCGCGGCGCGCTTGATCGAGCTCGATGGGGTCGACAGCTTCACGATGCGCGGGCTCGCCGAGGAACTCGGCGTGGCCGCTACCTCGATCTACTGGCACGTCGGCGGGAAGGACAAGCTGCTCGACAGGCTCGTCGATCGGTTGTTGAGTCAGATGGCGAGGCTGCCTGTCGAGGGCGACGATCCCGTCGATCGCATTGCGTCCCTGGCCCGTTCGCAGCGCGCGGCGCTGATCGACCGTCAGCATCTGCTCTCGATCGCACACGAACGCGACCGGACGCCTCTGTTGTTCCTTCCGATTCAGCAGACGCTGGCCGCGCAGCTCGCCGAGCTGGGTGTGACGGGGACCGACGCCGCGCTCATCCTGCGCGCGGTGCAGGTTCACGTGATTTCCTCTGCGGTGATGCAATTCTCGGCGGTCCGTGGCGCCAAGCACGAGGAGGAGGATCCTTCGTTGTGGACCGACGACTGGCCCGATCGGTCACTTGTCGAGGCGCTCCAGTCGCCGACCGACTACGACGCCGTCTTCGAGTACGGACTCAGTGCGCTGCTGGCGCCGCTTCGGAGCCACGTCGCCGACGGGTAGCGCCCCACAGGCCGACGCCTATACCTACGACCGCACCGCCAAGGCCAATGACCCGCTGCGACCGCTTCATGTCGCGGTGCACGCCCATGCCGCCGAGCAGGTCTGCAGCATCGGCGCCACCCGAGGCGAGGAACCATCCGCGGGTGTTCTTTCCGCGCAGAGCAGACGACACCAGCAGGCCGCCGATCAGCGCATCGCGATAGCCCATCGAACGCAGCAGGAGCTGCGCGGTCGGAGTCGGCTCGTCGGGATCACCCCAGAGACGGTTCGCACGAAGAGGATCGACGAGGAACGAAATCCCGGATGTCAGACGGATACCACCGACGGCGAGCGCGGCACGGTCTACAGACATGGCAGGCGGCTCCTGTGACTAGGGCGACGGAATCGATTGTGCAGCAAGCGCTATGGCGTCAGCTGACCGGTCCACGTCTTCGTCGGTCGTTGACCAGTTCGAAATCGACACACGAAGAACGTAAGAGCCGTTCCAGGTCGTGCCGCCGAGCCAGCAGGTCCCGTCGCGCTGAATGGCGGCGACCGCGGCCCGGTTGGCGTCGTCTCCGCCCGGCAATTGCACGAGCACCTGGTTGAGTACGACGTCGTTGAGGATCCGCGCGCCGCGAATCGTGGCCAATCGCTCGGCCATTCGTCGGGCTTGAGCGCAGTTGCGGGCGACCAGTTCGGCTACCCCCTCGCGGCCCAGCGACCGCAGGGCTGCGTAGATCGGCACGGCGCGTGCGCGCCGCGAGCTTTCCGGCACGTAATTGGTGCCGTCACGCTGCCCGGGATCGGCTACCAGGTAGGGGCCCGCGAGGCCCATCGCCGCGACGTGAGCGTCGGCGTCGGCGACGATGGCCATCGCGCCGTCATAGGGCACGTTCAGCCATTTGTGAGCGTCGACGGCCCACGAGTGTGCGTGTTCGATTCCTGCTGTCAGGTGGCGCATGGACGGCACCGCGGCGGCCCATAGACCGAAGGCGCCGTCGACATGCAGCCACGCGCCGTTCGCGATGCACGCCTCTGCTATCGGTTCGAACGCGTCGAAGGCTCCTGTGGCGACGTTGCCGGCCTGGGCGCACACGATCGTCGGCGCATCGGCTTGCGCCAGCGCGTGTTGCAACGCGCCGGGTCGCATGCGGCCTTGCTCGTCGACGTCGACGCGGATGGCCGTGTTGGCGCCGAGGCCCAACTGGCGCAGGGCGGTGTACACCGTGGCGTGCGCCTGGTCGCCGCACAGTATGCGTACTGGCGGCGCGCCGATGAGACCGTCGTCGTCCACATTCCAGCCTGCCGTGGCCAACACGGCGTGGCGGGCTGCGGCAAGGCACGTCGTGTTGGCGCCCTGGCCGCCGGTGACAAAGCCGACGCTGGCGGTCGCAGGCAGACCGAGCACGTCGAGCGTCCACGCGGCCGCGACTTCTTCGATGGCGGCGGCCGCAGGCGAAAGCGCATGGTAGGCGGCGTTCTGATCCCACGCCGAGACCAGCCAGTCCGCAGCGAGCGCGGCGGGGAGGGCACCGCCGATCACGAACCCGAAGTGGCGCGGCCCTGCACTGGCCACCAAGCCGGGCTCGACCGCGGCCACAAGCGAGTCGATGACGGCCTTCGGGTCCTCACCGTGTTCGGACAGGGACCCGCCGAGTGCGTCGCGAACAGCTGCGGCATCAACGCGGGCGGCGACCGGACGCTCGTCGAGTACGCCCAGGAAATCCCGTGCGTGCTGCGCGGCCGCGGACAATCCTGCGGTTCGGTCGCGCATGGGGAAACTCTAGCGCCGATGAGGGAAGCACTTGCCGGAAATCTTGCGGCCACCTCCCGTTAAACAACCGCGTCTGTGATCGAGTAGTGACGACCAGTAACCGTCTGAATGTCGGCCCGGACAAGGCCGACGCCGTCGACCGGCTTCGTGCCGACTACGACACCACACCGTACGTATCGGATGCCTTCGCGCAGTCAGCGCCAGGGCAGCTCGCGGCGACCGCCCATCTCTTCGGGTTGGAGACGCCCGAGGTGGCCACCGCCCGCGTGCTCGAGATCGGTTGTGCGGCAGGAGGCAACAGCATTCCCTTCGCCGTCGCCCATCGGCGCGCGCGAGTGGTCGGTATCGACCTGTCGGCCGTGCAGATCGACAATGGGCGATCTGTGGCGACAGCGCTCGGCCTCGATAATCTCGAGCTGATTGCCGGCGACATCGCGAGCATGGACCTCTCGGAGCTCGGCCAGTTCGACTACATCGTCGCCCACGGCGTTTACAGCTGGGTGCCCGAGAACGTCCAGGATGCGATCCTGTCCGCGTTCCGCGGGCTGCTGGCCCCCGACGGGGTGGCCTATCTCAGTTACAACACCTATCCGGGATGGAAGACCAAAGAGGTCCTGCGCGATGCCATGCTTCTGGCGAGTGGCGACAGCCCGACGCCCGAGGAGAAGGTCCGCAACGCGCGCGGCATGGTCGACTTTCTGACCGACGTGGCACCGGCCGAGAGCGTGCTGGCCCGCGTGATCGCCGAATCACGGGCGTCCTCCGAAAGTTTCGGGGATGCGTATCTGCTGCATGATGAGCTCGAGACGTTCAATGCGCCGTGCTATTTCTACGAGATGCTGCAGCGGGCGGTGCTCACGGCTTGGCCTTCCTGGCGGAGGCGCGGCCAGAGTCGATGATCCCGGACAACCACGGCCCGAAGGTCGCGGAATACGTGCGGGAAAAAAAGCGCGGGCGTCCAGGTGTTGCTCGAGCAGTACATGGATTTCGTCGTCAACCGCCTGTTCCGCGAGTCGCTTTTCGTTCACGCCGAACGCGCACCGCAGATCAGCTACAGTCCCGACCGCAGCCGCTATCAGCACCTGCACATCGCCGCGTGGGTGCCTCCCGCCGACGAGGAGACGCGACTCGACCACACTCGCCAGGAGTATCTGGAGTCGGACGGAGCGCGGCTGTTCACCAACGATCCAGGAATCAAGGCGGCCCTGGACGCGCTCAGCGGCAGGTGGCCGTGGACGCAGTCGCGGAACGAGCTGGTGGAGGCTGTCCGCACGAGACTTGTTGCAGCGGGCCTGAATCCAAGTGGCAACCTCGACGAGCACATCGACGGTCTGATCGGGACGCTGATTCTTCAGGGGCAGGCCCGATTTCGCCTTGACCCGGTGCTGCCGGAGCCCGCGACCACACCGCTGCGGATCTTCGAGCCGATCAGGCGAATGGCGGAGCTGACGCGTTGGGACAGCGAAGCGTCCATCTTCAACATCTGGCACGAGACGCTGCTCTGTCACCGATTGATCGCCACCTGGTGCCGCTTTTGGACGGCAGCCGTGACCGCGACGCGCTGATCGAAGCCCTCCTGGCAATCGACGGCGAACACGAAATCCCGATCGAGCGCGAGGACGAGCCGGTGTCCGGTGAAGCCGAGCGACTCGCGGCGCTCACCGAGTACGTGGACGCGCTTCCTCGATACCTGGAGCAGATGAAGCTCCTGCGTCTTGGCTGACCGCGACGGGGGCTGGCGATCGCACTGTGCACCGGGCTGGTGCTGTGGCGCGGCTCACTGGTGAGGGACTACGCGGATCTGCGCGACATGGACGCCACCGATGTCGGGGTGTTGAGCGAAGGCGACAGCGCATGTCTGGAAGAGTTGGGCAAGTATCTGGTCGCCAGCGAAGCGTGGGATCGGTTCGCAATCTGATTGCTGCACAAGCATTTCGAGCCTACTGACGGCGAGGTATTCGTGGAACGGGCGTTAACCGCTCCCCGGGAGATCCGCACCGCGCCTGTCCAGCGGTCGGTGTGCGAGTCTCTCGACATGACCGCTATTCGGTTCGACGAGTCCGCCGAGTCGCAGGCGCCGCTGCGCCGATGGTGATGACCGCCATCGCAAATGCCGCCGCCGCCATCTTCGCTGCCTTCGTATTCTTCATGAGGTGCTCCTTCGGGTCCGACGGCGGTGGATCGCCGCATGGATCCAGCGTCGCGTCGCCGCAGTGCAAAGTCGTCACGGCTGACACCAAAGAACGTCTTCCGGCTATCCGTAATGGCAGCCGTGAGGCCGTCGCTTCGTGCGTGAAATGCCAGGTCAGCGCGGTTTAGAGGCCGAACTGGTCGTCGATGATGCCGAGCCAGATCTGTGCCGCGTCGATGGCCACCTTCTCGCTGATGAAGGCGTGTTGGGTGCCCGTGTAGATATCACGGAACGCCCTTTCCAGCCGGCTGCCTTCGCGAATCGAGCTGGTGCCCGCGACGAGATGGGCCCATTCTGCGCACTCGCGCGCCACGTCGGTGACGTAGACCGCAGCCGCCCGCGTGTCGGCACGCAGCGTCGGCGTCAGGTCTTCGCCTGACGCGACCGCGGATTCGGCGGTGGTGAATGCGTCGAGCACCAAGAGGCGGGCAGCCCGCCACGCCGAGACATGATGCGCAAGGCCTTTTTGGAAGGTCGGGCGACTGGCCAGCGACGCCATGTCGCTCATCCGGTACTTGGTGGCGGCCAGCTCCGCGACGTCATCGAGCATGCTCTTGGCGACGCCGAGTGCCCACGATGCATGACCTGCGGCCGTGACGGGCATCAGCCCCATGCGCGTGGCCGGTGAACTACCCCGCAATGGCTGGCGGGAGAACAGGGCAAAGGTCCGGTGGGTGGGCACGAACACGTCGTCGGCGCTGTAGTCATAGGATCCAGTTCCCTTGAGCCCCTGCGCGAACCAACCGTCATTGAAGGTGATCTCATCGCGGGGCACCACGGCGACCTGCATGTCGGGCACGCCTTCGCTGATCCAACGCATCTCCCCGCCGTCCATCGGAAAGAAGCCGGCGGCCACGTACTCCGAATGGCCGGTGCCGGAGCCGAAGCTCCACGCCCCGCTCAACCGATAGCCACCGTCGACGACCCTTCCCTGACCGTTCGGAAAGAATTGTCCGCCCATCGTGACGTGGTTGTCGTTGGCGGAGAACACCTCCGCGAAGCCGTCGTCGGGCAGATACGCCGCCGCGGCGAACGCCGACGGCAGGTTCGCAATACCGACCCAGCCGAATGAGCCGTCCTGCCAAGCCATTTCGATCCACGTCTCGATCATCTCCGAGAACGACGGTTCGACACCGCCAGCAGGGATCGGGTTGAAGGCGGACATCAGCCCCGATGCCCACATCTCATCGACGATCGCGGGGGCGAGCGTGCGGCCACGTTCGGACGCTGCGGCTTGGGCGGCCACGAGATCCCGCATCCCGCGCGCCAATCCGACAACCCGGTCAGCGGCCTGCGCTATCGACGTCATTCGGATGACCCTAGCCGTGTGCAGATCGGCACGGCCTCGACTTCACCTAGACTTCGCACGTGAGGGTCGTCGCAATCCACGTCGCCCCGGGCAGCCGGCTTCCGGTGCGCGCGCTCGGCGCCGTTGACGCCGAAGCCAGTAAGGGCCTCGTCGGCGACCGCTACCACGGCACCAGACACCGGCATGTCACGATCCAGTCCAAGGAGCTGCTGGACCGCGCGGCCGACGACCTCGGACACGAGTTCGATCCCGGATCCACCCGCAGGAACCTCACCGTCGACGCAGGCGAGATCCCGACGAAGCCCGGCGCTCGGCTGGTCATCGGTGATGTCGAGCTCGAGGTCGTCCGGGTGTCGGCCCCGTGCCGGTTGTTTGACGACTTCGTCGGCCCCGGAGCGGCGGCGGCGTTGCGCCGACGTGCGGGCTCGACGTGCCGGCTGCTCACCTCCGGCACGATCCGGATCGGCGACAGCGTCGAATCATTCCCCGAAGTCGCCACCTAGATACGCGTCACGGCAAGCCCGGCGAGCGAGCTTGCCGCTCGTCGTGCGCGGGATCGCCCCAGCGGGAACCAGGCGGACATCGGCGACGACGAGGCGGTGCCGTGACGACACCTGTTCGCGGATGGCGTCGACGGCGGGCGCCGGGTCTCCACGGCGAGTACCGGACGCACGTTCGGCGACGATCACCAGTTGCTCGCCGGTGCTGGCCGGCACGGTGAACGCCGCGGCATACCCGCGCCGAACCATCTGCGACGCCTCCGCCGTGGTGGCTTCGACATCCTCCGGGTACAGCGCGCGGCCGTCGATCGTGATCAGGTCCGCGATACGACCGGTGACGTAGAGCTCACCGTCGAGGTAGAACCCGAGGTCTCCTGTCCGCAGCCACGGCGCGTCCTCTGGTGCTCCCGTCGCGTGGCTGTCCCCCGTCGTGCGCGGGCTGAGAGTCGCACCGAACGCGCGTTGGGTCTCCGCGGGACGGCCCCAGTAGCCGCGGCCGATGTTGTTACCGCACAACCAGATCTCGCCAACGCGGTTGTCAGGAAGCTCGCTGCCGGAGTCCGGGTCGGCGATGGCACACCACTGACTAACCGCGATGTGGCCGCACGACACGTGTGTGACCGCGCCGGGAGTGTCCGCAGCGACGCGCACGACCTCGCCGCTTTCGAATTCTCCCCGGTCGAGATGCGCGAGCGTCGGAACGTCGGCCGGTGCGGTGGTTGAGACCAACAGGGTCGCCTCGGCGATGCCGTATGACGGTTTGATCGCCGTTGGTGGCAGCCCGTATGGCGCGAACGCGGCGTTGAAGGCTTCGATGGCCCGCATGCTCACCGGTTCCGAGCCGAGGATGACCACGACATTGCTCAGGTCGAGGTCATCGTCGGGCGCGGGCACGCCACGCTGCGCCGCATACTCGCACGCGAAGTTGGGCGCGGCCGTGACGACGCGACCGACCCGCGACCCGGCGGACAGCGCGCGGGTCCAGCGCTCCGGGCGCCTGATGAACGCTGTCGGTGACATCAGCGTGGAGTGGCCGCCGTAGACCGTCGGGAAGCCGATCATCGAGAGACCCATGTCGTGGTAGAGCGGTAACCAGCTGCAGCCGTGGGTGTTTCGGTCGAGCAGGTCGATCGACAGAATCATCTGGGCCAGGTTGGTGCCGACCGCGCGGTGGGTGATCTCGATGCCGACCGGCGGCCGGGTCGAGCCCGACGTGTACTGCAGATGGGAGACGTCGTCGACGTCGAGATTGACGACCGCCAGCTGTTCGGCGGCCGAGTCGGGAACGTCGTCAATGGTGATGACGTATGGCCTTGGCGCCAAACCGATCTCGGTCAGTGCCGCCTCAACGGCGGCCGATGCCGCGGATGTGGTCAGCACGACGGTGGGCAATGAATCGTGCAGCGCAACCGCGAGACGCTCGCCGTGTCCCTGCAATTCGGGAGCGAATAACGGCACCGCGACCGTGCCCGCCTTGATCGCGGCGAAGAACCCTGCGACGTAGTCGAGACTCTGCGGGGCAAGGATCGCGACCCGGTCTCCGAGAGATGCGTAACGTTGCACCCGCGCAGCGATGGCGCGTATCCGCACGCCCAGCTGCGACCACGTCAGCTCGACGGCGGACCCGTCTGCCGAGCGCGTGTGGTCCAGATAGCGGTAGGCCACGGAGTTGCCGACGTTCGCGATGTTGCGCTCGATGAGTGAGATCAGCGTGGTGTCCGGCGGCAGGACGATGTTGCCCGCCGCGTCCAGGCAGTCCTCGATGTGCAGCAGACCTTTGTGAACAGCGGAGTTGGACCGCGAGTCGACAGCCATGCGGGTAAGACTAGTTACTGTTACGTCCAGTTGCACTAACTTGTCCGCGTGGCGGTCGTCACCTTTCTGTCAGTAGGCACGGGCCGCGTAGGCGACCACGCCCGCGTCGTCCTCGCTGTCGGGCAGTGTCCGATCGCTGTTCAGCAGGCACCGCACCGTGATGCCGTCGGCGGCCAGGCGCTGTTCCCCGGCAGAGCCGACCGCGTCCCACGGCACCCGCGCGACACCGGTCTGAGCCGCCTCGCGCACCTGCTCGAGGGTCGTGCAGTCTGCGATGAACGCGTCACGACGTGCCGTCGCCGCTGCGAGCATGTCCTTCTGGATGCGATTTATCAGCAGGCGAACCTCATCGGGGACATCGTCCAAAGCCACCGTGGCTCTGTCGCGGGTGTGCGGCGGTAGAGCACGGCCGCGTTGGCGGTCAGGTCGCGCGGCCCGATTTCCACACGCAAAGGCACGCCCTGCAGATCCCACTCGGTGGCCCGCCAGCCGAAGCCCTGATCGACGTTGTCGTCCAACCTCACTCGCACGTCGCGCCGCTCGAGCTCGTCGGTCACGCGTGCGGCGGCACGGGCGGCGGTGCCGTCGACGTCCTTCGCGACCACGACGACGACCTGGGCCGGCGCGAGTTGCGGAGGCAGCACGAGGCCGAAATCATCGCCGTGCCGAGCCCAGCGCCGGGAAACCCAGAAGGAGAGAACATGTCCGGACTCAGTGACGCCGCGCGCGACGCCAGGGCCGCCGCCGATGTCAGCCTCGACCCTGCCCTGCATCGAGTCGCCGCCGCACTGGAAGACGCGGTGGCTGCCGCAGCCCGTGAGCAGCTGAGCGAACTTCAACCCGAGCCCGACCTCTCCGGCATCCCGACTCCCGAGGAGGCCGGCTTCGTCGCCGAGGTGCCGATCCCGAAGCCCGGCACGAATCCTCCGGGCACTGCGGGTTGGTGGACCGGCTAGACCAGCCCCGCCGTGGGAGGATGAACGCCTCCCGCCGTCCGGTGAGTGTCGGTTGCCTTGCGGGTCTTCAGCCATCAACCGGCCCCGTGTCCGCCGGACGGCGGTGCCCGACACGCCCCTGAGTCCTTGAGTGCGGCGGCACTCGGCTCTAGCCTGAGTTCCAACGCCTACGTGGTGCGGAGAAATCTCTGGGGAGGCCGCCCCACGTCTGTAGTCGTCATCCGGCACGGGTGCGCATCCAGAAGATCTCACCCACCCGAAGGATTCACCCCCATGCCTGGAACTGTCAGCGCCAGCTTCGCTCAGAAGTTAGCTAATCAACGTGAACTTGTCCGACAAGACGCCGTCCGTCTCCTCGAGAAAGCCCAGCGGCAGGGCCGCGACACCCTCACCGAGGACGAGGAGGCCGAATTTCAAGCCCTGAAAGCCACGATGCAGGCATTGTCCGATTCTGAAAATTCCACGCTTGCTGAGTTGCGCAGGATGGGCTCGACGCCCTCGTTCAAGAAGCTCTCCCGCGCGCTCGGCAGCGCGGGCCGCGTCAACCCGCTGAGGTTCGACCCCGACGAGCTGCGCAGCCTGCACGGCAAGGTCATGCGCGGCGAGCCGGGTCGCATCGAGGCCCGCCTCGGCTTCACCGGCGTCTCCGACGAGCTGCCGGCTCAGCTGTTCCCGACCCCGTTGTTCCCCCAGCACGAGGACCGCATCGTCAACCGGCTGCCCGGCATGATGACCGAGGCTCCGTCCGTCGAGTACATCCGCGTCACCAGCGTCACCGGCAACCCCGAGATCGTGCCGGAGGGCGGCGTCAAGCCCGAGCTGCTGATGCCGACCGAGCCGGTGATCGCCACGGTGCAGAAGCTGGCCGCGCACGTCGGGATCTCCTGGGAGGCGACGCAGGACTGGGACGCCTTCGTTCAGGCCGTTCAGACCGAATTGACAAGTCGCACAGTCGATTTGGAGAACGCCGAGATCATCAACGGCGACGGCACTACCGGCCACCTGGAGGGGCTGCTGGCCGACAACCGGCCACCTGGTCCACGACACCACCGGGCCCGGTGGTGACACCGTGATCGACCACATCGAGCAGGCCATCGCCGAACTGCGCACCGGCCCGGCGCTGGCGGTGGCGGACCTGCTGATCCTGCATCCGAACACCTGGAGCGCGGTGCGGCGGACCAAGGACGGGTTCGACCGCTACCTGACCCAGCCCGACCCGACCTCCGGCGAGGCCGCGTCGATCTGGGGCGTCCCGGTCCTCACCACCATCAGCTGCCCCGACGACACCGGCGTGCTGCTGGACACCACCAAGTTCGGCCGCGTCCTGGTGCGCGAGCCGCTGGGGGTGCGGGTCGGATTCGCCAACGACGACTTCACCCGCAACATCGTGCGGTACGTCGGGGAGGAGCGCCTGACGCTGGCCGTCGAACGCCCGCAGGCGGTCATGGAGATCAGCGCGCTCCCGTCGACGGCCGAGGCCGAAACAACCAGCAAGAAGCGCAGCAGCAGCAAGAAGGACGACTGACAACTTCCCGGCAGCCGGGGAACGTGCCGGACGGCCGTCGGGGCTGTCGGGGTGGTGCCTCACCGGGAGCCTTGACCTGCGCCCTTTGAACGACCCGCCGAGGCCACTGGCCGCTCCGGGCGGCAGTGGTTCTCTCGGCTACGCGGGCCTGTCGTTGATTCAGAGGAGTCAGTAGAAGACTGAAGTGTTGGTGCTCGTTCCGTTATCGCATGTGATGATGCCGGTCCGGGTCACATTCCATCGGATAGCGGGGACGAAGAGGTCGAACGAACCATTGGCAGGCAGGCCGAAGCTGTCCTTATAACCCTCGGAGGAGTACGTGCATTGTGACGCAACTCCACTGCGGTCCGTGACGTGGAACGTGACGCCCCGATCGCCGGGTTGAGCGGTGACGAGCGGTCCTTGCTTGGCCTGAGATTCCGGTGCCGAGCAACTGAGCGGTTCGTTAGAGTCCCACGGTCCAGCATTCCAGAGATTGACCGGGATGGAAGGCCCCGTAGACGTGCCATGGGCGACGCCGTCGTCGCCTACAGCGCCGGTGAAGTGGGCCTGTCCCTTGTTGTCGTCCCAATTGATTGTGAAGTCGACGAGTCGACCTTTAATGCCGCCGTTGACGTTCCCGTACGTGGCCATTTCTGGATTGGCGCGCGCGAGTCCGGTGGGGCCGAGTGTTGCACCATTGGCGCTGATAACTAGGTCGTACCCGTTCGACTGATGAAGGTTCAGGTATTGCCCAGCGACAGTGCACGTAGTTTCGGCACTTGCTTGATTCGCTGTTGCAACGACCACGAAGCTGCCAGCAATGACGGCGGCTGCGGTGGCGCTCCCAACTCGGTGAATGGCGGTGAGTGACATGTGCGTCCTTTCTCTTGAGCGAAAAACTCAGCGCAGGACAAGATTGCCGCAGCGCCCTTCCCCTACGGTCTTCCCTCGTCAGCGTCGCGTTATAGCGCTAACTCCTTTGCTGGCCGCCCCGACGCGCTCATAGTAAGGTGGGCCGGTGCAAATGGGGGCGTTTCCACATAAGTAGCGACTTAGTTCGCACTATCGAGCGATGAGCCGAAATGATCAGTGAGTCCTTCGCGAGTCAGCGCCGTTGCAGTTGACTGCCTCGAAGCTTGGATTCATGAATGCAGTTATTTTGAGTATGCAAACTAATTCAAACTTGTGAGGGACAAGAAAGCCCTGACCCACAGCAGGGCGCACCATCAGCCCCGACGCGCGCACCCATGGCTATTCAAAACTTGCTTCAAAGTGGAAGCAGTGCAGGGGAGATTTGGCCGGATACCCCCCCTGCCCGTCAGCGAGGTGCGCCCGCGATAGAGGCCGGTGCGGGACCGTGATGAGGTGCCTAGAAACTAGGCAGATAAGGCCGGATTGCTCTGGGTGCCAACGCATCTCGGCGAATTGCTTTACTAAGTAAAGCAGCTTCGCCGGCGAATTGGCAGCACGATGCAAGCGCTGCTTCCGGTGCTGGGGAAATGCGCGACAATGCTGCTATGGACGAGCAACCAGCGGTGGAAAGTCGTCTTGCTGCGCAGTCAGCACCGCCATCTGCGCGACGTTACTGATTCGAGCTTGTAGAAGTCGCGCGGTTTTACGGCTCGATCACCACACGCAGCGCGCCGGTCGACTTGTCGGCGGCAACGCGGAAGGCCTCGGCGGCATCCTCGATCGGGAAGCGGTGAGTGATAAGTGACTTGGCGAGTTCCTGCCGCTGCGCGAGCATCGTTGCCGCACTGAGGTAGTCGCTTCCACCCTGGTGGTGGCAGAACCCCATCGAGGGAATCGTCCGCAGTTCCTTGACGAAGCATTGCAGGTGCGGCCACACGACGTCGTCGTCGTACACACCCAGCACCACCATCGTGCCGCCGGGCCGTGCGAGATCGACGGCGCGCTGCAATCCGCTGCCGGAACCCGCGACCTCGAACACGATGTCGTAGTCCCCGGCCACGCTCGACGCCTGCAGTCGCTCTCCCACCTCGCGTTGGTGGGGATGGCGCGCCTCGAGGCCCACCTCGGCCGCCCCCATGCGCTGTGCGGCGGCCACCGTCAGCAGGCCGATCGCTCCGCCACCAACGACCGCGACCCGGTGGTCCGGCCCCACGCCTGCCAGGCGGCACGCATGCCACGCAACGGCGGTGGGCTCGATGAGACACGCATCCGGCGCGTCCAGGCCGGCTGGGAGCGGCACGAGTGACCGCGCCGGGGCCGCGAAGTATTCGCTCATGCCGCCGTCGGCGGTGACGCCGAGAGCCGTCGGTCCCTGCACGCAGAGGTTGTACCGGCCGGCGTCACACTGCTGGCATCCGTCGCAGCCGAACATGCTCTCGATCCCGACGGGTGTGCCGTCCTCCGTCACGCCTGCGAGTTCGTGGCCGAGGATCATCGTGCTTCCGAACTTGATGTACTTGTAGTCGGAAGCGCAGATACTCGCCGACCGCATTTTGACCAATTCGCCTGCGCCCTCAGGCACGTCCGTGTCGACGACGGTCACCCCAGGGGGTGTCGATCTCACCGCGCGCATGCGCCACTGTCACACAATCAGGGCGACGGCAGGGTGGCCTCGACGAAATAACCCCGCGGCACACCGGGTACATCCATGGGCGTCGGGGGCGCGAACCACCTTTTGTACTCGTTGCCCGGCTCCGCGATATCGGTTACCTCGGCCGACCAGCCATGCCGCTCGGCCAGCTCCCCGGGTTCATCGGTGCCGAAGAGCCAGGGGGACCCTTGCTCGGCCATCGATCGAAGAAGTGAAGCCATCATCGGAGACTCCAACAGCGTCTGGCCCACGACGTCGTACAGCAGAACCGAATTGGGCGCCGAGAGTGCGTCGATGCGCTCGAACAGCGTGCGCACTGCGCCCTTGTCCAGGTACTGCAGCAGCCCCTCGATCAGCCAGACCGACGGCATTTGTGGGTCGAAACCCGTTGACCGCAAGGCGCTTGGCCAGTCGTCGGAAAGGTCGATCCCGATCGGCACTCGGCGGCAGCGCGGTTCGTCATCGGCGAGTACCTCGGCCTTGGCGGCGATCACCGCCGGTTGGTCCAGCTCGTAGACGCCCGTGCCGTCCGGCCACGCCAGCCGGTAGGCCCTGGCATCCATGCCGGCCGCGAGGATGACGACCTGGTTGGCGCGGCGGGCCGCCCGCAACAGTGCCTCGTCCCAAAACCTGGTCCGTACGACTATCTGCGCGGTCGACCGCTCGCCGGCTTCGGCCATGGCGGCCGCCAGCAGCGCTCGGCCCGTGTCCCCAGCGAGCTTCGCGGCGAACGGGTCGGTGAACAGCCGATCGTCCCGGGTTGATTCGACGGCGCGGATCGCGGCGACCAACAACCCCGTGTTGGCCACCGCCTCTCGAGCGTTGTTCATGGCTCAATGATCTGCGCAGGCCCGTGGGTTGGCTTGGATATTTTGGCCACGGTCGCCGGTTCGACGTGACTCGGTAGCCAGGGGCGGCGACGAACGTACTCACTCGGCGTCATCTACGTGAAGGACCGGAATTCGCGGACGAAGTGGGCCTGGTCGATGTACTCGGCGAGCGGCGGGCGTGGCCGATGCAGCTGCGGCGCCGTCGCTGATGGAGCGGTCATCTCCACCATGGTGGCCGAAGCGGCCGACGGGACGAAAGGCCGGCCCGCTGCAACGATCAGGCGATGACCCGGACCAGGTACGGAGCCATGTTCTGGGTCCTGACCGGCGACACCGTCACGACAGGATCGCCCGCCTCAAGCATCTTGTTGTTGCCCAGGAACATCGCCACGCTCTGGTTTCCGTTGGGACCGTAAAAGATCAGGTCGCCGGGTTGCGCCTGCTGCGGCAGCACCTTGCGGCCTGCGTTGTACTGCGCGCCTGACGACCGCGGCAGCTTGATGCCGACGCCTGCATAGGAGTACAGCATGAGGCCGGACGCGTCGAACCCGACGACGCTCGCCATCGGATCCAGCCCGACGACGTGGCCCTGCCGGTCAAGGCCGAGGGCATTGTCGGTCGGGCCACTGCCGCGCGTCGGGCCGTTTGAGTCGCCGCCGCCGAACGAGAAGGGAACACCGCGCTGCGCGAGGCCGCGCGAGATCACGTACTGGATTGCCTGCTGGCTGCTCAACGGCTGGGTGAGGGTGTCTGCGGCCGCCACACCGGGCGTCGCCAGCAACAGCGTCAAGCCGACCACAAGGGCGTAGATGCGTCTCATCGAACTTCCACTTTCTCCCTCTGCACCGCGACCACATAGGCGGTGACCCGGCGGTGTGCAGCAGTCACCACAGCTACTTGTACAACCACGGCTGGCCAGCGCCAAGCTGCGGCACGGCGCACCGTCAATGAGAGGCCGTACCGTGATCGAACGGTGACCGTTGTGCTCACCGACCGCGTTCTGGAAACCTGAAACCGCGCACGTTCAAAGCCAGGAGTCAAATCGGTGAGCGATTTCTTTCCGTATCGGTTCGATCGGCGGTTCCTGCCCTTGTGGCTCGGCGCCGGAGCCGTGCCATGGCGCGACGGCGTCACGGTCACCGATGACGGCCGGTTTGTCGCGACCTACGGGCTGCTTCGGGTCGACACGCCTCTGGACAACATCGCCGATACCCACGTCGCAGGCCCCTACCGATGGTGGACGGCGGTCGGGCCCCGATTGTCGTTCGCCGACGACGGACTGACGTTCGGGACGAACCCGCACGCGGGGTTGTGCATTCACTTCCGCGACAAGATCAAGCGGGTCATCGGCTTTCGCGACCACTCCGCCCTGACGGTCACCGTCGCCGACCCGCAAGCGCTCGAGGCCAGGTTGCTCAGTGCGGAGAAACCATGACCGCACAGCGCGAACCGGAACTGCCAGGACAGACCGTGGTGCTCATCGGCGGCAGCGCCGGTATCGGGTTGGAGACGGCCAGGCGCGCCCGGCTGGAAGGCGCCGAGGTCATCCTCACCGGTCGCAATCCCGATCGTCTGGAGCAAGCCGCGTCCGAGGTGGGTGCGCGCAGCACCGCGGCCTTCGACGCCAACGACACCTCGGCGCTGCGGAAGTTCTTCGACGGTCTGCCGGGTCCTGTCGATCACGTGCTGGTCACCGCGGGCGGCCCGAGCTACCGACCGCTGCTCGAGATGGATGCAGAACAGGTGCGCGATGCACTCAGCGGGCACGTGGTGCTGGATCTGGAAGTCGCCCGCGCGGCCGCGGGCAGGATGCGGCCCGGCGGAAGCCTGGTGTTCATGGGTGGCACCGGCGGCAGGCGCATCGACCATCGACTCGGCATCGTCTCCGCCGCAACCGCCGCGCTTCCGCCGTTCACCGCCGCGCTTGCGCTCGAACTCGCCCCGATCCGCGTCAACCTCATCGCCGCGGGATTCGTCGACACCCCGCTGTCCGCCTCGCTGCTGGGTGACCGTCTGGAGGAGAGGCGCGACGAATTGCGCGCCACCCTGCCGATAGGTCGCGTGGTGAGGGCCGCCGACGTGGCGGCGCTGGCCGTGCACCTGATGGCCAACCCCGCGCTCACGGGCGCGACATACGACATCGACGGAGGTCAGCAGTTCACGCCGTGAGCGGTGCGGATTCCGCACACTCCTGTCAAACGTGCGCCGTAGTGTTGTGCCATGGCCATCGTCGAAGCTGATGCACAGCCCTTAACCCAGTTCGAACAGGACGTCGCCGCGGTGCAGCGGTACTTCGACAGTCCGCGCTTCGACGGAATCATTCGCCTCTATTCGGCCCGCCAGGTCGTCGAGCAGCGGGGCACGATCCCGACCGACTACCCCGTTGCGCGGGAAGCGGCGGCGGCCTTCTACGACCGTCTGCGCGAGCTCTTCGCCGAGCACAAGAGCATCACCACCTTCGGGCCCTACTCCCCTGGCCAGGCGGTGACCATGAAGCGGATGGGTATCGAGGGGATCTACCTGGGCGGGTGGGCGACGTCTGCGAAGGGCTCCACGACCGAGGACCCCGGACCGGACCTTGCCAGCTATCCCTTGAGCCAGGTGCCTGAAGAGGCGGCCGGCCTGGTACGCGCCCTTCTCACCGCCGACCGCAACCAGCAGTATCTGCGGCTGCGTATGGACGACAAGCAACGCGCCGCCACACCTGCGGTCGACTTCCGCCCCTTCATCATCGCCGATGCCGACACCGGCCACGGCGGAGACCCGCACGTGCGCAATCTGATTCGCCGCTTCGTCGAGGCCGGCGTGCCCGGCTACCACATCGAGGACCAACGGCCCGGCACCAAGAAGTGCGGCCATCAGGGCGGCAAGGTCCTCGTCCCGTCGGACGAGCAGATCAAGCGGCTCAACACCGCCCGCTTCCAGCTCGACATCATGGGAGTGCCCGGCATCATCGTCGCGCGGACGGATGCCGAGGCCGCCAATCTGATCGACAGCCGCGCCGACGAGCGCGACCAGCCGTTCCTGCTCGGTGTCACCAACCTCAAGATCCCCTCGTACAAGTCCTGCTTCCTGGCGATGGTGCGCAGCTTCTACGACTCGGGCTGCAAGCACCTCAACGGGCATCTGCTCTACGCGCTGCCCGAAGGTGAGTACGCCACGGCGACCACTTGGCTTGAGCGCCAAGGCATCCTGGCCCTCATCACCGAGGCCGTGTCGTCCTGGCAGCAGGAAGGAGACGAGGCGGTCGACGCCCTGTTCGACAAGGTCGAATCGCGCTTCGTCGAGGCCTGGCAGAACGATGCCGGGCTGGAGACCTACGGAGAGGCGGTCGCCGATCTGCTGGAGTTCCGGGAACGCGAGGGCGAACCGCTCGAGATGAGCGCGGCGGACTGGCGGAAGTTCGCGGCGACGGCGTCCCTCTATGAGGCCCGTGCGAAGGCGCAGGAGCTGCGCGTCGACGCCGGCTGGGACTGCGAGCGAGCCAAGACCCCCGAGGGCTACTACCAACTGCGGGGCGGTATCCCGTACGCAATCGCGAAATCGCTTGCCGCAGCGCCGTTCGCCGACCTCCTGTGGATGGAGACGAAGACTGCGGACCTGGCGGACGCCAAGCAGTTCGCCGACGCGATCCACGCCGTGTACCCCGACAAGATGCTGGCCTACAACCTGTCCCCGTCGTTCAACTGGGACACCACCGGGATGAGCGATGACGAGATGCGCCGATTCCCCGAGGAGATCGGCAAGATGGGCTTCGTCTTCAACTTCATGACCTACGGCGGGCATCAGATCGACGGTGTCGCCGCAGAAGAGTTCGCAGGCGCGCTCAAGCAGGACGGGATGCTGTCGCTGGCCCGTCTGCAGCGCAAGATGCGTCTTGTCGAATCTCCTTACCGCACACCGCAAACGCTGGTCGGTGGGCCGCGCAGCGACGCAGCACTGGCGGCCTCGTCCGGGCGCACCGCGACGACGAAGGCGATGGGTGAGGGTTCAACACAGCATCAGCACCTCGTGCAAACCGAGGTGCCGAAGAAGCTGTTGGAGGAGTGGCTCGCGATGTGGGGGGACCATTACCAGCTGGGCGAGAAGCTGCACATTCAGTTCCGTCCGCTGCGTCCTGGCGGCGAAGTGCTGGAGCTCGGCATCTACAACGGCGGCGACGAGAAGCTGGCCAACGTGCTCGTCGATCCCATCAAGGACAGGAACGGCCGCAGCATCCTCACGGTGCGCGATCAGAACACGTTCGCCGAGCAGTTGCGCCAGAAGCGGTTGATGACGTTGATCCACCTGTGGCTGATTCATCGCTTCAAGGCCGACGCGGTGTACTACATCAAGCCGACAGAGGACAACATCTATCAGACCGAGAAGATGAAGTCGCACGGCATCTTCTCCGATGTCAACAAGGATGTCGGCGAAGTGATTGTCGCCGAGGTGAACCAACCGCGGATCGAGGAATTGCTCGCACCGGATCACGCGGCGTTGATGAGGCTGATCCGCAAGGAAGACTGACTGCCTACGGTGACGTCGTGCCGCCGGAGGTAGTGCCGTCCGACGTTGACCCATCGGTGGCGGAGCCGCCCGAAGTGGTGCCGCCCGAGGTGGGGTCGGTGGACGTCGACCCACCCGCGGTGGATTCACTCGGCGCGGTCGGTGCTGTCGAACT
>JBKPSU010000099.1:0-8596 GCA_046735135.1 Actinomycetota bacterium
GTGCGCCAACGCGAGGACTACATCCGCGAGGTGACCGACGAATGGATCGACTCTTTCATCGCCGACGGAGAGTGTGACATCGTCGCGCAGTTCTGCGCCCCGGTGCCGACGATCGTCGTCTTGAACTGGTTGGGTCTGCACGACGAAGATTGGAAAGTCTGGTCTGACGCCGTACTCAACCAGTTCAGCAACCCGGGCCAGTATGGCCCCGACATGTCAGTGGTCGATCTCCCGAAGCTGTTGGGGCTGATACACGAACGTCGCGAGGAGCCCACCGACGATGTGCTGACTGCCATCACCAAGATCAGGATCGACGGAGAACCTCTACACGACCTCGAGATGATGGCGTTGGTCGGGCAATTGGTTTTCGCCGGCTTGGACACCACGACCAACGCGACAGCCAGCAGCCTCGTTGCGTTGTATAGAAACCCTGAAATCCGAGAGGAGCTCGCTGCCACACCCCTTGACGACCGGCTGTGGGCAAGCGCGGTCGAAGAGTTCCTCCGTTACTCGTGCCCCATCCAAGGCTTCAAGAGGACTGCTCGTAGAACGGCCGACATCGCGGGCAACACGGTCGAACCGGGCCAGCGCATCTACATGCTGTGGGCATCGGCGAATTTCGATGAGGATGAGTTCGAGCGACCCCACGAGATCGACATTCGTCGTACCACCAACCGGCACATGACCTTCGGTCGCGGGATCCATCGCTGCCTCGGCTCGCACCTTGCGCGGCTGGAGGTCAAGGTGATGCTTCAGCAGATCCTTCGGCGCCTTCCCGATTACACGGTTGACGAATCCAAGCTCGAACTCCACCACGATGTCGGTATCGCGTACGGGTACGAAGCGGTACCCATTCGATTCACCCCGGGCGAACGGCTGACGACCACCAGTTGACGCTTAATCATTTAAACGATAACCTCCGGTTAGAAGGCTCGCGACACGGCGGCGACCGTCCAGTTTTCGACGCTGCCGACGCCTGCAAATGAGCGGATTCTCAAACACCAAAGGGGTACAACGGTGGGCGTCAGTAAACAGCAGCCGGTGGCAGAGGGCCTGTTCACGTGGCCCTCGGACGAGCCCGCGCTGATCGGCTCTAAGCGTGACGGCCGATTGTCATTTCCAGCACGGCCCGGCGATGAGGAAGTCTTACTCAAGCGTCGAGGGACGTTGTGGGGATACACGACTCAGCAGTTCCGTCCGCCCTCCCCGCCCTACGACGGTGACGACACCGCTGAGTCGTTCCAGCCGTATGCACTCGGGTACGTCGAGCTACCCGACCAACTGCTGGTCCAAGCGCGCTTCACCGAAGCCGATCCCGGCAAGCTGAAGATCGGTCAGGAGATGGAACTGCGCATCGTGCCGTACACCACACGTCCGGACGGCACCGAGGTCCTCACCTTCGCGTTCGCCCCTGTAGAAGGAGACAAGTCATGACAGACGTCGCCATCGTCGGTGTCGGCCTGCATCCTTTCGGCCGCTACGGCGACAAACTGTGCCTCCAGATGGGTGCCGAGGCCGCCCAAGCGGCCCTGGCAGATGCCGGCACCGACTGGTCGCGAGTCCAGTCGGCCTATGTCGGCAGTTACGAGGTCTCCAACCCCGACGCCGTCGTCGGATGGCTTGGGCTGACCGGAATTCCGGTGCGCGGCGTCTTCAACGGCTGCGCGACCGGCGGCACATCGTTGCAGATGGCGGCGCAGGCCATTCGCCACGGTGAAGCAGATGTGGCGATGGCCATCGGAATGGACAAACACCCGCGGGGCGCGTTCGCGGCCGACCCGTCGGTAGTCGGATTGCCGAGCTGGTACGGCCAGACAGGAATGTTCCTCACGACGCACTTCTTCGGTACGAAGATCAACAGATACATGCACGACCACGGCATCTCGATCGAGACTCTGGCGCGGATCGCTGCGAAGAATCTCTCCAACGGCGCTATCAACCCTCAGGCGTGGCGACGGAAAGCCATGTCTGTGGAAGCGATTCTGGAAGCCGAGGTGGTCAACTACCCGCTGACCCGCTACATGTACTGCAACCCCGACGAGGGGGCTGCAGCTTTGGTGCTGTGTCGAGCGGACATCGCCGATCAATTCACATCCAACCCGGTGTACGTGCGGGCGGCGGAATTGAGGTCTCGACGCGAGGGCGCTTTCGAAGTGCAGAGTCCGTCGTTGCCGGTCGAAGCTGCGCCCAGCCCGACTGTCGATGCGTCCCTCGCGGCGTATGAAATCGCAGGTATTGGTCCCGAAGACGTCGATGTCGCGCAGCTGCAGGACACCGATGCCGGCTCGGAGTGTATTCACCTGGCCGAGAACGGATTCTGTGCGGATGGTGAGCAAGAGAAATGGATCGCCGATGGCGATACCGAGATCGGCGGCCGGCTTCCGGTCAATACCGATGGCGGCCTCATCGCCAACGGCGAGCCCATCGGCGCGTCAGGTCTTCGGCAGGTCTATGAGATCGTGCTGCAGCTCCAAGGTCGCGCCGGAGATCGTCAGGTGCCCAACAATCCCCGGGTCGGCTACACCCACTTGTACGGCGCACCAGGGGCGTCGGCGGTGTCGATTCTCTCGCGCTGACGCAGCGGAGGAGACCTGCGCCGGCTATTTGGAGTTGGTCGACTTCGCGCGTGCTGCCGCAACTGCCTGACGGTGCTCTTCGGAACCCATGCTTGCGAGTTCGCCTTGGAGCGCTACGTCGAACGCGCAATCGAGCTGGACTTCGAGATAGGCGTTCAGGCCCCGCTTGGTCGCCTGTAAGGCAGCCGTAGGCACATCGGCGAGGCGCGCGGCGAGGCGCATCGCTTCGTCTAGCAATTCGTGAGGTGCGGTGGTTCTGCTCGCTAATCCCAGTCGGACAGCTTCATCTGCCGGGATCTTCCCGCCGAGGAAAAGGAATTCCTTCGCGCGTGAAAGCCCCACGAGCGCGGGAAACACCATGCCGCCGTCGCCGGGCACAAGTCCCATGCGTAGGTGCGGGTCGGCCAGGAAGCTGCCCTCGGCCATCAGGACGATGTCGGACAGGAGCGCAAGGCTGCAACCCAGGCCCACCGCAGGGCCGTTGACCGCGGCGATCACTGGCAGTCGGCAGCGCACCATCCCCGTGATGATCGCGCGACCCTCTTCCATGGTCTCCGCACGCATCTCTTCGTCGTCGATATTCTCCTGCATGTATCCGAAGTCGCCGCCGGCGCTGAACGCGCTTCCCGCTCCAGTGATGATGACGACGCGCGCGTCATCATCCTCTTCGATGCGGGTCCACAACCGCGCCAAGCGTTGGTGCATCGCACGATTCGCGCCATTGAGGTTGTCCGGGCGATTGAACCGAACGAGCCGAACCAGCCCCTCGGCTGTGATCTCCAGTTCTGGGCCGAGCCCGTATGCATCTACTTGCGCCATGATGCGCTTCCTCCTGTGCCGCGCCAACCTGCAGCAGCTGACTTTACGGTGTATATGAATCTATCAGCGATTCGGGGTTGGGTACACGGGCTCGTCGCGTCGCCCTGCAACCTTGTGCACGGCGATCGCCGATGCTGTGACGTCGCCGTTGTGCCGGAGTTCTGCCGAAGTCAAAAAGACCTTTCCAGTCTGTCCGGCTGTACACGCCCAGAGCTCGATCTCAGCGCCCAACGGCGTCGGTCGTCGGTAGTTCACCGTCAGCGTTTGGGTGTAACCGACGTGACCGGCAGCCATGATCGCCAAGCTGGTCAACTCGTCGAGCAAGGCGGCGACGACACCTCCGTGCACCGTCTGGATAGGCCCGGCATGTATCGGTGACATTGTGACGGTGCCACGGACAGCATCGCCGTCGATCCCGATGGTTGCTTTTCCCGAGGTTGGGTTGAGGTCACCGAGAAAAGGGCTGTAGGGAATCGTTCTGCGTAGGTCACTCGGGTCCCATATCAGTCGGCGGTCTCCTGGTGGTGCCAATTGCTCAACCGCGTGGGGGCCCGGCCAAGTGTGTTCATCGAGAAGAGCTTTGGCCTGACGGGTGAGCGCACGAACCATCTCGGCGACGTCGTCGGGTGGCATCGATGTTCGTACCGCATTAGCTAGCGCCTTGACATCTTGCACGAGAAGCGCTGTTCTCGAACTCATCCGAGCATCTCTTCGGTGATTCCGTAGCGGGGCAACGCACCGATGGCCCAGGGTTCCATCACACCGTGGCCCTTCTCATCTCCGCAGACGCAGTCGATAGCGATCTCCTCACAGCCATAGAGCTCGTCGCGCGCCGACTTGTCGCGCAGATCGAGCGCCTCGCCAGCGACGTCCAGTTCACCGCGGTAGCCGCCTTGCCACCAACCACGGAACCCAAAGTAGCCTCCCCCGCGAAAGTAGTAGACGAGATCTTTCCACTGGCAGACGATTTCGCGGGAGGTGCCGTCTTCCAGCGAAGCGTGAGCGACAAGCGATTTGGCACGGCGGGACTCTGGCCAGAACTCGAAGTCGAGGTCGAGTTGGGTGATCCGCAGGCGCGGTTCCTTGTTGTCCGCGAACACCACGAAGCCCTCAGTCGATCCGGTGCTGGACGTCATCGGCTTGCCGTCCGGCCCCTGGGTGAACGTCGACGACAACGCCCACGTGCCGAAATTGAAATTGAGGTAGCCGTGGAGCACACCCTGACCGTGATCCGGCACCGGCCGCAGCCCCGCTTCCGGGACGCCAGCGGGATCGCTGAACCAGAATGCGCCAGGATGAGGAATGCCGGTCATCGTGCGGATGCCCCACGAGCGGTCCTTGTAAGCGTAGCTGCGAGCAGGATCCAGCGTGTAGGTGCGTCCCTCGACCCTGACCTCTCCTGCCGCGCGGCCTGGCTGGAAGTATCGGATGGTGTGATTGCCCGTGATTCCGCGATCGCGACGTAAGCCTGGTGATCCAACAATCGGCTCGAAGTCGCTTTCAAATGTCACATCGAAACTGACGTCAAGGTCGTTGTCTGCCAGGATGATCCGGTTCCGCACCGGAGGTTGAACGACCTCCCAAGCCACTGGACCGACCGTCGTGCGGTCAAGCTCGGGACGCAGCTCGCGTGCGGCGCGCACGTTCCACTGCCGACCCGGGACGGCGATGCCGGCGAAGGCGTCCATCACATCGCGGTTGGTGTATTTACCGATTCCCATCGCGACCAACACCTCGCCAGTCGTGTCGTAGGCGACGATGTAACCCTTCTCGGTCCAATTTCGGTCGGTCGTGGTGACCTGTTCGAAGCTGGCCACAGATTGGTGGCACATGTATTCGTCAGCGGCTGTCAAAATCACGTCATGGGTCACGAAATCTCCTTGTCGTCAGCCGTATGCGCGGAGCAGTCCGGCGAGCCGGCGCGTCGGAACGTTGTTGGACAGGTAGTCCGGCGGGAACGTCAGCTCCGGTGGGCTCAGGCGAACGGTGAGAACCAGCATCGACGCCATCCGCAGTGCTTGAAGAATGCTGTGGAAGTCGAGGTTCTGCACCGGCCGCGAGGTGGCATCCTGGTACCGGGCGATGGTTTCCGATGCTTCCGGAAGTCCCCGGAGACGAGGGACGTCATTGAGTTCGGCGACTACATCGTCGGCCAAGAGCAGGTAGGCGAGATCTCCTTCCGGAGGACCGATGTGAGCCAGTTCCCAGTCCAGGACTGAGACGACTTTGTCATCGCGATAGACGATGTTGCCCGGACGGGCGTCGCCCCAACACAACGCCGTCCGTAGGTCACCCGGGACTCGAGACTTGAGTGTCTCCAACGCCTGGCGCAGCACAGGGACGTCGGCTCTAGCTACGTCCAGATAGTGCTCGATGCGGCGCAACACGATCGAGACTGACTCTGCTGCAGTAAGCGTCGGCTGCATGGAATCTGGAAGTCTCAGCGTCGCCAGATCGAGCCCGTGCAAAGTCGCCATGGTGTCGATCGCGGCGAACCACATCTGCCGGCGACTCGGGATCGAGGCGTCGAAGAACAAGCCATGCCCGTGAAACCCGGGCCGAAATCCCGACGCAACTTCACCGTGTACGCGCTGCATCAAGAAGCACGGCGCGCCAAACACGTCGAGGTCGTCAATGAACCAGGCGACCGCTGGCACGGGAATCTCGCTGTGGCGCAGACATTTCATCACGTCGTACTGCAGTCGAAGATCGTAGTCGGGAAACAGTCCACCCTGGGGTGGCTGCGCCCGCAGCACGAGTTCGCGATTGTGTTCTCCACGCGCGTCCGACCACGCCAAATCAGTGAACAGTGTGACGTTGGAAAAGCCGGAGGCTGCGGCGACGAACGGCGACAGCGTTACCGATGATGCTTCGGGGATCGCGCCGGCGATCCACTGTTCCAGCGCACCGCGTCGACGTTCGAAATGATCGACGTCAGTCATCTCGGTCGGCTGCGACCCCGCGGCGCGGTTTCACGCCGTGCGATGGCGCGATCTCACCGTAGGCAAACCAATGCGCCGGCTCCCTGGTGTCTCCCATGCGCCGCCAGCGTCCTTCGATCTGCGGGTTGGGCATCGGCATGAAGTCGACCATGCGGCCTTTGGGATCGGGCAGGAACTCCCATTCCTCACTGGGCGTGCGCACCTCGATGTGCGTCGGCCAGGTACCCGACGCATCGAGTTCGACGTGGCCGTCGACATCGGTGGTCCGACGCACGCCGCCCTTTTCGTCGCACAGCAGAAGCATTCCCAGACCGTCATGACCGAGCATGAAGTGTCCGGCGTCCAGCGTGCCATCGGTGTACCGCGTGGCCCAGGTGTACCAGGTGACGTGAAGCTTACGGCCGACCAGCAAGTCGTTTTCGTACACCAAACCGTGGGTGTACATATCGTCTACTCCGTAGAAGCCGCGCACCGGGCGCCCGAGTATTTCTCCCTCAGCCTCGTAGATCTGAGATACGTAGTAGTACCCCTCGTCGCGGTGCGGAAGGTGCCACTGCAAGCCGGGTTCGACGAGCGTGCCGCGCAGATCGATGACGCCGGCTTCGGTCCAGGTGCACGTTGTCGCATCGACCGTCAACCGGAAAGGGTTGCCTCCGGCCTCGGTCGCGCTGGCCAGCACCGTCGTGCCATCCTCGTGGGTTCGGACGAAGCCGGTGTTGCGCGCTGATGCACGGCTGGCGGGGTGCACGTGCAGGTCGGTGGCGTCGATGCTGGTCTGGAGGAAGAAGCGCTTGCGACCGCCGCCGTCGTGTTCCGGGGCCCGCAGCACCGTATAGATCTCGCCGTCGTCATCGCGCAGGCTGCCGTACAGATAGACAGCTGACCAGGGCAGTCCGAACCAGGTTCGGTTCAGAGCAACCTCGCTCGGATCGGACGCATGCTCGGACAGCAACATTTGGTAGTGCAGTGAGCCGCGTGCAGGCAGCGTCGGAGCGGAGTTCGCGTTGGCAGTCATCGTGCAACGAGTGTGCGGGGAGGTCGGCCAACCCCACCAGACCGAATCTGTGGTACCACTGCCGCTGGTAGGTAAACGTTTGGCATTGTCTATTCGTGATTTCGGACTCGGAGCGCCGGCGCCGTGAATTGGCGGAGTTTCTGCGCGCACGGCGAGCCCAGCTACTACCCGAGCGCGTGGGCCTGCCCTCATATGGTGCGCGGCGGCGGGTCCGCGGTTTGCGCCGCGAAGAGGTGGCGAACCTCTCTCGGGTCAGCTACAGCTGGTACACCCGACTCGAGCAGGGCCAAGACGTCCACGCCACCGCCGAGGTTGTCGACAGTATCGCTGCTGCCTTGCGGCTCACCGAGGACGAACATCGGCACCTGCGTCGGCTAGCGAATCTTCCACTGGCGATTCCGGAACACAAGGACGAGCTTGTCGACGAGCACACCCGACAGCTCATCGAGCGGCTACTGCCCGCGCCGGCCTATGTAATCGGTCCCCGATCGGACTATCTCGCCTGGAACGACGCGCTGTCCGCGGTGTTCTGTGACATCTCAGCGCTGCCGGTCGAGCATCGCAATGTGCTCTGGGCGACTTTTACGGTGCCCGAAGTCCGCTCCTCGCTGGTCGATTGGGAAGAGCATGCCCGTATTGTCGTCGGCCAATTCCGCGCGGAAGCCGCGGCACACCCCACCGACGCTCGATTCGGCGCAGTTGCAGAAGAACTCGCCGCCGTCAGCCCGGAATTCAAACATTGGTGGATCAATCATGAAGTCGTCCGGGCTGCCGGCGGAGCGCAAGCGTTCCGGCATCCTGAGGTCGGATTGCTCGCGACACAGCTGATGCAGCTCCGGATGATCGACAAGCCCTCGCTGAAGCTCGTCGTTCATCATCCCGCGACGTCCGAAGACGTCCGTAAACTCGACGCGCTTCGAGCAGAGGCGAACTGGGGTGCTGTCACCAACGCTCCGTAGAACCGGTCCGCCATCAGATATCGGTTAATGCTATAACTATATAGATCATTGCTCGGCGCTCGACCAGGCAGTCTCCGAACTGAAGGCAGGCACCATGACGTATGTCGCCGCGATCGGAACCTACTCACCGCCCTGGTCGCTGAAGGGGCGGCGAGCGAAGGGGCCTGACGAGGATGCGCTCACGATGGCGGTTGCGGCGGGTCATGCCGCGGACGCCGCGGCGACCGCAGAACGGGTCGTGCTGGTGTCGCGTGATTTTCCCTTGATCGAGGGCGGCAATGGCGC
>JBKPSU010000100.1:0-28597 GCA_046735135.1 Actinomycetota bacterium
GTTACCTCATAGGCCGGATCGTGGCCGACATTGGCAGCGTAGAACCGGCCCGCGTTGCTCTTGTCGAGGCGATCAGCCTGCCACTCCGCCACTGAGCGTTCACTGGCCAAGGCGTTGGCGCTCTTGGCCTCTGAGACCGCCTTACGCCCGTAGTTCACGCTGCCCAGAAGGACAAGCCAGCTACGACCACTGTGCTGATCGTCAGCAGCAGCATTGTCAGGACCGTGCGGTGAATGCTATGGCGGCACACCGTACTCTTTGGCCAAGTACCGGGTCTGAAGCATCAAGATCAACCGGTACTTGCGTACCAGTCTTCTGTCACGCCACTATAGGCTGAAGCGTCTTTTGACAGCGCCTGGCGCTGAGTGTCCTCGGCCCGTCGGCGTGCGGTGTTGAGCCGATGGTGTGCCCACTTGGCTACCTCACGCTCGTGGCCGTCGGCGTAGGTCATGAGTCCATTCTGACCGTCTTGGACAACCTCGCTGTGGTCCAGCAAGGTTACTGCGGTGTATCCCTCGCTCGTTGGTGGGCCGTCAAGAACAGGTTGTCGTAGACCGACTGAGGCGGCATCGTCCCGTCGTGCCGCGCGCCGAGGAAGTCAGCGGTGATCTGCTCCGCGAGCCGACGGAGCTTGATGTTGGTCTCTTGAGATCGCCACTTGAGCAGTTCGAAGGCGGCGGCCTCATCAACGTTGTAGACCATCATCAACATGCCCTTGGCCTGTTCGATGGCTGACCGCTGCTCCGATATACGGCGCAAATCCGCCGTGATTTGATCTTGCCGCGCCTGCTCTTCCGGCGTCAGGTCGACGTAGAACCCGTACGTTCCTATGACCTGCCCGTCATCGTCAAGGATTTCGTCGCCTAGCACAGCGACGTCGTGCACGTTGCCTTGCACATCACAGATACGGTGCCTACTGCGAAAGGCCTGGCGGGTTTCGCGGATGAGTCGCAAGGTGTCAGCGATCTGCTGGTAATCGTCGGGATGCTTGTGCGAGAGAACGAGTCGGGTCGTAGGAGTGACCGTCCCAGGCTCGTATCCGTGCATCTGCTCGACTTCGGGGGACCATTCCCACCGGTCTTCATCAAAGAAGTACCGGAACCAACCGATCCGTCGCGGGTCACCGACAGCGAACGCGCGCATCACTTCGCCGTTGTTAACGAACGGCGTCACTCGTGACGTATCGCGTCGGTCGATCCTTTGCATGGAGACCCCTCGGGCTGGAGTTCCGCTGCGCGGTTCACCGTGCTGGACCTGCGGTCGAGCATCGGCAGCACTATTTTCGCGCCCATGATCAGCGCCTGCAACAAAACGGGCCACAAAGTTCATGAACTGGTCACCTGCCCCCGCCGCAAACGCGTACTGGGCTAAGTTTGGCTAAGCGCACGGCGTTCCGGTGGGCCGCCGACCACGACGACCTCGATACCGCGTCGACCATCGCCCACTATGCGGCGTTCGTCGGTTTCTGGGGCGAACACGACGACTTCACTTCTGGCCTCCGCGAAGGCGATCTATCAGGCTCTCGAGGGCGCCCACTGCAGCGGATCCGATCCGGGTGGGCACATAGGGAGCTAGGGCGAACCCTCGGCGTTCGCTTTGCCCAATCCAGTTTTGGGCTGCCGCGCGAGCCCGCTGCATCAGGTCCTCCCAGACCGGCCGGCGTTCCTTGGCCCAGGGCTCGAACACCTCAGCGACCAGATTGGCGCGAGACGGAGGAAGGTCGTCGAGCTGCCTGAGGTAGTTCCCCAGCCGCCAGCCCAGTCGCTCGGCATCCTCGATCGCCAGGCTTGCGCCCATCCCGATAGTCGGCAGGAACCCGTGGCACGAGTCACCCGCCAGCACCAGGTTGCAGTCCGGCGCGAACGGGTGCGGGAGCGGGTCGCTGTCGCGCATCCGCCAGAGGTACACGTTCGGGTTGTTCCAGTCCTCGACCAACGACACCGCGGCCTCCATCACCCGCTCATGGACGGGTGTGTTCTCCGCCAGCGTTTGGGCGATTGCTTGCTTGATGGCCGCGGGGATTGCTCTCCACGGGGTATCCGGGGAGAGCCCATGGTTTCGCCACAGGCGATGCCCAGTCGAGTGGTCGAAGGCCAGGGCGAGGGCCAGGCGGTTTCGACCCATAGAAAACAGTCCGTTCGTGGCGAAGTCTCCCATGACGATTTCCGCGGCGTCTCCGTTAGCAACGGGGGAAAGGCGGCCGGAGTGTGGGGATCGGCAGGATCACCCACGACGCTGAAATAGATGGCCGAGAACCCGCGGTCGAATGATTCTTGTGCGGGAAAGTACTTGCGGCGGGCGACCGAGTCGATCCCGTCGCAGGCGATGACGATGTCGAACTCGCGTGGCTCGGGAATGTCAGCCCCAGCGGGAACGAACCGCAGCAGGACGCGGCCGTGCGTTTGGGCCGCGATCTCGGTCACAACGTGTTCATTCAGGAACTCGGTGCGGCGCAATAACTTCGAGAGGTTGTCCAAAAACTCTGATCGGTCCACCTCAGAGTTGTATTGCGGGTCGAGCCGTATTCGTCTTTGGATCTTGTCCGTGCGCATGACCCGCAGCACGATGCGGCCTGTTGGGTGTCCCACCCTTAACGCCGCATCCTTGAGACCCAACCGGTCCAACGCACGGCAGGCCCTGACCTGAAGGGTGTACTCCACGCCGGGCGAGTCGGCAACACTGGAGTTGCGGTCGATCAGGGTGAACTCAGCATCGGTTGGCGAAGTAGCCTTCTCCAGTGCCAGAGCGGTTATAAGGCCCGCCGGGCCCGCTCCGATAATCCCTACCCGAACCGTCATGGTGGCTCCTTTTGACCGTCTTTCGGGATGACGACCACTACCCGATGCTCGGCCATGCAGCCCCCCGATCCGTCGAGTGATCCCGTAATCGGCCGGGTTTGAACCCGAAGACAGCCGAGGTGGGCCCAATCAGGTGGCGCACCTTGATGTGCTCGAAACCCCCGCCGCGAAGCAACTCCGCGCATTCAGTGGTCGACGATTCATAGCCCTCGCGCGACTCGAGCATGATATTGAGGCTTGACAGCAGGCTCATGTAATTGTAGGAGCGGCCGGGCCGGATCATCGCGTCATAGACGATCACCGCACCTCCCGACGGCACGGCGGCGTACGCCTTAGCGATTAACTCCCGTCGGATTTCCTGATTGTGCCCGTGAAACACATGGCCGAAGGAGACAACGTCGGCGTCGGGCAGCGGTACCTCGAGGAAGTCGCCCTCGACGAATCCAAGCCTGCCCTGGAGCCGGAACGATGAGACATACTCCTCGAAGAGCGGCCGCACGGCGGGAAAGTCGAAGCCCACGCCTCGCAGATGCCGGTGGGTCAGCGCTACCCGCACCGGCAGCGCTCCCTGCGCCGAGCCGATGTCGGCGAAGGTCCGGAAACGTTTCCACGGAAAACGCGCGGCCAACAGCGTCGCCTCACCGGTCGAGATTCCGGTCATCCCGACCAAGAATTCGCGCAGCGCCACCGGATCGCGATAGATCGTGGAGAAGAATTCGTTTTCGCCCTGTTCTTCTTCTGCCGCCGGGTCACCCGTGCGCAACATGTCGCTCAACCCCGACCAGAGGCCGTACAGGCGTTTGCCTGACAGCTCCATCAGTCCGCCGGCGTAACTGGGCTTATTCCGATCCAAGAACATAGCGCTGCGTGCGGTGTTGCGGTAGCGCCCCCGCTTGTCACGGCGCAGCAAGCCGGCAGCCACCAGCCCGTCGAGCGCGGTGCCGGCGGCGCGCCCGTGCCAGCCCAGCGCGTCCATCAGTTCCTTCTGCGAGTGGGGCCCCTTGGCCAATTCGGTGAACACGCCGCACTCCACCGCAGTCAGGACGAGTCGGGACGACCAGAACGCCATGCCCATCTCCACGATGTGCTGCGGACCGCCGAAGCGGCGCAGCACCGGGCCAACGACGCGGCTTTGGAAGGCCCGCATCATCAGCCGCTCCCGCTGCACGTCGGACCCTCGGGCCAGACAAGTGGAAGTTTCATCGAGCGGAGTACTCAACTGTGCCATTGCCTGGTCCCCCCCGATGTAGCCAATGACTCTCGCAGTAATACGTCCAGGTCTTGGTTATGGTTCATCGTTCGGAAAACGAATCCCTACGTCCATCCCCTGCATCCCTGCGATACCTCTGCTCAGCCGCGCTCAACTCCCTCATTCAGGGAGTGTCAACAATCAGCCGAGCCAACTGTCAAGCATCAACCCGTCGAACCCGTCGTGAACGGCGTGCCAAACCTGGGAAACCACATCCACGCCCGGCCGTGCTGCACTGACCACCGGCCAAGTCCCCATTACGAGGCGACGGCCAACAGGTGCCACTCGCCGGGCACTCCATTGAGCTGATGGCGCCGCGATCCTCAAACCTCAGCCCTGAGCCGATCACCAGATCTCGCAGCGTGCTCGACACCAATACCTCGTTCGGCCCGGCCAGGGCGCTCACCCGCGCGCCAATGTGCACCCCGATGCCGCCAATATCGTCGCCGCGGACCGCGCACTGGCCGGTGTGCAATCCTGCGCGCACCTGGATGCCGAGCGCCTGTACCGAGTCGCGAATTGCCATGGCGCAGCGGATTGCTCGCTGAGGGCCGTCGAACATCGCCAGGAAGCCGTCGCCGGGGCTGCAATGCCTTTATCCCGAAGACTGCGGGCCTTGACAGCATCGGCGTCGTCAACCTTGCGAGGGCGGCCACCCTTGCGACCATTAGCGGCTGCTGCCGCGAGACCTGCGCGGGTCCGCTCGATCATGGTGTCGCGTTCGAGTTGGGCGAAGGCCGCCATGATGCCACTGTTTCGTTGCCACGGTCATTGCTCGGGATGACTGGGCATCGTTGTCGTCTGGACGCTATATAAAGGTCGGTTCAGTATCAGCAACCGACAGGGGGAACGGCGTGATCACCGGCGAGTTGAAGAACAAGGTCGACCGAGTGTGGGACGCCTTCTGGTCCGGCGGCATCTCCAACCAGGTCACGAACATACGGCGATTAGGCCTATGACCTGGACCTTTAGAAGTCCCAGTCTTCGTCTTCGGTGTTGACGGCCTTGCCGATGACATACGAGCTACCCGAGCCCGAGAAGAAGTCGTGGTTTTCGTCGGCGTTGGGGCTCAGCGCCGACAGAATCGCGGGGTTCACGTCCGTCTCGTCGCGCGGGAACAACGCCTCGTAGCCGAGGTTCATCAGCGCCTTGTTTGCGTTGTAGCGCAAGAACTTCTTGACGTCTTCGGTGAGCCCGACTTCGTCGTAGAGGTCCTGGGTGTACTCGACCTCGTTGTCGTACAACTCGAACAGCAGCTCATAGGTGTAGTCCTTGAGCTCCTGCTGCCTGGCGGCGTCCTCCAGCGCGAGGCCTTTCTGGTACTTGTAGCCGATGTAGTAGCCGTGCACGGCCTCGTCGCGGATGATCAGCCGGATCATGTCAGCGGTGTTGGTCAGCTTCGCGCGGCTGGACCAGTACATCGGCAGATAGAAACCGGAGTAGAACAGGAAGCTCTCCAGCAGCGTGGAGGCCACCTTGCGCTTCAGCGGCTCGTCGCCCTTGTAGTACTGCATGACGATCTCGGCCTTGCGTTGCAGGTTCGGGTTCTCCTCCGACCAGCGGAACGCGTCGTCGATCTCGGCAGTAGAGCACAGCGTCGAGAAGATATTGCTGTAGCTGCGAGCGTGCACCGACTCCATGAAGGCGATGTTGGTGTAGACGGCTTCCTCGTGCGGGGTCAGCGCGTCGGGGATCAGGCTGACCGCGCCGACCGTGCCCTGGATGGTGTCCAGCAGCGTCAGGCCGGTGAACACCCGCATGGTCATTTCCTTTTCGTGGGCGGTCAGCGTCCCCCACGACGGGATGTCATTGGACACCGGCACCTTCTCCGGCAACCAGAAATTGCCGGTCAGCCGGTCCCAGACCTCGGCGTCTTTCTCGTCCTGCAGCCGGTTCCAGTTGATGGCCGAAACGCGGTCGATCAGCTTCATGCCATCGCTCACGAGAACCCTCTTTCACCTGCAGTTTGACTGGTCTATAGCTGTTCTACAGCCTGCCACCGACACTACCCCTGGGGTTCCTGTTCGCACCGCAACACAACATGATGTGTCTGGCGTGTCGCTCAAATAGAGAACGCGCTAGGCAGCAACGCGCTGGCCGACTCCGAGGAACTTGAACTCCGACGGCTTGAGCTTGCGCATGTCGCGCCAGTACTCCCAGGTCATTCCGCTCCACAGCGCTCGGTTCACGCCGTGCTCGTCCAGATACCAGCTGCGGCACCCGCCGGTGTTCCACACTGTGCCGGCGAGTTCGTCCTGCAACTCGGCGTTGTCGCGGTCCTGCGCACTGCGCGTGGGCGCCAGCGCCTGCGCCCCGTACGTGTCGACCGCCGCGATCGCCTGAGCCACATACCGGACCTGCTGCTCGATCATGAAGACAACCGACGTGTGCCCGAGCCCGGTGTTCGGGCCGAGCAGGAGGAACAGGTTGGGCATGTCGGCGATGGCGACGCCGCGGTGTGCGACCACACCTTCCCGGTTCCACCGATCCACCAGGTCCTCCCCGCCTGCGCCCTTGATGTCGACGTAGGTGTAGGAGTCGGTGACGTGGAATCCGGTGGCGTAGACGATGATGTCGACCTTGTGCTCGGTGCCGTCCGCGGTGACGATCCCCTCAGGAGTGATGCGGCTGATGCGGTCGGTGATGAGTTCGCACCTCGGGTCCGCAACACCGCGATAGTAGTTGGGCGAGTAGAGGATTCGCTTGCAGCCGGCCCGATAGTTCGGCGTCAGTCGACGGCGCAGCTCCTTGTCCTTGACGTTTCGCCGGATGTTCCACTTGCCCACCAGTTGCACTCCCCGCAACAGTGCGGGCTGCCGCGTCATCGCGAAACCGAGCCCCTCCAGGCCCCAGTAGATGCCGCCACGCACCGCCAGACGAAGCCCGGGCACATTCGCGAACGCACGCTTGAGCCCCTCAGGGAACGGCTTGTTGGGCCTGGGCACCACCCACGGCGGCGTGCGCTGGTAGAGCTGCAGTTCGCCGACGTCTTTGACGATCTCGGGCACGATCTGGATCGCGCTGGCTCCCGTTCCGATCACCGCCACCCGCTTGCCCGTGAGGTCGACGCTGTGGTCCCACTCCGCGGAATGGAATGAGACGCCGCGGAATTCGTCCTTGCCCTCGATGTCGGGGATCAAGGGGATGTGCAGCGCGCCGGCGCCGGAGATCAGGAACTGCGCGACGTATTCCTGGCCGTCGGTGGTGAAGACATGCCAGCGGTACTCGGAGTCGTCCCAGTGCGCGCGATCGACCAGCGAGTCGAACCGGATGAAGCGGCGCAGCCCGTACTTGTCCGTCACGCCCTGCAGGTAGTCCCAGATCTCCGGTTGCGGCGAGAACAGCTTGCTCCACGTCGGCTTCGGTTCGAACGAGAACGAATACAGGTGTGACGGGACGTCGCACGCGCAGCCCGGGTAGGAGTTGTCCCGCCAGGTGCCGCCGATGTCGTCGGCCTTCTCCAGAATCAGGAAGTCGACGCCCTGCTTCTGCAGCGCGATGGCCATGCCGAGGCCGGAGAACCCGGTCCCGATGATGAGCGCGCGGGTGTGAACGGCCTTCTGGGTCGTCCCCTCGGCGGCCTGCTCGGCAACGGTCATGACGGTGATTCCCCTAACTTCGGTGTGGTCCCATCCCTACCTTCGGTGTGGGCCCACCCGGGAACGGCGGTACCGGGTATTTCGCGACCCAGGGTACCGCGCACCGTCGACCGGCCATTGCGTATGCGAGCGGAGGCCCGCGAGACGCTTGGTCAACCGTCTCGCGGGCCACACCTCGTTACGCCGTCACCGCCAGGATGCACCCGGGGCGGACCGGCGGCGCAGCACCAACACCGTCGCCACCGTCAGCACGACGGCGAACATTCCGAGTGCGGCAAGGCTGCCTGCGGTGCCTCCGCTGAAGGTGTCGCGGTAGGCGGACATTGCGGGCAGTGTGGTGGTGAACCGATCGAGGTCGAGGTCACGGCCGAGCGCCTCGAATGCGTGACGGTTGGCCAAGCCGAAACTCATCAGGCGACCCGGGGCCGCCATCCTGTCGACCGGCACGATCGCGCCCCCGAACAGCACCTGCGGGAAGCACAGCATCGGCAGCGCCAAAGCAGCCTGCGCCGCGTTGGAGACCGCGGCCGAGGCGAGCAGTCCCAGCGCCAGTGCCGACGTCGCCTCGATCACGATCGTCGCGAACAACAAGGCGTAGACGTGCCAGCTCATCGCGGGAAGACGGCCGAGCATCCGCAGCACACCGAGGAGCACTGCGCTGACCGCGGCCAGCACCGGAAGCAGCGCCGCGACTTTGGATGCGACGTAGGCCCCGACGCTCAGGCCGGCCAACCGCTCGCGCCGGAACACCGGCATCTCTCCGACGATTTGCAGGAGGCCGTAGGTCAGCCCGAAGAAGAAGCCGTCGAACGCGATCCAGAACACGATCTGGGCGGGCCCGACATCGGCTGCACCGCCGGGGTCGAAGGCGCCGCGCTTGAACAGCGTCGCCATCATCGCCGTCACCAACACCGGTGAGCCGAGCAGGATCGCGAGGGTCAACCGGTTGCGGAAGAGGACATCGATATTGCGCCGCGTCAGAAGCCACCATTGCCGGACCGGGCCCGGATGTGTGGCTGCCGTCGGGTGGGCCGGGATGGCCGGAATATCATTATCATCGCCGCGTTCAGCTGCAGCCGTCCCGACGGTCTGCGCGAAACGGGTTGCCCACATCTGCGGGGTGTCCTGCGCAGCGAGCCGTTCATAGATCTCCGAGAGATCTGAGACCGCGAAATAGCGCCGAGCTTCGGCCGGACTGCCGCTGAAGGCGAGGTGTCCATCGCGGGCCAGGAATATCACCCGGTCGCATTTGTCGATTCCCTCCGGCTCGTGGGTCGTGAGGACGACGGTGACGCCCCGCCTGCTGAGCGTGCGCAGCAGGCGCATCACGTCAGCGGCCGTCGAGGGATCGAGCCCGGAGGTGGGTTCGTCGAGGAAGAAGAGACGCGGCCGGGTCAGCAGCTCCACGGCGATGCTGGCCCGCTTGCGCTGGCCGCCTGAAAGTGACCGAACCGGGACGTCAGCCCGATCAGCCAGGTCGAGGTCTCGCATTGTCTCCTCGACCACGCGGTCCGCTTCGGCCGCTGACGTTCCCGCGGGCAGCCTCAGCCGGGCCGCGTAACGCAGGGTGCGGCGAAGGGGCATCTCCAGATGGATGATGTCGTCCTGCGGGACGTAGCCGATACGGGCATCCATGCTCGTTCGTGCGCCACGGATGACGCCGTCGTGCCAGACCTGACCGGCTGATGGCGGTTGAAGTCCTGCCAGTGTCTCCAGCAGGGTGGTCTTTCCCGCGCCGCTTCCGCCCGCGATCGCGACCAACTCGCCTGGTTTCACCGTCAGCGACAACTGCTGCAGGATCTGCCGCGCACCGGCATTCCGGCTCACGTCGACTGCGTCAATTCGCCCGCCGCGCAACGTTTCTGATGCACCCTTACCCCGCGCGTGGGTCGGCGGCTTGATTGCCATTTCGGTCATGATGAGAGGCCTCCGTGATCGCTGGATCGCTTTGTCAGGCCTCGATCATCGGCGTGCGACCTCGGAAGTCGCATGGGGCGTTTGCCTCAAAAGGTCGGGTCGAGCGATGAGCCCGCCAGACCGCGGTCGATCGCCGCAAGCGTCGCCTGTGTGCGGTTGTTGACCCCCAACTTGGCGTAGAGGCGCTCGACGTGATTGCGTGCGGTCTTCTGCGCGATGAACAGCTCATCGGCAATCTCACGATTCGACCTGCCCTGCGCGACGAGCCGCAGGACCTCGACCTCTCGAGCGGTGAGACCGGCCGAAAATGGCGCCCGCCGCGGAGACCGGTGACCGGCGGCCGCCAACACCGCCTCCACTGCCTCGGCGTCATGGTGTCCGCCGCGTGCTGCGCGGCGCAGCTCGCTTGCGGCATCGCCGGGGTCGAGCGCGGCCCGGCCTGCGGACGTTTCGCGTAGTTGTTGATACGCAACTGCTGCCGCGAGTAACCGATCCTGCGCGGTCAGCTCGGCGCCGGCCAGGCCTCTGGGAAACCCCGATCCGTCGATCCGTTCCTCGTGCTTGGTGGCGAGAGACACCACCGACTCCAACCCCTCGACCCGGCTCAGAATCCGTCCGGTCAGATATGGGTACATCCGCATCCGCTCCGATTCGGCGGTAGTCAGCGTCCCCTTCTTCTCCCAGATGTGGTTCGACACTCCGAGTTTCCCGAGACCGTGCACGAGACCTGCCCGGTAGAGCCTGGTCACGTCGGCCTCGGGCATCCGCCGGATTCGGCCAGCGGCCGCCGCGAGGTCAGCGACTCCACGCGAGTATCCGGGCGAACTGGGACACTTCAAATCGACGAAATCGGCCATCGCTCTCAACAACTCGTCGATCTCTTCGCCGATCAGCGTACGGCCACGATCGGGAGCCTGCTCCAACGTCGCAGTCCAGACGTCGATTTCGAGCAATCCGTCGACGATGGCGGCGGAGTTCTGCTCGAAGACGTCCACGACGTCAGGGCTGAACTGCGTGCCGCGCCGGGAGCGCACGACGTCGACCGCCCGCTCGAGGCCACCTGTTCGAAGGTGAACCTCGACGACATCGGACAGCCGGACGATGCGGATCTCGAGCGGGATGTCTTCTCCGCGAGCGCCGTTGGGCATTCCCCTGCCATCCCAGCGTTCGAAAATGTACGACAGCGCCTCACTGACCTGCGGGTCCAACCCCATTCTGTCGGAGAGCACCCCCGCAGACGAGCAATGCGAGTTGATGAGCTTGGCAACCTGATTGCGGGCGGTGAGCACGAAGGCGGCTGAGCGGACGCCACGCTCCCACGCCGGCATTCCACGGCCGACGTGATTGACCATCAACCGCAGGAACGGCAATCCGGCCATATCCACGCCGTAGGTGTCGGCCCGGAAGGAGATGTCGTCGCCGAACAATGCTGAAAGCTCATGGGAGTCGGCGTGACAACCGATCCAGCCGACCAGATTGGCGTAGTACACCGTCGCCCTCTGTTGCGCGTCGAGGCCCATTCGCTCGGCGATGCGGGTCGCGATCAACGACGACCGGAGCATGTGTTCCATTGGCTGACCAAGACCGAGATCGATCGCCAGCGATATCGCAGCCAGCAGCTCGGCTCTACGCAGGCGCCTGCCAGGTTCCCGCGGCGGCCGGGTCGGGTGCACGCATTCATTTTCCACGCCGGGGCGTCGACATCCGGGCAAACGCGCAGTTCATGCATCGGGTCGGGCTTCGGCTGGGTCGATAGTTGAGGCGCATGCCTCATGTGGCGCCGGCCACATCGGTCGATCATTTCTCACATGACTACCGCCAAAGTCTCCAGCGACTCAGCCACGATGGGCCGGCAGGACCCGTGGGACAAGGTGCTGACCGAGGGCCACGCATCTCTGGTGAGAGCGCGACGGCTGTTTCGCTATCTCCCGTCGGCGCCGCGATGCAAGGTGTGCAACAACCCGTTCGGTGGCCCGGCGGGACGAGTACTTGCCGCCGCCGGCTTCACCCCGTCGCGCAAGAATCCCAATCTCTGCAGTAGGTGCTGCGACGCGCTGCCCGCGGGCGGCAGTGAGGTCGATATCGCGATCCTCTTCGCCGATGTTCGCGGCTCCACTGCCCTGGGTCGACGCGGTGCCGCGACCGACTTCGCGTCCCTGCTCAACCGGTTCTACATCGCCGCGACCCGATCGCTTCTGCGCCACGACGCGGTGATCGACAAGCTCATCGGTGACGAGGTGATGGCGTTCTTCGTTCGTGGCATCAGCGGCCCCGAATACCGAAGCCGCGCCATTCAGGCCGGGATCGATCTGTTGAAAGCGGTTGGTTATGGCAGTGACGAGGGACCGTGGCTCGAGCTGGGAGTGGCGGTGAATGCGGGCGTGGCGTTCGTGGGCAACGTGGGCGGCTCAATCGTCGACTTCACCGCTCTCGGCGACCCCGTCAACGTCTCGGCACGGATGCAACAACACGCAGGCGGTGGCGAGTTGCTCGTCGCATCCGGGGTCGCCGACGACCTGATGACGAAAGTGCCTCGACGCGGGCTTGATCTGCGCGGGTGCGGGCAGCCCGTCGACGCATTCGTGCTAGGAGTTTGACGCGACCGCGGTCAGGCCACAGGTTGTTGGCGACGCACCGCGGTGTTCACCGGCTGATCGGGTTCGATCTTGATGCTGAGTAGCTCACCAGTGCCGTTGATGGCGCCCATCATGATCGTCGTCAGGTGCGCGACAAATCTGTCGGCGGCCATCCGGCGCGGAGCATCATCGTCGGCTCCCAGCCACCAATCGGTTGCCGAGGCCGCGGTGCCAAAGATGGCGAACGCCGCCAATTCGAAGGAGGCGGGATCGAGCGCCATCTCCTCGAGCTCGCTGCTGACCATGTCGGCGATGGCGAGGGTGATGTCGCGGCCCTTGTTCACCGTCGTCATCGCCGCCGCGGACTGGTCGGCGAACCTGCCCTGGAGCAGAAACCGCACGACGTTGGGATGCTGGTCGACCAGCTCGACGTAGTGTTCGACGCCGCGGCCGACGATGTCGCGGAAGGAGTCTTTCTCGACGTTGATCGACGGGATGATCGCGGACCACAACATGTCCCGCATCCGCTCACCGATCGCCTGGAAGAGATCCGACTTGTCGGCGAAGTGGCGGTAGATCTTCGGCTTGGCGGTGCCCGCCTCCTCGGCGATCTCCCGCAAGGACAGCTCGGGCCCCAACCGGTCGATCGCCCGGAACGCGGCGTCGACGATTTCCGTCCGGACCTTCTTGCGATGTTCGCGCCAGCGCTCGCTGCGGGCGTCGACCTTGGCGCCCGGTTCATTACCGGAGCGTGACCTCGGCCTTCCGCGCATCCGATCACTCTACCCGCCCCGAGGTCTCTGACCTGCTCAGACCGTGCTGGGGCGGGCGTTTTGCGGGGGTGGCATGGGGCTCTGGCGATGCAGATGACCTGGGCCGACTTGGGTACTATCGCTGCGACAGACCATCGATGAGACGAGAGTTATGACACAGCGATACGACCTGGTGATCGCGGGTGGAGGGCCGTCGGGGTCGGCGGCCGCATGGCAGGCGGCGCAGACCGGCGCGAAAGTCGTCGTGCTGGACAAGGCCGAGTTTCCGCGGGACAAGCCGTGCGGCGACGGCCTTACCGCGCGCGCGGTCAGTTATCTCCAGAAGATGGGCCTGGCCGGCGAGGTCGCCACATTCCACCGGGTGAACCGTGTGACGGTGTTCAGCCCGAGCGAATGGGAGCTGTCATTCCCCAAGCGCCCCGGCATGCCCGACCACGGCCATACGGTCAGCCGCACCCACCTCGACACCGTATTGCTCAAACATGCCGAGTCGGCCGGCGCCGAGGTGCGACAGGGCGCCGAGGTGACGGGTCCCGAGCTCGACGCCAACGGCCGCGTCGTCGGCGTGACGCTGAAGAGCGGTGAGAAGGTCTACGGCGACGCGGTCATCGCCGCCGACGGGGCCTACTCCCCCATCAAGCGGGCACTGAAGATCGACTCCGAGTACAACGGCTACTCGGCGATCGCGATCCGCTCGGAGATGCACGCCAACCGGCCGGACTCCGACAGCCTCGACATCTACCTCAAGCTCGCGTTTCAGGGCGACCAGTTGCCCGGCTACGGCTGGGTGTTCCCGATGGGCAGCGGTGTCTTCAACATCGGGCTGGGCTACGTCAACAGCTACAAGAACTGGCAGTCGATCAACGCGACGCAGTTCCTCGGCGAGTTCCTGCGGACGCTGCCGCGCGATTGGGAGCTGCCGCCGATCGAGGAGCTGAAGAAGAACAAGAGTGTGCGCGCGTGGCGGTTGCCGATGGGCTTCACCGCATGGCCGCCGTGGCGCCCGGGCGTGCTGTTCACCGGCGACTCGCTCGGCGCCGGAAAGCCCGCGTCCGGCGCGGGCATCTCCAAGGCGCTGGAGTCGGGTCTCGCCGCGGGCGAGTGCGCAATCGCGGCGCTGCAAAACGGCGGACCCGACGACTTCACCAACTACGCGCAACGGATGGAAGCGGCCTGGGGCAAGGAGTACAAGCGCGGCCGCTACTTCCACAAGCTCGCAGGCATCCCCGCCGTCGCAAACACCGGCATCAGGTTCATCGACAACGGTTTCTTCCGCGACCGGATGCTCAAGGCCCTCTACAAGAAGGCCCAAGGCCCGCAACACACGTACAAGTAGCGCGCGAGTGTGCGGTTGCGTACGCCATGACGGCGTGTCGCGTACGAAATTCGCACAGTCGCGGACTCTACAGCGGCGGCCCTCGCCTCACGTGCGTCAGCAGATGCTGACGCCCCAGAGCATGCAGCTGACGCAGCCCTCGACCTCTGTTCCCTCCAGCGCCATCTGGCGCAGCTGGATGTAGTAACAGCCTCTTGATTCCCTTGCGCCACACGTAGATTGGGCCTTGTTGACATCGCGGGCGGTGGCGGTGTCCTTGAAGAACAGCGTCAGGCGCCGAGCGCAGCCATGCCACAGCGCCTTGGCGCCGCCGCCGTCGAGGCCCGCCCACGCGTCCTACAGCATGCAGGACACGCAGCCCTCGACCTCTGTGCCCTCCAGCGCCATCTGACGAAGCCGGATGTAGTACAGGGTCTTGATGCCCTTGCGCCAGGCGTAGATCTGGGCCTTGTTGACATCGCGCGTGGTGGCGGTGTCCTTGAAGAACAGCGTCAGCGACAGCCCCTGGTCCACGTGCTGGGTGGCCGCGGCGTAGGTGTCGATGATCTTCTCGTAGCCGATCTCGTACGCGTCCTCGTAGTACTCGAGGTTCTCGTTGGTCATGTACGGCGCCGGATAGTAAACGCGGCCGATCTTGCCTTCCTTGCGGATCTCGACCTTGCTCGCCACCGGGTGGATCGAGGACGTCGAGTGGTTGATGTAGGAGATCGACCCTGTTGGCGGCACCGCCTGCAGGTTCTGGTTGTAGATGCCATCCTTCTGCACCGACGTCTTGAGCTTGACCCAATCCTCTTGCGTCGGAATACGAATGTCGGCATCGGCGAACAGCTGGCGCACCTTGTCGGTCTTGGGTTCCCACACCTGCTCGGTGTACTTGTCGAAGAACTCGCCCGACGCGTACTTCGAGTTCTCGAAACCCTTGAAGTGCGCGCCGCGCTCGATCGCGATCCGGTTCGACGCCCGCAGGGCGTGGTACAGCACCGTGTAGAAGTAGATGTTGGTGAAGTCCACACCCTCTTCGGACCCGTAGAAGATCCGCTCCCGCGCCAGGTACCCGTGCAGGTTCATCTGCCCGAGCCCGATCGCATGAGAGTCGTTGTTGCCCTGCTCGATCGACGGCACCGACCAGATGTGCGTCTGATCGCTCACCGCGGTCAGCGCCCGGATCGCCACCTCGATGGTCTGCGCGAAATCCGGCGAGTCCATCGTCTTGGCGATGTTCAGCGAGCCGAGGTTGCACGAGATGTCCTTACCGATCTTGGCGTAGGACAGGTCGTCGTTGAACACCGACGGCGTGGACACCTGCAGGATCTCCGAGCAAAGATTCGAGTGGGTGATCTTGCCCTCGATCGGGTTGGCCCGGTTCACCGTGTCCTCGTACATGATGTACGGGTAGCCCGACTCGAACTGCAGCTCGGCCAGCGTCTGGAAGAACTCGCGCGCCTTGATCTTCGTCTTGCGGATGCGTGCGTCGTCGACCATCTCGTAGTACTTCTCGGTCACCGAGATGTCGGCGAACGGCACACCGTAGACGCGTTCGACGTCATAGGGCGAGAACAGGTACATGTCCTCGTTCTTCTTCGCCAGCTCGAACGTGATGTCGGGGATCACCACGCCCAGCGAGAGCGTCTTGATGCGGATCTTCTCGTCGGCGTTCTCGCGCTTGGTGTCCAGGAACCGGTGGATGTCAGGATGGTGCGCGTGCAGGTACACCGCACCCGCGCCCTGACGCGCGCCGAGCTGGTTGGCGTAGGAGAACGAGTCCTCGAGCAGCTTCATGATCGGGATGACGCCCGAGCTCTGGTTCTCGATGTTCTTGATCGGCGCGCCATGCTCGCGAATGTTGCTGAGCAGCAAGGCAACTCCGCCGCCGCGCTTGGACAACTGCAGCGCCGAGTTGATGGAGCGCCCGATGGACTCCATGTTGTCCTCGATGCGAAGGAGGAAGCAGCTGACTGGCTCACCGCGCTGTTTCTTGCCAGAATTCAGGAACGTCGGGGTAGCCGGCTGGAAGCGGCCGTCGATGATCTCGTCGACGAGCTTCTCGGCCAGCGCGGTGTCACCGGCGGCCAGCGTCAGCGACACCATTACGACGCGGTCCTCGAACCGCTCGAGATAGCGCTTCCCGTCGAACGTCTTCAGCGTGTAGGAGGTGTAGTACTTGAACGCGCCGAGAAATGTCGGGAACCGGAACTTCTTGGCGTAGGCACGGCCGAGCAGCGTCTTGACGAAGTTGCGCGAGTACTGGTCGAGAACCTCACGCTCGTAATAGTTCTCCTTGATCAGGTAGTCGAGCTTCTCGTCGACATCGTGAAAGAAAACCGTGTTCTGGTTGACGTGCTCACGGAAGTACTGATGCGCGGCAGCCACGTCCTTGTCGAACTGAATCTTGCCGTCGGCGTCGTACAGATTCAGCATCGCGTTCAGGGCGTGGTAATCCGTCTCGCCGGGCAGTGCGCCGGGCGCGGCAGTTACAGGCTCTGAAGCTGTGACGGTTGGTGGCACGTCTGTTCCTTCCAAAATTCAGCCAGGCCCGCGCGGACGGCTTCTACGTCGTCCGGGGTTCCCATCAGTTCGAAGCGGTAGAGGTACGGAACTCCACACTTGGTGGACACCACGTTTCCTGCGTAGGCGAACTCCGCACCGAAGTTGTTGTTGCCTGCGGCGATGACGCCGCGGATCAGTGACCGGTTGTGCTCATTGTTGAGGAAGGCGATGACCTGCTTCGGGACATAGCCCCCGTGGTTGATGTCCGGGGTGGCGCGCCCACCCCCGTAGGTGGGCAGCACCAACACGTACGGTTCGTCGACCTCGATCCGTCCGTGGAGCGGGATCCGGATCGCGGGCAGACTCAGCTTCTCGACGAATCGATGGGTGTTTTCCGACACGCTGGAGAAGTAGACGAGGTTGCACCCTGCCATCTCGGCCGCCCTCCTTCTCTCGACTGTCGGAAATCCGCTTAAGCGGTGAGTACCCCGGCGCCGCCGAGGGACTTGATGCGATCGGGACGGAAGCCCGACCAGTGCTCATTGCCTGCGACAACGACGGGCGCCTGCAGGTAACCGAGGGCCATCACGTAGTCGCGTGCCTGGGTGTCGAGGGTGATGTCGACCTTCTCGTAGGCGACGCCCTGCTTCTCCAGTGCCTTGTAGGTGGCGTTGCACTGCACGCACGCCGGCTTGGTGTACACGGTGATGGTCATCTGCGGTGCTCCTCTTGGAACGAACGAGACATGGACTGGCAACTGATCGGATACTGCTCTTCGCTTAGGTTCAGCGACCGTTCGGCCCTCAAAATTCCGGCCGTCCGGGGTGCCTGGCCGACTTGTCGGGGGAACCGACTCCACCGGATGAAGCACTCCGGCCGACCTCCGAACCCTGGGGGTCTGTCGGTGTGCTAAACACTACACCTGGTGTCCGACATTCGATGCGGATACCACATCTTCTAAACAACATTTATGAAATTCCCTGGTCGTAAGCCCAGCACCGGTCTCATTCTCGGCGTGTCGCACGTCACATTCAGGGTGTGTCGCGCGGTGTTGTCAGGTCTACCACCAGCCACCGACAAGGGCGCAGGGCCGAAGCGTCACGGTGACGTAACAGCAAAGCCGCCGGAGGTCTCGATCGACCCGCCCGGCGGCTATCTGCTCAACCGATGTCAGCCGACTTCGGCGGCCAGCTTGCCCACGATGTCGCGCAGGTTAGCGGCGACCTCAGCATTCTCCCTCGGATGCTGCCCGTCGAGCGATTTGAACGGCACCGACAGCTTGAGGTCCTCGACGACCCGCGGTCCGGCGACGCCGAATGACTTGCGCGTCTCGTCATGTGCCCACACTCCGCCGTACTGGCCGAAGGACCCGCCGACCACGGCCAGTGGCTTCCCCCTCAGCGCACCGTTGCCGAACGGACGGGAGAGCCAGTCGATCGCGTTCTTCAGCACCCCGGGAATGCTGCCGTTGTACTCCGGGGTCACGACAAGCGCGGCATCGGCGTCGGCGGCCGCCGCGCGCAAGTTCACCACGGATGCGGCTACGTCGTCGTTGTCGATGTCTTCGTTGTAGAACGGCAGTTCGCCCAGCCCGTCGAACACCGTCACCGACACGCCGTCCGGCGCGACTTCGGCTGCCAACTCGGCAAGCTGGCGATTGATCGATGCCGCCCGCAGGCTCCCCACCAGCGCCAAAACTTTGACGTCCGCCATGTCAGTTCCCTTCGATGTGTCGTTCCTATCCTGACACGTCCCAACCGGACTGTGGTCCGTTTTATTCCGACTGCGTTAAAGTGCAGATCATGAGGGTCGAACAGCTCGGCGGCCTGCCGGTATCCGCACCGCAGGAGAGAGGCGACGCCGCGCGCAATCGGGTGCTGCTGCTAGATGCGGCGCGCCGGCTCATCGCCGAGCGTGGCGCCGACGCGGTCTCGATGGACGATATCGCCGCGGCCGCGGGGGTGGGCAAGGGCACGGTCTTCCGCCGGTTCGGCAGCCGAGCCGGGCTGATGATGGTGTTGCTCGACGAAGACGAGAAGGCCATCCAGGAGGCGTTTCTGTTCGGGCCGCCGCCCCTCGGGCCGGACGCCCCGCCGCTGGAACGGCTGCTGGCCTTCGGACGCGCACGGCTTTGCTTCGCAGACGCGCACTATGCACTGCTGTCGTCGGCCAACACAGACCCGCAGAGCCGCTACGGCGCGCCTGCGCAGGTGTTGCACACACACGTACGGCTGCTTCTCCACACCGCGGGTACCACGGGTGACCTCGACGCGCAGACCGACGCGCTGCTGGCCCTGCTCGATGCCGACTACGTGCATCACCAGATCACGGATCGCGGCGAAACACTGGAATCGCTTGGCGTCAAGTGGGAGAGCTTGGCGCGCAAGCTCTGTGGCACGTGACGCGCTGGGTCCTACACGTCGACCTCGACCAGTTCCAGGCCGCGGTCGAAGTCCGCAGGAACCCCGACCTCGAAGGCCTTCCGATCATTGTGGGCGGCAACGGCGATCCGACCGAGCCGCGCAAGGTCGTCACATGCGCGTCGTACCCGGCGCGGAAGTTCGGTGTGCACGCAGGCATGCCGCTTCGCACTGCCGCACGCAAGTGTCCCGACGCGATATTCCTGCCGCTGGACACCGACGCGTACGACGAGGCGTCCGAAGAGGTGATGGGCCTGCTGCGCGACTTCGGCCATCCGGTCGAGGTCTGGGGGTGGGACGAGGCCTACGTCGGCGCGGACCTCGACGACTCTGCCGACCCGAGTCAGCTGGCCCAACAGATCCGCGAGGTCGTCGCGGCAGGGACCGGCCTGTCCTGCTCGGTCGGCATCAGCGACAACAAGCAGCGCGCCAAGGTGGCCACCGGGTTCGGCAAGCCGGCGCGCACGCCAGGAGCGGGTGAAGCACCTGGCTTCTTCACGCTCACCGAGTCCAACTGGATGGCGGTGATGGGTGACCGCGAAGTCGACGCGCTGTGGGGCGTCGGACCGAAGACGGCGAAAAAGCTTGCCGGCCTTGGCATCACGACCGTTGCCGACCTTGCGGCCACCGACGCCACCCTGCTGACGTCGGCGTTCGGGCCGACGACCGGCCTGTGGATTCTCCTGCTCGCCAAGGGCGGCGGCGACACCAACGTCAGCGCCGAGCCCTGGGTGCCACGCTCGCGCAGTCACGTCGTCACGTTTCCCCACGACCTGACCGAGCGAGCCGAAATCGACACGGCCGTAATCGATCTCGCCCGGCAGACGCTCACCGAGATCGTGGCGCAGGGCCGTGTTGTCACCAGGGTGGCTGTGACGGTGCGGACCAAGACGTTCTTCACCAGGACGAAGATCCGCAAGCTCCCGGCGGCGACCACCGACGGAGACACAGTCACGAAGACCGCTCTGGAGCTTCTCGACCAGTTCGAACTCGACCGCCCGGTGCGGCTGCTCGGCGTGCGGTTGGAGCTGGCCGCGCCGCAGGGCGGCTACTAGTCACACCCGCGCCATACGCTCACGACATGCTGCACGCGATCGCCGTCCGGGGATACCGCTCGCTGCGCGAGATCGTGATGCCCATGCGCCGGCTCACGGTCATCACCGGCGCCAACGGCACCGGCAAGTCGTCGCTGTACCGGGCGCTACGACTGCTGGCCGACTGCGCACGCGGCGAAGTGATCGGGTCGCTGGCCCGCGAGGGCGGCCTGCAGTCCGTGCTGTGGGCCGGACCCGAGCAGCTGAGCGGTGCGCGTAGGACGGGACGCGTCGAGGGCACCACCCGTACCGGACCCGTCGCACTCGAACTCGGTTTCGCCTCAGACGATTTCGGCTACCTGGTCGACCTCGGGCTGCCCCAGATGGCCGGACACCGGTCGTTGTTCGGGCTCGACCCCGAGATCAAACGAGAGGTGGTGTTCGCAGGTCCGGTGATGCGGACCGGCTCGACGCTTGTCCGTCGCACTCGCGACCACGTCGAGGTCAGCGCCGAGTCAGGACGCGGCTTCGACGAGCTGTCGCGGTCGCTGCCTGCCTACCGCAGCGTTCTGGCCGAGTACGCGCACCCCGGTGCTCATCCCGAGCTGGCGGCCGTCCGCCATCGGCTGCGCGGCTGGCGCTTCTACGACAGCTTCCGGGTGGACGGTGGCGCGCCGTCGCGACTCCCCCAGGTCGGCACGCGCACGGCCGTCCTCTCCAACGACGGCAGCAATCTGGCTGCCGCGGTGCAGACGATCATCGAGGCGGGGTTCGACGACCTGCAGCGCGCAGTCGCCGACGCCTTCGACGGCGCGACCGTCTCTGTCGCCGTCCGCGACGGCCTGTTCGACCTTCAGCTGGAGCAGCGGGGCATGTTGAGACCGCTGCGCTGCGCCGAATTATCCGACGGCACACTGCGTTTCCTGCTGTGGGCGGCCGCACTGCTGAGCCCGCAGCCGCCGTCCCTGATGGTGCTCAACGAGCCCGAGACGTCGCTGCACCCAGACCTGGTGCGGCCGTTGGCAGGGTTGATCCGAGCGGCCGCGGAGCAGACGCAGGTTGTCGTCGTCACGCATTCGAGGGCAATGCTCGAGTTCCTGGGCACCGTTGCGGTCGGCGACACTGTGGCCGACGACGCCGACGCGGCGGTGGAAATGCGTCTGTACAAGGACCTCGGCGAGACGCGGGTCGAGGGATTGGACCTGCTCACCACGCCGCGATGGGATTGGGGCAGACGCTAGATAATCGCGCGATCAATTTCCCTGCCGGCCAACCCTCGTTCACCCGGATGCCGTTCAATTCGCACGGCCAACTCACAGCTAGGAGCGTCCATGCCGATGAATTCGATGTTCAAGGTGGCTTGCGTGACGGCTGCCGTGGCGGTTCTCGTGCTCGCTGGGTGCGGCAGCGACAAGAAGGAATCGATCGGCGATCCTCTCAGCCGTGCCGCCAAGGGCGAACTGTCGGCCACCGGCGGCGCCGCGCGGCTCGACGGAAACCAGACCGACACCATCCGCAACGCCATCAGCGGCTCCGGCGCCCGCAACGTCATCCTGCTGATCGGTGACGGTATGGGCGATTCGGAGATCGCGGTGGCCCGCAACTACGAAAAGGGTGCAGGCGGCTTCTTCGACGGCATCGACGGCCTCCCGCTGACAGGCTCGTGGACCACCTACGCGCTCAAGAAGGACGGCAAGCCCGACTACGTCACCGACTCGGCGGCCAGCGGCACCGGCTGGTCCACCGGCACCAAGACCTACAACGGCGCCCTCGGCATCAACATCAAGGGCGAGGCGCAGAAGTCGATCCTGGAACTGGCCAAGGACCAGGGCTTCGCCACCGGCGACATCACCACGTCGGAGATCCAGGACGCCACCCCCGCCGCGCTGTTCGCCCACATCACCAAGCGGGACTGCTACGGCCCCGAGGAGATGGCCAAGGACTGCCCGGACGAAACTCTGGAGAAAGGCGGCCCCGGTTCAGTCACCGAGCAGCTTCTGGCCGACCGCCCCGACGTCACCATGGGTGGCGGCGCGGAGACCTTCGCACAGACTGCCACCGCCGGCGACTACAAGGGCAAGACCCTGGAGGTGCAGGCCAAGGAACGCGGCTTCCAAATCGTCCGCACCGCAGACGAATTGAGCAGTGTGAGCAAGGCCGACCAGGATGGCCCGCTCCTCGGGCTGTTCGCCGATGGCAACGTGCCCGTGAGCTGGGCGGGACCGGCCGCGGTGCGGCAGGGTTACAGGCAGCCGGCGGCGAAGTGCACGGACAATCCCAAACACGGTTCGGACGTCCCGAAATTAGCCGACATGACGCAGAAGTCGATCGATCTGCTCAAGGGCAGCCAGAAGGGCAAGGACAAGGGCTTCTTCCTGCAGGTCGAGAGCGCATCGATCGACAAGCGCGACCACGCCGCCGACGCGTGCGGCCAGATCGGTGAGACGGTCGTCTTCGACGAAGCGGTCAAGAAGGCCATCGACTTCGCCAAGCAGGACGGCAACACGCTCGTGATCGCCACGGCCGACCACGGCCACACCAGCCAGATCGTCGAGCCGGTGACCGAGGACGACTTGAAGGACATCGCAGACGACAAGAAGCTGCCCGTCGAGCGCGTGCGGGACATCGTCTATCCCGGGTTGACGGTGAACCTCACCACCGCCGACAACACCACGATGACGGTCAGCTACGGGACATCGGGGGATACCGGCGTCGAGGACCAGACGCACACCGGCACCCAGGTGCGCGTCGCGGCATACGGTCCACGTGCCGCGAACGTCGTTGCCCTGACCGACGAAACGGACCTGTTCTTCACGATGACCGACGCGTTGGGCATCAAGCGGTAGGGCGGGCGCGGTCACCTCAGGCCAGGCCGCAATGTGCGGCTGAACACCACGTTGGCCTGCCGCATCGCCACGCTGTACGGCCACCACGCCGCACGCTTGAACATGTAGAGGGCGCGGATGTCGGGCGAGGTGTAGATGAGGAACCGGTTCTTCTCGACGCCGCGCAGGATGCGCTCGGCGACGTGTTCGGGCGACACCGCGTGCCCGCTGAACCGGTCGGTCCACTTCTGCACGTCGGGATGCTCGAGGTCCACGCCTGCGATCTGAACCGTCTGCACGAGTGGGGTTTTCACCGCACCGGGCACCACGACGGACACGCCGATGCGGTGCCGCGCGAGGTCGAACCGCAGCACCTCGGACAGCCCGCGCAGGCCGTACTTGCTCGCGCTGTATGCCGCGTGCCACGGCAGTGCGACGAGCCCGGCCGCGGAGGACACGTTGACCAGATGGCCGCCGCGGCGCGCCTCGACCATCGGCGGCAGGAACGCCTCGATGACGTGGATCGGCCCCATCAGGTTGACGTCGATCATCGACTTCCAGTGGTCATGGGTGAGCCGGTCGACGGTGCCCCACGCCGATACGCCCGCGATGTTCATCACCACATCCATCGCGGGATGGTCGGCGTGGATGTCGGCGGCGAACCGGCTCACCGCGTCATAGTCGGAGATGTCGAGTGCGCGATGCTCGGGCACCTGTGCACCGAGCGCGCGGGCGTCGGCGACCGTCGTCGCCAATCCCTCAGCGTCGCGGTCGGTCAGATACAGTTCGGCGCCCTGGGCCGCCAGCTTCAGCGCGGTCGCGCGGCCGATGCCGCTTGCGGCTCCGGTCAAAAAGCATCGCTTACCGTCAAAGCCGTTCTGCGCCATGACGGTGACCTTACTGACCTACTCCTTGCGGAGGTCGGAGCGACCCCAGATCGCCGACACCCACAATCGCTCAAGGGCGTCGACGGCGCGACCGGGATCGGTGCCGCGGCCGACGAACGCGCTGTCTTGCGCGATGGTCATCGTCGTGGCGGCCGCCAGCATGCGCACGAGGGCGGGCAGGTCGTCTGAGATCGGCCGCGCCTCGGAATCCTGCTCGAGGAGGGCGATCAACTTGTCGATGATGCCGTCGTCGAAGTCGTCCATCATTTCCCGGATCTGCGCGTCGGTGTTGCGCGCCACCGCGCACGCCTTCAGCACCGGATCGTCGTTGGCGTACACCGCCGCGGCGCTGCCGACCATCCGCTTGGCGAACGCCACGGGCGTCTCGCCCGGCTCACGCGGCGCGAAGTGGTGCGTCAGGCTGTCGAGCAGCTCACGGGCCTCGGCCAGGATCACCGCGAGCACCGCGTACTTCGAGTCGAAGTAGAAGTAGAAACCCGAGCGCGCGACGCCCGCGCGCTCGCTGATGGTGCTGACCGACAGGTCGGCGAAGGAGCGCTCGTGCAGCAGCTCACGCACCGCGGCGACGATGGCGTCGCGTTGCCGGTCACCCCTGCTGCGACGAATCTCTTGTGGAGCAGATTCAGCGGTCATCGCTGTAGACCTTCGCATCAGGGCGCAACTCGTCAAAACTTGACATGCGTCAAGTCTGCCATCCAAGATGAGAATAGGAGTGACAACGGCCACAGTCTATTTGCCCTTCAGGAGCATTTGAATGCCGACAATCAGCACCAAGGACTATCTACTCGACCAGGCCAAGCGGCGGTTGAAGCCGACTCCGCTCACGATCCCCGGCATGGGTCTCGCCGAAGAGCGCCTGCGGAAGCGCGAGTGGAAGCAGTTCCCGCTCGCACAGCCGCCCGCGGGCAGTGATCTCAGGCCGGCGATGGGTGATTCGGGGTTGCCGATCATCGGCCACATGATCGAGTTCTTCAGGGCCGGCCCGGACTTCGCCGTGGAGGTCTACCGCAAGTACGGTCCGATCCACTACCAGTACACACCCGCGCTGTCTTCGGTGATGGCCCTTGGGCCCGACGCCACACAGGCCGTCTTCTCCAACCGCAACAAGGAGTTTTCCCAGCGGGCGTGGGATCCGGTGATCGGGCCGTTCTTCGAACGCGGCCTGATGCTGCTCGACTTCGACGAGCACATGTACCACCGCCGGATCATGCAGGAGGCATTCACCCGTACGCGGCTGTCAGGCTACGTCGAGCACATCGACAAAGTGGCAAGCCAAGTGGTGGCCAATGATTGGGCGTCAGACGACCCGCGCTTCCTGTTCCATCCGGCAGCCAAGGAGCTCACGCTCGATATCGCCTCGGTGGTCTTCATGGGCCACGAGCCCGGCACCGACCGCGAACTGGTTACCACGGTCAATCGCGCCTTCACTACGACCACCCGGGCCGGGAACGCCATCGTCCGCAAGCCCGTGAAGCCCCTGACGTGGTGGCGAGGTATCCAGGCCCGCAAGACGCTCGAGGACTATTTCTCCGCCCGGCTCACCGAGACGCGCGGTTCCGAGGGCACCGACATGCTCAGCGTCCTGCGCCAAGCCGAGGACGAGGACGGGAAGCGGTTCACCGACGACGACATCGTCGCGCACATGATCTTCCTGATGATGGCCGCCCACGACACGTCGACATCGACGATGACGACGATGGCGTATCACCTGGCGGCCAACCCGGAATGGCAAGACCGCTGCCGCGACGAGTCGACCCGCATCGGTGACGGTCCGCTGGACATCGAGGCGCTCGAGAAGCTGGAAACCTACGACCTCGTCATCAACGAGGCCCTTCGCATGGTGACGCCGTTGCCGATGAACTTCCGTCGTGCGATTCGTGACACCGACCTGCTCGGCTATTTCATCCCGGCGGGCACCGACGTGGTGACCTGGCCGTCCCTGAATCACCGCCTGGAAGAGCTGTGGACCAATCCCGACAAGTTCGACCCGGCACGGTTCGCCGAGCCGCGCAATGAGCACAAGAAGCACCGGTACGCGTTCGCGCCGTTCGGCGGCGGGGCGCACAAGTGCATCGGAATGGTGTTCGGCCAGCTCGAGATCAAGACCGTCATGCATCGGCTGCTGCGCAAGTACCGACTCGAGTTGCCCCGTCCCGGCTACAAGCCGCGCTACGACTATGGCGGCATGCCGGTGCCGTTGGACGGCATGCCGATCGTGCTGCGCCCCTTGCGCTAGAAGGCGCTGTCGGGGAATCAGGCGGTCAGCAGCCGGTTTGCGCATGCGATCACGGCCCGAAGCGCCGACTGCGTCGCGTCGTCGTCCAGGCCCATCGCCCATTCCGCGTGTGCGCCGTCGCTGCCGTGGATGAAGGTGGCGGTCCCGTGGCCGGTCGGCAGTTGGTGAAACGCAGTCATCTCCACGGCGATGCCGTGCTCATGCAGCATCTCGGTGAGCGCGGCGACGGGACCGGACGCCGCTGCCGACGCGATGCTGATCCGGTCGCCGATGGCCAGTGTGGCCTGATAGTTGCGCGCCTGCGGGCCCAGTCTGGTGGCGGGGCGCTCCCTGTCGGTGCAGGTCCACCGACCCAGCCGGAGCGGCCCTGAGGTGGGCGCGTAGGTGCTGTGGAACATGTCCCAGGACATCTGATCGGCCTCCTTGCGCAGGCCGCGCGGCAACGGTGCGGTGAACCGGTCAGCGACCGGGGCCGCCGAAGACGGCGCTGCGCTGATTGCGGATTGTGGTGGTGATGTCATGTGCCGGTCTTCTCTTACTGGAAGAAATGACCGACGACGTAGCAACGACCCACAGCGAGGGGTCGGTCAGATCAGACCCCGCTGGGGGATTGCTACTACGAGTCGCCTCGGCACGTCACGAATGCTAGACCCGTCCGAAACGGGGCGCAATTCGTTATATCGGACCTCAGAACAGGGATTTCGTGCGCTCTGCGCGCTGAGCCCCTACGCGAGCGCTCGGATGAGTAGCGGCGCGAACGGCCGGTGATCGGCGCTGCCGTCGGGGCGCGCAGGCATGCTGTCGTGCGATGCCGCATACCACTCGTCGCGGGAGAACCGGCTCAGGTCAAGGCGTGCGCCGTGCAGCGAGGCCACGATGTGCAGCACCGTCGTGCCGGTTCGCCCGTTGCCTTCGCGGAACGGATGAACGCTGTTGTAATCCGCGTAGAGCCGTGCGAGTTTGTCGGCCAACGAACGGGGATCGTCGGCCACCATCGCGCGAGCGAAGGCCTCGACGCGGCCCATCAAGGATTCGACCGACGATTGCCGTGCGAACATGTCGTCGCCCAGCCGCAAGTCGGTGATGCGGTAATCACCCGCCCACGTGTAAGCGTCGGCGAAGAGATCGCGGTGGACTGCGCGAAAGTCGACGTCGTCGGTGTCCACCCGGCCGTCGACGATCCGGCGGTGCCAGCCCGCGATCCGGCCCGCGGTCGCCACGAATTCCAGATCGGCCAGCATCGCGTGAGTGTCGGCTCCGAAATTGTTGCGCAGCACCGTCGTTCCCGGAATGAGGTAGGGCTTCCCGCGCCGGAGCCGCCGCCGGGCCGTTTCTCGGTTGGGAGGCGGGTGGCGGGTCAGGTACGCGGCCAGGTAGTCGTTGTACGTGACGTCGGCGTTGACCAGCGCCGCCAGCGCGTCGACCTGCTCGGCGGTCGGTCGCCAGCCCTCCAATGCCTCAGCAGCGATCGTCTGGTCGACGCAGCGACGCAGCGGCGCGGGCAGCCGATCGTGGGCGGGCACGGCGTCGATGTTTTCACACGCCCGGCAAACCGTGCCTCCTCTTTCGGGGGGTCTGGTGGCATTATCATTGGGCCATGACGTCAGACGGCAGTTTGGCATCGCAGCGCGCGACGGACAACATCTTCACCCGCGTCAATCCCGGCCGTGCGTCAGAGATGATCGTTGACCAGATCCGGCTCCTGATTCGCGACGGTCAGTTGAGGCCGGGTGACCGGCTGCCCGCCGAGCGGGAACTCGGCGAAAGGTTCGGGGTAAGCCGGGTGACGGTGCGCGAGGCGCTGCGCGGGCTCGAGGCCAACGGGATGGTCACCATCAAGGTCGGCGCGCGCGGGGGCGCCTTCGTGACGGCGCCGACTGGCGCGCGTCTCGGCGAAAGTATCGTCGACCTGTTGAGCCTGTCGGGATTGACCGACATGGAGGTCACCGAGGCGCGGCAGATCTTCGAGCTCGGCATCATCCCGCTGGTGTGCGAACGCGCCACCGACGAGGACATCAACGACCTGTTGGAGATCTGCCACCGCGGCGACAAGGCGCTGGAGAACGGCGCGTATCCGATGGAGCTCTCGGCCGAGTTCCACACCCGCGTCGCATACGCCAGCCACAACACCGCGATCGCATTGCTCGCCGAATCGTTCCACGGCCCCACCCTGCGATCCATGATCCATGTCAAGGAAGCCCATCCCGAGATGGGAACCAAAGGCAATCGGGAGCATCGCCAATTCGTGGTCGCGGTCAAGAAGGGCGACGTCGAGAAGGCGACAGCGGTGATGCGCACCCACATCGGCCGCACCGCCAAGCACGTCTCAAAGGGCAAGTGACGCCAGGAATTCGATGACCTGCGCAGGGGCGGTCCCGGCGGTCCGCGCGGCGACCGGCACGTCCCACAACTGGTCGATCGTCGTGTCCATGCTGACGA
>JBKPSU010000101.1:0-38303 GCA_046735135.1 Actinomycetota bacterium
CTGCTCTTCTTCGAGAAGTCCGCCGTCATTCCCTTCGTCGCCTTCATGATCACCGCTCTTCTCGCCCACGTCACCGGCAATAGCTCCGCGCTCCGAACTGTGTGGCGCCGCGGGCAACGACTCTGGGTCAGTTCGCTCGCCCTCACCGCCGCTTGGATCGCGCTCTACCTCGTCGTCGTCGACCAGGAGCGCTGGAGCCGCGACCTTCCGATGACGCGAGACCTGTTGAGCCGCTCCATCACTCACGGCATCGTGCCCGGACTCGCCGGCGGTCCTTGGCACTGGCAACGCTGGGCTCCGGCCTCACCGTGGGCGACACCGCCGATCACCATCATGGTTCTGGGCTGGCTGGCGCTCGCCGCCGTCGTCGTCGTGTCGTTCCTTCGCAAGAAGCGCATCGGTCTGCTGTGGGTCGCCGCCATCGGCTACGCGGTCGCTTGCCAGGTCCCGATTTATCTCATGCGCTCGTCCCGGTTCACCGTGTTGGAGCTCGCGCAGACGCTGCGGTATTTCCCCGACCTCGTCGTCGTCCTTGCCCTTCTCGCCGCCGTCGGGTTGTGCGCGCCAAATCGCGAGAGATCCACATGGCTCGACATATCTGCCGCACGCACAGCGATACTCGTCACCGCTGCAGCCGCTTTCATCGTCAGCAGTCTCTACTCCACCGTCACGTTCATGACTGTCTGGCGGGAGAACCCCGCTCAGCCGTACCTGCAAAACGCCGAAGCCGGACTCGCTCGAGCACACGCTGCCTCCAGCGCACCAATGCTCGACCAAGAGGTCGACCCGTTCGTGCTGCAACGTGTCGTCGGACCGGCGAATCTCGCCAGCCACATGTTCGCGTTGCTCGCCGATCGGCCCGAATTCGGCGATACGACAACACAACTGCGCATGATCGATAACAAGGGTGACATCGTCGACGCAAAAGTCACCTGGGTTCGCTTTATCAAGCAGGGACCAGACCCGAAGTGCGGCTATCTCGTTCAGCCCGACTTCCCGGTGCGCATGCCTCTCGACGGGCCGCTGCTTCCTGCGGACTGGACCGTGGAGATCAACTACCTCGCCAACAGCGAAGGCTCCATGACGATGTCGCTGACCGACGGTAGGGAGACCAAGGTCCCCGTCCACCCGGGGCTCAACCGGGTCTTCGTGCGGCTACCCGGCGCCGGCGACGCCATCAACGTGCGTGCGAACACCGTAGCCCTGTCCGTCTGTATCGCGTCGGGCCCCGTGGGATACCTCGCACCGATCTAGCCGCGCACCGTGCAAGGGTGAGTCCATGACTGATGTGCGCGAAAAAGGGATCAACATCTTCCGCGAGCTGCTTCCGGGTGTCCTCCCCGACGGCGAGGTCAACCTCCGAGGAGAGGGCTTCGGTGACGAAATCATGGAGCTCGCCATGGACAACGTGTTCGGACCGCTGTGGGGCCGCGAGGGTCTCAGCCGTCGCGACCGCAGCCTCGTCACACTGGGCATCCTCATCGCGCTGCGATCCACGGACGAGCTGAGCGTCCATTTCAGAATCGCCCGCAACAACGGCCTCACCGATGACGAACTGGCAGAGGTTGTGTACCACTCGAGCGGGTATGCCGGCTTTCCCGCCGCGAACACCGCCTGCAAGATCGCCCGCGAGGTACTGGCCACCGACTAGTGAGCGTGCGCAAAGTGCCGATGAAATGCGGCGTGTCGGCAGACAGACGCGCTCGCTCGCGGAAACAGCGGAGCCACCTGGGGGAATCGAACCCCCGACCTATTCATTACGAGTGAATCGCTCTACCGACTGAGCTAAGGTGGCGCACCCGGTGCTACCGGGCGGCACGAGTCTACGGCAGGCCCCGGGGACCGCCCAAGTCAGTTGCGCAGTGCCTTACCCACGGTCGCGACCATCGCGTCGACCGCGAACTTGGGCTTCACGTTGACCGCCAGGGCCTCGCGACACTCCAGCACGGCCTCGATACACCGGAGCAGGCGGTCCGGTGGCACGACCGCGGCCATCGCCGCAACGCGGTCCGACATGTCGGGGTGGTTCGGCCGAATCTCGCCCGCCTCCGCCGACACCAGCAGTGCATCCCGGAAGTACGTCGCGAGGTCGATCAGCGCCCGATCCAGAGCATCGCGCGACGCCCGCGTCTGACGCGATTTCTGCCTACGCTCCAGGTCTTTCATCGCACCTGTCGCCCCGCGCATCGTGCCAGCAGTGCCTTTGCCCGTGCCACCGGCGCCCAGCGCCGTCCGAAGCTCGTCGGTCTCGGCCTCATTGCGATCGAACGTCAGCGCCAGCGCCTCGGCCTCCGCGGTCGCCACCAACTCCTCGGCGGCGGCATAGGCCCGCGACGGCGTCGCCGCGTCGCGCGCCAGACCGAGCGCCCTCTGCCGACGCTTCCGCGCCTCCTCGTCCGTCGCGAGCCGCCGTGCCCGCCCCACATGGCCGCCGCTGACCGATGCCGCCCAATGCGCCTCCTCGGCAGGCAGGCCATCGGAGTCGACGAGCACCTGCGCGATCGCCTCCACCGGCGGTGTCACCAGCGCAACGTGCCTGCAGCGCGACCGCAGCGTGATCGCGATGTCCTCGGGATCCACCGACGGCGCACACAGCAGGACCACCGTCGACGGCGGCGGCTCCTCCACGACCTTGAGCAGGGCGTTCGCCGCTCCCTCGGTCAGCCGGTCGGCATCCTCGATCAACACGATCTGCCACCGGCCCGTCCCGGGCCGCCGCGAGGCAATCTGCACAATGTTGCGCATCTCGTCCACACCGATCGACAGCCCCTCGGGAATGATCCGCCGGACGTCGGCGTGGGTGCCCGCCATCGTCGTCGTGCACGCGCGGCACTCACCGCAGCCCGGCACGCCGTCCGACGTGCACTGCAGCGCCGCCGCAAAGCACAGCGCAGCCACTGAACGGCCTGATCCCGGCGGTCCGGTGACCAGCCAGGCATGAGTCATGGTCCCCGTGGCGTTGCCATTGTGAGCGGAGTCACCGCGCGCATCCTGCGCTGCGGCCACCAACTCCGCCTCAACAGCGTCTTGACCCACCAGACGCGCAAATACCCCGGCCATCAGAGGTAACAGTAATGCTGCGAACCGACACGTCCGTCCCAGAGCGCCCTTTCCGGTCTGCCCGGCCCGATACGGTTGACGGGTGACCACCGAGGCCGTTCCGATCGGACGAATCAGCGCATTCGTCCGCTGGGTGGCCCGCACCCCGTGGCCGGTGTTCACGCTCGGCATGCTGCAGTCCGACATCATCGGCGCGCTGTTCGTGCTGGGCTTTCTCCGATTCGGGCTGCCGCCTGAGGATCGCATCCAGCTTCAGGATCTGCCGGCCTTCAACCTGGCCATCTTCCTGAGCTTCCTGTTCCTGTCGTTCGTCGCTGGGGCCTACATCAGCCTGCGGCTGTTGATCCCCGTCATGCGCTGGCAGCGCCGCGACAGCCTGCTGGTCGACAACGACCCGGCCGCCACCGAACTGGCCCGCACCCGCGCGCTGAAGATGCCGTTCTACCGCTCCCTCATCAGCGTCTCCAACTGGTGCCTGGGCTCCATCGTCTTCATCGTCGCCAGCTGGCCCGTCGCCAGCCACGCAGCACCGGTTGTCGCGGTGGCCACCGCCCTTGGCGCGACGGCGACGGCCATCATCGGTTACCTGCAGTCCGAGCGGGTGCTGCGCCCCGTCGCGGTGGCCGCACTTCGGGGCGGTGTCCCCGAGAACTACCGCGCCGCGGGCGTCATCCTGCGCCAGGTCCTGACGTGGGTACTATCCACCGGCGTCCCGGTGCTAGCGATCGTGCTTGCCTTGGTGGCCAGCAAGTTTCAGTTCCTCACCGCGTCGGCGGATCGGCTGACGACGCCGATCCTGATCATGGCCATCGCGGCGCTTCTGGTCGGGTTGTCCGGCACGATTCTGGTCGCGATGGCGATTGCCGATCCCCTGCGCCAATTACGTTGGGCGCTGGGCGAAGTCCAGCGAGGTAACTACAACGCGCATATGCAGATCTACGACGCCAGCGAATTGGGCCTGCTGCAAGCGGGATTCAACGACATGGTTCGCGACCTCGCCGAGCGGCAAAGGCTGCGTGACCTGTTCGGCCGCTACGTCGGCGAGGACGTCGCCCGTCGTGCCCTGGAACGCGGCACGGAGCTCGGCGGTCAGGAACGCGACGTCGCGGTGTTGTTCGTCGATCTTGTGGGTTCGACGCAGTTGGCCTCGACTCTGCCTGCGGCCGATGTCGTGAATCTGCTCAACGACTTTTTCCGCGTCGTCGTCGACACCGTCAACCGCCACGGCGGCTTCGTCAACAAGTTCCAGGGCGACGCGGCACTGGCCATCTTCGGCGCACCGATCGAGCACCCCGACGCCTCGGGCGCCGCCCTGGCAGCCTCCCGCGAGCTGCACGACGAGCTTCTCAACATGCTCGGCTACGACATGGAGTTCGGCATCGGCGTATCGGCCGGGCGTGCGATCGCCGGCCACATCGGCGCCCAGGCCCGCTTCGAATACACCGTCATTGGTGACCCGGTCAACGAGGCCGCCCGCCTCACCGAGCTCGCCAAGCTGGAGGAGGGCCACGTACTCGCCTCGGCGATCGCCGTCAGCGGTGCGCTCGACGCCGAGGCGCTGTGCTGGGACGTCGGCGAAATCGTCGAACTCCGTGGGCGCAGCGCCCCGACACAGCTCGCACGCCCGCTCAACCTGGTCGAGCCGACCGCGCAATCGGCCGAAGAGGCCAGCGAGGTGTCGAGCTAGGCCTTCTTTGCGGCCTTCTTGGCAGGCGCCTTCTTGGCAGGCGCCTTCTTCGCGGCTTTCTTCGCAGGCGCTTTCTTCGCCCGCTTCACCGGACCGCGCGCACGGCGGTCGGCCAGCAACTCGGCCGCCCGCTCATCGGTGATCGACAACACGTCGTCACCCTTGCGCAGGCTGGCGTTGGTCTCGCCGTCGGTCACATACGGGCCGAACCGACCGTCCTTGATGACCATCGGCTTACCCGTCGCAGGGTCCTCGCCGAGCTCGCGCAGCGGCGGAGAGGAAGCACGCTGTCCCGCACGGCGTTTCGGCTCAGAATAGATCTTCAGCGCCTCATCGAGCGTGATGTCGAACATCTGCTCTTCGGTCGTCAGCGAACGAGAGTCGGTGCCGCGCTTGAGATACGGTCCGTAGCGGCCGTTCTGTGCGGTGATTTCCTCGTTGGTGTTCGGGTCGACGCCGACGACGCGGGGCAGCGACAGCAGTCGCAGCGCATCCTCCAGCGTGACCGCATCGAGGCTCATCGACCGCAGCAGCGATCCGGTACGCGGCTTGGGGCCGGTGGGCTTCTTGCCCTTCTTCGCCGGCGTGCCGTCTTCCGGCTCGTCCGATTCGGGCAGCACCTCGGTCACATACGGCCCGTAGCGCCCGTCCTTGGCGACGACCTCGTGTCCCGTCTCGGGGTCCACCCCGAGTGAACGCCCCTCCTGCGGTGTGGAGAACAGCTTCTCGGCCAGCTCGAGGGTCAGCTCGTCGGGCGTCAGCGAGTCGTTGAGGTTGGCACGCTGCGGTTTGGGTTCGCCGTCCTCACCGAGAACGGTGCGCTCCAGATACGGCCCGTTCTTGCCGACGCGCACATAGATGGCACGGCCTTCTTCATCGTCAAACAGCTTGATGGAGTTGACCTCTCGGGCATCGATACCTTCGAGGTTCACCCCGACGAGCTTCTTCAACCCACCGGAGCGGGCGATCGACTCGGGCACACCGTGGTCGCCGCCGAAATAGAAGTTGGAAAGCCACACAGTCCGCTGCTCGTGGCCCGAGGCGATCTCGTCGAGTTCGTCCTCCATCGCCGCGGTGAAGCCATAATCGACCAGGCGACCGAAATGCTGCTCGAGCAAGCCGGTTACGGCGAACGCGACCCACGACGGCACTAGAGCGCTGCCCTTCTTGTGGACGTAGCCGCGGTCCTGGATGGTCTTGATGATCGACGAGTACGTCGACGGCCGCCCGATGCCAAGGTCTTCCAGCGCCTTGATCAACGATGCCTCGGTGTAGCGCGCGGGCGGCGTGGTGACATGCCCGTCGGCCGTCAGCTGTTTGGCGTCGATGCGCTGCCCCTCGACGACATTCGGCAGTCGGCTTTCCGCGTCGTCGGACTCGCCGCCTGCGAGCTCGTCAATGCTCTCGACGTAGGCTTTCAGGAAGCCGGCGAACGTGATGGTGCGGCCGCTCGCGTTGAACACGACCTGCTGCCCGTCGCTCGACTGTCCCGAAATACGAAGCGACAGTGTCGTTCCCCGCGCATCGGCCATCTGCGAGGCCACGGTGCGCTGCCAGATCAACTCGTAGAGCCGGAACTCGTCGGTGTCGAGCTGGCTGTGCAGCTGCCCCGGCGTCTGGAACACATCACCGGAGGGCCTGATGGCCTCGTGCGCCTCTTGCGCGTTCTTGACCTTGCGGGTGTACTGCCTCGCCGTCGGATGCACGTACTCCTCGCCGTACAACTGGCGAGCCTGGTTGCGCGCTGCGTTGATGGCCGACTCCGACAGCGTCGTGGAGTCGGTTCGCATGTAAGTGATGTAGCCGTTCTCGTACAGCCGCTGCGCGATGCTCATCGTGCGCTCGGACGAGAACCTCAGCTTGCGGCCGGCTTCCTGCTGCAGCGTCGACGTCATGAACGGCGCATACGGCCTGCGGGTGTAGGGCTTCTGCTCGACCGAGCTGACTTCGAGCTGCGCGCCGCGTAGCCCTGTCGCCAACGCTCCCGCGCTGGCCTCGTCGAGCACCAGCACCTCGTCGGGTTTCTTCAACGCACCCAGTGAGTCGAAGTCGCGTCCGCTGGCCACCCGCTTGCCGTCGACGGTGTTCAGCTTGGCGGTGAAGGTCGGTGGGGACGCCTGCGCGTCGGAGACGCTCGCGTCCAGTTCGGCAGTGACGTCCCAGTAGCCGGCGCTGCGGAACGCCATTCGTTCGCGTTCGCGCTGCACGATGATGCGGGTCGCCACCGACTGGACGCGGCCTGCCGACAACTTCGGCGCGACCTTCTTCCACAGCACGGGGCTGACCTCGTATCCGTACAGCCGGTCGAGGATGCGGCGAGTCTCCTGGGCATCGACGAGGTCGTTGTCGAGGTCGCGCGGATCCTCGGCGGCCGCACGGATGGCCGGTTCGGTGATCTCGTGGAACACCATCCGCTTGACCGGCACCCGGGGCTTCAGCGTCTCCAGCAGATGCCACGCGATGGCTTCGCCCTCGCGGTCGCCGTCCGTGGCCAGGTAAAGCTCGTCGACCTCCTTGAGCAGATCTTTCAACTCGGCGACGGTGCTCTTCTTCTCCGGGCTGATGATGTAGAGCGGCTCGAAGTTGTCCTCGACGTTCACACCGAGGCGGGCCCACGGTTCCGACTTGTACTTCGCGGGCACGTCGGCGGCGTTGCGGGGCAGGTCGCGGATGTGGCCGCGGGATGACTCGACGATGTAGTTGGAGCCCAGGTAGCCGGCTATTTTGCGTGCCTTGGTAGGCGACTCGACAATGACGAGTCGCCGCACGCTTCCGTTGCGGCCGCTGCCGCGGTCCCCGTCAGCCAACTGTGCTTACGCTCCACTTCTTAGTTGCCGTCCGACGCCAGATTTTTGCGTTCGCGTCAGTATCCGTTGCCGTCGGCAATTGCCAATTTCGCACCCCGAACGTGCCGACGCAAACTGACTCTACGGCGCTAGGCCCTCAAATCCGGGGCCAAAGCGAGAACGCCTCGACATCTCCTGGAGGTTCCCCGACGTTTTCTACCAGGCGTGATAGGCGTCGACGACCGCTGATCCTGAGCGCCGGATGCGAGCCTCGAGTGCCGATGAGAGTTGGCGCTATCCCTACCCGCATCAGTGCCGATGCGAGCGTGGAATGGGTGTCGGGCGCGTGCGGGTCGAGGCCAAGAAGATAGCGGTCCGCCTCGGGTGTGCCTGCGGCCAGCGTCCAGGCCCGGAGTTCGCGCGGTCCGGGCAACCAGTTGGGTGGCACCGTTTTGACCGCTCCACGGGTCCATTCGGCGGCAATGCCGAGTAGCTGCGGGTCAACGGAGGTGCGGACGAGGGGGGTGTTCTCGTCGGTACGGGCGATCTCGGGCTCCAGACCGGCTTCGACGATCATCTCGGCCAACGCGACAGCTCGCCACGGGCGATCGACGACCACAGACAGCCGTGCGCCCTCCCCGACCACGACCACCTGGCCGGGCGCGGCGAGAAGCCCCGTCAGATCGGCGACCGCTGGGGGCACCGACTCTGCCGAGAAGAACGACAGCTGGCTCACGGAGACGACAGTAGGCCAGTGCAGCGCAGGTGCGCTCTCGGCGGGCCGGAGTTGTGCCGCAGAAACGAAAACCCCCCGCCGGTCCTCACGGACTGTGCGGGGGGATCGTTCAGGTTCGATTACTCAGATGGACCGAACGCCGGTTGCCTGCGGGCCCTTGGGGCTCTGACCGACCTCGAACTCAACCTTCTGGTTCTCCTCAAGAGTCCGGAAGCCGGATCCCTGAATTTCCGTGTAGTGGACAAACACATCGGCGGAGCCGTCCTCGGGGGCGATGAAGCCAAAGCCCTTCTCCGCGTTGAACCACTTCACAGTTCCCTGTGGCATCTCTCGATCTTTCCTTCTCTTCTTACCGGGTGCGGTCCACCGACTTCCGGCGTACCGGGCCCGTTCCGACCGCCATACCTTCGTGGAGTCGCCGGAACTTGACCCGACCTACAACCCTCGCAGGAACCGCGATCGCAACGTCGATCCTGCGAGTGCATATACACGAACACAGAAGCTGCGACCGCCCATAGTCAATCATGTTCAGCGCTTTCGCGACAGTCTTGCGACGGCAACTAGGGAACAATTCATCCACAGGAGGGCAACAATGTCGGATTTCGGCCGCGAGCTGCTCGCCTGCGCGGTCGAGGGCACCGATCCGGAGGAGAAACCGCTGCGCCACGTCGCAGACCTGCCACCGCGTCAGGCGCGGCAACAGGCGTGGCCACACTGGGCCGACCCGGATGTGGTGCGCGCGTTCAATGATCGGGGCATCGCTGCACCCTGGTCGCATCAGTTCGAGGCCGCCAATCTGGCCCACGACGGCCGTCACGTCGTCCTCAGCACCGGAACCGCATCGGGTAAGTCACTCGCGTACCAGTTGCCCATCCTGACCGCATTCGCCACAGATCCGCGTGCGCGCGCACTTTATCTTTCCCCGACGAAAGCGCTTGGCCACGATCAGCTGCGAAGCGCGCACGCGCTCACCGACGCCGTCGTCACCCTCGGCAACGTCGCTCCCAGCGCGTACGACGGCGACAGTCCCACCGAAGTGCGCCGATTCGCGCGCGAACGATCGCGCTGGATCTTCTCCAATCCGGACATGATCCACCTGTCGCTGCTGCGCAACCACGCGCGCTGGTCGGTGTTCCTGCGGAACCTCCGCTACATCGTCGTCGACGAATGTCATTACTACCGAGGCATTTTCGGCTCGAATGTGGCGATGGTCCTGCGCAGACTGTTGCGACTATGCGCCCGCTACTCGGCGACTCCGACGGTGATCTTCGCCAGCGCCACGACGGCGTCCCCTGCGGCCACCGCCTCGGAGCTGATCGGACAGACGGTGCGTGAAGTGACCGAGGACGGTTCTCCGCACGGCGCGCGCACGGTCGCGCTGTGGGAGCCTGCATTGCGCACCGACCTCGTCGGCGAAAATGGCGCGCCGGTACGGCGTTCCGCCGGTGCCGAGGCGGCGCGGGTGATGGCCGACCTGATCGCCGAAGGCGCACGCACGCTGACGTTCGTGCGATCTCGCCGTGGCGCCGAGCTCACGGCGCTCGGTGCTCGCGCTCGTCTGGAAGACGTCGCCCCCGAGCTGGCCGAACGGGTGGCGTCCTATCGTGCGGGTTACCTCGCCGAAGACCGCCGCGAACTGGAACGCGCACTGGCCGAGGGTGATCTGCGCGGCCTGGCCAGCACCAACGCACTCGAGCTCGGTGTCGACATAGCAGGCCTTGACGCCGTAGTGCTCGCGGGCTTTCCGGGGACGGTGACGTCGTTCTGGCAGCAGGCGGGTCGGTCTGGTCGCCGCGGGCAGGGCGCGCTGATCCTCTTGATCGCCCGCGACGATCCGTTGGACACCTATCTGGTGCATCATCCGGAAGCGCTGTTGGACAAGCCAATCGAGCGGGTGGTGATCGACCCAGGAAACCCGTATGTGCTCGGCCCGCAATTGCTTTGCGCCGCAACCGAACTGCCGCTGACTGACGCCGAGGTGCGCGCCTGGAACGCCGAGGCCGTCGCGGAAACGCTCGTCGATGACGGGCTGCTGCGCCGGCGACCCAGCGGCTACTTCCCCAGCCCCGGCGTCGATCCGCATCCCGCGGTCGACATTCGTGGGTCGTCGGGCGGACAGATTGCGATTCTGGAGACCGAAACGGGCCGACTGCTCGGCAGCGCCGATGTCGGTCGCGCACCTGCGACGGTTCATCCCGGCGCGGTGTATCTGCACCAGGGTGAGTCGTACGTCGTCGACTCTCTCGACTTCGAGGACGGCGTTGCCTTCGTGCACGCCGAGGATCCCGGCTACACGACATTCGCGCGCGAGTTGACGGATATCACGGTGACAGGGCCCGGTGAGCGAAAGGCGTTCGGTCCGATCACGCTTGGGCTGGTGCCGGTGTGCGTCAGCAATACGGTGATCGGCTATCTGCGACGCGAGCTTTCGGGCGAAGTAATCGATTTCGTCGAACTCGTTATGCCGACCCGCACATTGGACACCAAGGCGGTCATGTGCACCATCACACCAGAAGCATTGCAGGACAACGGTGTCGAGCCATTGCGGATTCCGGGTGCGCTGCATGCCGCCGAGCACGCGGCGATCGGGTTGCTACCTCTGGTGGCCAGTTGCGACCGCGGTGACATCGGCGGGTTGTCCACGGCGGTGGGGCCGGTGGCCGGCCTGCCGACGATCTTCGTCTACGACGGCTATCCCGGCGGTGCGGGATTCGCCGATCGGGGGTTTCGGCGGATCGCGACTTGGTTGGAGGCCACAGCGGCAGCGATCGAAGCCTGCGAATGCCCATCCGGTTGTCCGTCGTGCGTGCAGTCACCGAAATGTGGAAACGGCAATGATCCGTTGGACAAGGCGGGTGCGGTTCGCGTGCTGCGTCTGGTGCTCGATGAACTGAAGCTGAACACGACGTGAAATCCACGGCGACGGCCGACCCCTCGACGGCCGCCCCCCGTGGACCAGCAATCGACGGTGCCGGATCGGGCACGCCGAGCGCGAACGGTGACGATCAAACGGTAATACAACGCAATCCGTTGCAATACCCACCGGTATGGCGCACACGTAAATTACCTTGTCGGAGCGTTTCAAGCAACTTCAGCAATCGTTTTCGACGACGTTAAATTCATGGTATATACCAGCGCCCTGCGGATTTCGTTGTCGATCTGATTTGGCAATTAGCAAATCGCCGACCGGTAAGATTTACACAATGAGCCACGACTGGCTGCTCGTGGAAACACTGGGCGCCGAGCCTGTGGTTGTCGCCGACGGTCGCCTGACCAAGAATCTTGTCCCGATCAGGGTCTTCCTGCGACGCAGTCCGGATCTGATGGCCATTCAGACCGCGATATCCGAAACGGTTCGCGCTGGCGAGGCCATGAGCACCATCACGCCGCGCAACGATCGCGTAATTCGTACCGAGCCCGTGCTGATGTCTGATGGGCGGCTACACGGCGTCCAGGTCTGGATTGGCCCGCTGGACATGGAGCCGCCGGAACGGATGACCGTGGGGCCCCTGAAGTGGGACCTGACGGCCGGGGTCGCGACGGACACCCTGGAATCGATCGCCAACAGCGGCAGGGATCCGTCCACGGAGGTCACCCATGGCCGGACGTTCGCCGAAGACCTGCCCATGCGCGCCCTCAACGCGAGCGAGACGAAGGTGCTGGCGATGGCGATCAAGGGCGAGCCGGGCATGAAACTCTGCAGCACCTGGAGTGTCACCGACCACCGCGGCGAGACGATTTCCGTCGGGTTCGTCGCCCGCGCCAATCCGGAGACGCAGGAAGACGGCACCGAACCGCTGATTTGTCGCGCCATGAATTGGCGGGCCGAGGCAGGCGGTCCTACGTTGCCGCCCGATCATTTGGCCCAACGAATTCTCGAGGGGCTTGCGCGTCCCGGTGTCCATCGGGCGCTCGTCGATCCGATCAACTGGACGCTGCTCAAATGGCTCGACGACCCCGCGCCGTTTTTCGACTGGCGCGCCAGAGAGGCGGGCAGGCCGTCGGTCAATCCCGCCGATGCGCTGCACATGGCGAGAATGACGCTGGAATTCGGTAACGGGGCGACCAGCGGAGTGTTGCGATTACGCGACAACGACGGCGGGTGGACGCCCGTTCACATGACCATCAACCGCGTCGAGCTCGAGCCGGATACATTCGCCGCGCTCATGGCCCTGCGCCTGCCGACAGAGTCCGAGTTGGCCGTGGTGGAATTCGAAGACGACGAAGACCAGGCCGCACCTGACCAGAAGCCACGGAAAGCGAAGAAGGACAAGAAGAACAAGAACGGCAAGCACAAGAATGCCGACTAAGTGGTGGCATCTGTCGGCCCTGCCCGCGCGCCGGCTCGCGCACGCCCGGCGTTGATGATCACCACCGCGTCGAGGTGCTCCACGGTGCAGTCGGCGACGACGACCTTCATCGCGTTCGCGATCGTCGTTGCCTGCCCACAGGCCGCATCGTTGCCCGCGGGTACCCGCGCCGCGGCGGCCAACGCCGCCAGATCCGCCGCCGCCTGGGCCCTGTGCCTTGCGATCACCGCCGAACCGATCTGAAACCCGCCGACGGTGATTGCCAACACCGCACCGATGGCAGCGACCCCGGTCAGCGTTGCCGAGCCACGGTCACCGCGCACCCAACTCCCTGGCCGCCATCGCCTCAGCGCGGATCGTGAACCCCGGCAACAGCATTGCGTTGGTACTGACCGTCGCCACCACGAACTCGCCGTCGTTTCGCAGGTCCAGGTGTGCACCGAGTGGGGCGATGTCGTGGGCGGCCTGCGCCGCGCCCCCGTCGTCGCCACGGGCGGCAAGGCGGGCCGCTTCGCGGGCGGCATCGATACATCGGACCTGCATCCACATCGCGGAGAGGCCAACCACGCACAAGACCATGACCGAAACGATCGACGCGATGGCGAATGCCGCCTCGACGGTGGTGGCGCCGGCATCACCGATCAGACGTTGGTGTTGAGTGCGCGATTGATGATGTTGGTCAGCGCCGTCACGATGGAGTCGCCGGTGACGACGGTGTACAGAATCGCGCCGAACGCCGCGGCCGCGATCGTCCCGATGGCGTATTCCACCGTCGACATGCCCGTGTCGTCCACCAGCAACAGCACCATTCGCGCTTTCATTTCGTGAATCCTGTTCGCTACCATCTTTTTTCCTTCCTGTCGGTTCATCGAGCGGTTTACTCACGGTCATATCAGGCCCGACCGCAGCACGTCTCCTGCCAGTCCTGCCACGATCGGGACGATGCCCAGGCAGATGAAGGCAGGCAGGTAACACAATCCGAGCGGGCCCGCGATCAGGACCGAGGCGCGTTGCGCCTTGGCGTCCGCCGCCGATGCCGCGTCGTGGCGGGAGCTATCGGCCAGATCGGTGACACCCTGCGCGAGCGCGATACCCGATGCCGCCGACCGGCGGGCCAGCCTAAGCAACGCAGCGCCGTGATTGTCCAGCGACAGCTCGGGATCGGCCCAGGCCGTCGCGGGATCCGAGCCGAGCGCCAACAGGTCAGCGGCGCGGGCGAGCACCTTCGCGAGCGGACGTGGAGCCGACGGCGCAGCCGCAGCGGCGGCTGTCGACACCGCCATCCCCGAGGCGAGGCATGCCGCGAACACATCCAACGCGGATGCGACGGCCAAGGGATCCGAGACCTCCGGCGTCGGGTCCGGCAGCGTCTGGCTGGCGGTCGGCTTGCCGCCGCGCACCCTCGTCGGCACCGCGCCAACCAGAAGCGCTGCCGCCAAGAGCAATGCCGCTGTGGTCATGCCAGCACCCGTCCCGTGATCCGGTCCGACCACAAAAGGCCACAGCAGGCCAGAGTCACGCCACTCACGAGCAGCCAGCCACCCAAACCGGCCGACAGCAGAAAGCCCATCGGGTCGGCGCCGATGAGTTGGCCGAGCCCGATGCCGAGCACAGGAAGTCCGGCCAGCACCGCCGCGGTGGTGCGGGCCCCCGCCATTCCCGCATCGACGCGGGCCGAGAACTGTTCCCGCTCAACGATGTCGCGATGGGCCGCACGCATCAGCGTAGCGATCGCGAGGCCGTGGGTCTGCGCCAGCCGCCAGAACAGCGCCAGCCGCTGCCAGTGCGACGGCAGCCGTGATGCCGCCGCAGTGCTGCGCAGTCCGGCCGCCACATCGGCTCCGAGTCGCGCCCGCGCGGCAACAGCGCGCAACTCGTCGGCTACGCGACCGTCGACCTCCTCTGCGGCCACATCGAATGCGGCGACGGGATGGGTGCCGACGCGTAGTTCGCCAACGAGGACGTCCAAAGCGCCTTGGAGCGCGGATGCTTCGGCGGCGCGGCTGCGACCGACGTTCGCCCATCGCCGCCGCAACACCAGAGTGCCGGCGAGGATCGCGGCGGCCAGTGTTGCCGTGGCGGGCAGTGTCAGCGCCACTGCCCCCGCGACCGCTACCGCGATCACGGTCCCCGGACGCCGGCGTCGCTTGACAATTCGCGGTTCCAAGCGATGGCGCGTAGGCTGCGGTGCGACAACGACCGCCAACGCCAGAGCCAGTGCTGCGGTCATCACAGCGCCCCCCGTGCCCGCAGCATGGATGCGAGATCGTCGGCGCCACTTCCGAATCCGGTGTCAGCACTCCAGGCGGACGCGACCATGACGGTGCCGGAGTCACGCCGCAGCACACCGATTTCGGTGAGCCTGCGCATCCCTTTCGAGTCCCGTCCAACGTGCAGTAGCACCTGCACCGCAGCGGCCAGCTGGCTGTGCAGTGCAATGCGGTCGAGACCGCCCAGCGCCGCCAGCGCCTCGAGCCGGGCTGGCACCTCGGCAGGATTGTTCGCGTGCACGGTTCCGGCGCCGCCGTCGTGACCGGTGTTGAGGGCCGCCAACAGGTCGACGACTTCTGCGCCGCGTACCTCGCCGACGACGATCCGGTCCGGTCGCATCCGCAGCGCCTGCCGCACCAGATCCCGGACGGTAATCTCGCCCACCCCTTCGATATTTGCGCACCGGGCGACGAGCTTGACGACATGCGGATGACGCGGTTCCAGCTCGGCGGCGTCCTCGACGCAGACGATCCGCTCGTTTGTGGCGACCTCCCCGAGCACCGCGGCGAGCAGCGTCGTCTTTCCGGCACCGGTACCACCGGACACGAGGAACGCCAGCCGTGCGGCGATGATTCCGTCCAGCAGTGCGCTTGCTTCCTCCGCGATCGCGCCTGCCCGCGTCAGCGTGGCGAGATCCTGGGTGGCGGGCCGCAGCACGCGCAGCGAGATACAGGTTCCGCCCGACGCGACCGGCGCGAGCACCGCGTGCAGCCGGACCGTGAACTGGCCGCCTGCGGCCGCCCCTGACAGGTTCCCGTCCACCCAGGGCTGCGCCTCGTCGAGCCGCCGGCCCACGCCCAAGGCGAGCCGCTGCGCCAGCCGCCGCACCGCATCCTCGTCGGCAAACTGGATCGAGCTCCGCCGCAACCCGTTTCCATCGTCGATCCACACCGCGTCCGGCGCCGTCACCATGACATCCGTTGCACCCTCAGCGCGCAGCAGCGGCTCGAGGATGCCGAAACCTGTGAGCTCGGTCTGCAACATCCGCAGATTGCTCAGCACCTCGGTGTCGCCCAGCACTCCACCCGACTCGGCACGGATTGCGGCGGCGACGACACTGGGCCGCAGCGGCGCCGACTCCGCCGCCAATCGCTCGCGAACCCGATCGATCAACGATTCGCTCATGCGGCCTCCGATGACGGGTACTGCGCCAACACCGTCAACACCTGCCGCGCGGCCTTGGCGAGCGGAGACTGCGGCCGCATCCGCAGGCCGTACCGCTCAACCGTCTCCGCCAGCCCTGGTTGTGGTCGCATCGCGGCAAGAAGTGGCAGATCGACGAGCCGCGCGACATCCACCGACCGCAGGCCGCCGGGCGACGGACCGCGCACCACAAGACCGACATTCGGATTGATCGCCGACAGCGCACGCGCCACCGCAGTGGTTGCAGCGCATGCCCGCACGTCGGCTGTGGTGACCAGGACGACCAAGTCGGCGCCGTCCGTGGCCATTTCGACGGCGTGGCTCAACCGGCGCGGCAGATCGCAGACGACGGACGCGCCACCTCGTCGTCCCGCCTCGATGATTGCGCTCAACGGTCCGGGCTCGATGTCGTTGCCTGCCCGGACACCCGACAGCACGCTGAGCCCCGCGCGCCCAGGCAACGCCTGACGCAGCGCCGCGATGTCGATCCGGCCGGTCTCCAGCGCGAGGTCGGGCCAACGCAAACCCGACTCCTCCTCGCTTCCGACCAGCAGATCGATACCGCCGCTCCACGGATCGGCATCGACGAGCAATGCATCCGGGGCCGAGTGGGCAAGGGCTGTCGCGAACACCGACGCCCCTGACCCGCCGCGGCCTGCCATCACCGCGATGACGGCACCTCTGCGTCCGTCGTCGCGGCGGACTTCTGCTGCGTCGGAGAGCGCGGCGACGAGGTCGCCTTCGTCTGCGGGCAGGCTCATGACACCCCGGGCGCCGACGACGATCGCCGCTTCCCACTCACCGGCCGCCGGTTCGGCGCGCGTCAGCAGGATGATGTGCCCGCGGCGGGGCAGCGCGGGTCCCGCGCACCTTCGGGCCGCATCGGCATCGAGCAGCACGGCCGATGCCCCGCTCCACGCCTGTCGGTTCGGCGGCTGAGAGACATGCACCACCGCAACTCCCGCGGCGGCGGCGACGCGGTCGACGTCCGCGCGCATCGCCGGCTCAGCGACCATGGCGAGCACACCGTTGGTGGGGTTCATCAACCCACAGTGCGGGGCCGCACCGACGTCGTGCCAGCACGCAGGCGGACCCTGTGCATGGGGCGCGAACTGTGGATGAAACGGGTTGCAACCCGGTCAGCGAAAACGTGATTCCGCAACTTAGGCGAAGTTCCCCACTTATCCGGACAACGAAAAGTCCTCAGAAAAGGGACGACCCCCGCCAGGGGGGGAGGAGGCGGAGGTCGTCGTGTATCAGCCCCGGGGGGTCGGGCTGATGCACACCCGGCATAAGCCGAGTAATCCTCACTATACACACGGAAAGCCCAAGAGGCGCAAGTAGTGCTTGCCACCGAAAACACCCAATACTGTCAGACAAGTGCGGCCATCGACACGTGTCGTGAACTGCCATTTTGGACTCTTGGTCGGTTGATGCTGCGCACCGCCCCTATGCTGGGCGTTGTGACCGCAACCGAGCCGGCGGCCGCGGGGGGACCGATACCGCAAACGAAGCCGATAAACGGGCAGCCCGTTCGAACGGCGGCGTTCTTCGACCTCGACAAGACGGTTATCGCCAAGTCCAGCACGCTCGCTTTCAGCAAACCCTTCTTCGACCAAGGGCTAATAAACCGGCGGGCCGTTCTGAAGTCCAGCTACGCACAATTCCTCTTCCTGATGTCGGGTGCTGACCACGATCAGATGGACCGTATGCGGAACTACATCACCAATATGTGTGCGGGTTGGGACGTTGAACAGGTCAAGTCGATCGTCAACGAGACTCTGCATGAGATCGTCGATCCGCTGGTTTTCGCCGAAGCCGCCAACCTCATCGCCGACCACAAGCTGTGTGGGCGCGACGTCGTCGTCGTATCGGCCTCCGGCGAGGAGATCGTCGCGCCGATCGCCAAGGCCCTCGGCGCCACCCACGCGATGGCGACCCGGATGGTCGTCGAGGACGGGAAGTACACCGGCGAAGTCGCGTACTACTGCTACGGCGAGGGCAAGGTGCAGGCCATTCACGAGCTCGCGGTCCGCGAGGGGTACGCGCTCGAGCACTGCTACGCGTACTCCGACTCGATCACCGACCTGCCGATGCTCGAAGCCGTCGGCCATCCCACCGTCGTGAACCCCGACCGCGGGCTGCGCAAAGAGGCGACCTCCCGCGGCTGGCCGGTGCTGACCTTTTCGCGGCCGGTGCCCCTTCGCGACCGAATCCTGGCGCCGTCCGGTGCCGCCGTCGCCACCACCGCCGCTGTCGGTCTCAGCGCCTTGTTCGCAGGCGCGCTGACCTACTCGCTGCTGCGCCGATTCGCTCCATAGAGTCCGACCACATGTAGTAGCTGACAGGCTTGCGGTAACGATCGAATTTCACGCGGCTTTGGCACTTGCTGTGACCGGGGTCACGTAGTACAAAGGAACCACGGAAGCTTGGAGCGGCCAAGACCGAGCCAGAAGAGAAGGCTCGACCTCCCGAACCAGGCTACCCAGCACGGATCCCGGCACCCACGCGGAGCTAAAGCCGCGGAATAGGCAAAAGTGTTGCGGGCCTGCGCAATTGCGAAGAGCGGACGACCACGACGACCCTTTGGGTGGGGTTGCAGCCGTAGCGCATCGCGAAGACGCCGAGGCCACCCACGCACACCCTGTGAGCACGCTTGGTAACCGGAGTCCGTGCTAGCGGGCGGCGAGCCGAACGAGTTTCGGAACGTCGCCCGCTTTCGTTTTGCTGAGCCGCTACGCCGAAGCGGCCTCTGCAATCGACAACGCCTCCCGTGCACCCGCCCGCAACGCGTGCGCACTGAGCATCAACCACGCCGTCAGACCGTCGGGGGTGCCGGACGCGAATCCGCGTGCTGCCGCGTGGTAATCGACGGATTGCCGCATCCAATAAACCTCGGGCACGCCGAGACCGTGCGGGTCGAGGCCGTTGGCGATCGTCACCAACCGCGACACGCCGCGCGCGACCAACCCGTCGGCGCTTCCGAACGGCGCCAAAGTAAGCAGTTCTCCGTGCGCGACCGCCGCAAGCACGGCTGCAGGCACGTCGGATTTGCCGGTGACGACGTCGACCAACAACTCGAGGCGAGGACCGATCTCGGCGTCGGCCCGAGGGCGCCCGAGCCGGTCCTCGTCGACGAGGTCCGCGGCGGCCAGCGCGTGCAGCCGCGCCAAGGCCTGCATCGGGGCCTTCTGCCAGATGCCGACGAGGCTCGTGGCGCCGCCCTCCAGCGCCTCAGACACCCGCAGGGCGCCGGCGAGCAGCGGCTCGGGGTCTCCACTTTCGGGCAGCGCGAGCGCGCCGCCCTCGAGCACCGACGACGCCCTGGCCGCGCGCAGCGCCGCCTCCGCCGCGGTCGCCGGCCACCCCCGCAGGTTGTTCCGATGGCGATGCACCTTGCCGAGCGCCTCGCGGGCCTCTTCCCCCGCGGCCGCGACGCCGGGCAGTTCGGCAAGCGGTGCAAGCGGGTGAGACATCACGCGGAGACACGCTAGCGGGCGCGAGCGGGTATCCCTTCGGAGATGCCTCAACAAGGCAACGTCGACGCAACTGCTAGGTGACTAGGCTCACAGACATGTCCGATTCGCACACCGAAGGTCCGTCAACCTATCCGCCCGCCGATGACTTCGCTGCACAGGCCAACGCCACCGCCGAGCTGTACAAGGAGGCCGAAAAGGATCGGTTGGCGTTCTGGGCGGAACAGGCCAACCGGTTGTCCTGGGACACGCCGTTCGACGAGGTGCTGGACTGGTCGGAGGCGCCGGTCGCGAAGTGGTTCGTCGGCGGCAAGCTCAACGTCGCCTACAACTGCGTCGACCGGCATGTCGAGGCAGGCAACGGCGACCGGGTCGCGATCCTGTGGGAGGGCGAACCCGTCGGGGACAGCCGCACACTGACCTACTCCGAGCTCAAGGACGAGGTGTGCAAGGCCGCCAATGCCTTCACCGAACTGGGCCTGAAGACCGGTGATCGCGTCGCCATCTACATGCCCATGCTTCCGGAGGCTATCGTCGCGATGCTGGCGTGCGCGCGTCTCGGGGTGCTGCACTCGGTGGTGTTCGCGGGGTTCTCCGCCGCCGCGCTGAAGGCCCGCATCGAGGACGCCGAAGCCAAGCTGGTCATCACCAGCGACGGACAGTTCCGCCGCGGCAGCGCAGTGTCGCTCAAGGAGTCCGTCGACGAGGCGGTGGACGGTCAGAAGTCAGTTGAGCATGTGCTCGTTGTCCAGCGCACCGGCATCGACACCCCCTGGACCGAGGGGCGCGATCTGTGGTGGCACGACACCGTCGACAACGCGTCGACCGAGCACCCGCCGGAGGCATTCGACTCCGAGCATCCGCTGTTCCTGCTCTACACGTCGGGCACCACCGGCAAGCCCAAGGGCATCATGCACACCTCCGGCGGATACCTGACGCAGTCGTCCTACACGCACTACAACGTGTTCGATGTGAAGCCGGAGACCGATGTGTACTGGTGCACAGCCGATATCGGCTGGGTCACCGGCCACACCTACATCGTGTACGGGCCGCTGTCGAACGGCGTAACGCAAGTCGTCTACGAGGGCACTCCCGCGTCGCCCAATGAGCATCGCCACTTCGAAGTCATCGAAAAGTACAGCGTGTCAATCTATTACACGGCTCCCACCTTGATCCGGATGTTCATGAAGTGGGGCCGCGATATCCCCGATGCGCACGACCTGTCCAGCCTGCGGTTGCTGGGTTCGGTCGGCGAGCCGATCAACCCGGAAGCATGGCGCTGGTATCGAGATGCGTTCGGCGGCAATCGGACTCCGGTCGTCGACACTTGGTGGCAGACCGAGACCGGATCGATAATGATCTCGCCGCTGCCGGGCGTCACGTCGGCCAAGCCGGGCTCGGCGATGCAGCCGCTGCCTGGCATCACGGCAAAGATCGTCGACGAAGAAGGCAATGAGTTGGTGCCCGGCGCCGATGAGGCCGAGCACGTCACCGGCTACCTGGTGCTGGACCAGCCGTGGCCGTCGATGCTGCGCGGCATCTGGGGAGATCCCGAGCGCTACAAGGAGACGTACTGGTCCCGGTATGCCGACAAGGGCTGGTATTTCGCCGGCGACGGGGCACGCGTCGACTCGGACGGCAACATCTGGCTGCTCGGCCGCATCGACGACGTCATGAACGTGTCGGGACACCGGATCTCGACGACAGAGGTGGAGTCGGCGCTCGTCGGCCACTCGGGTGTCGCCGAGGCAGCGGTGGTCGGCGCATCCGACGAAACCACCGGCCAGGGCATCTGCGCGTTCGTCATCCTCGAATCGCACGCCAAGGACAACGGCAACATGGTCGACGAACTGCGTGAGCAAGTCGCCAAGGAGATCGGAAAGATCGCACGGCCGCGCGAGATTCACGTCGTGCCCGAACTCCCGAAGACGCGCAGCGGCAAGATCATGCGACGGCTGTTGCGCGACGTCGCCGAAGGCCGCGAACTCGGCGATACGTCGACGTTGGTGGATCCCACCGTGTTCGAGGCGATTCGGGCAGGCAAGTAGCCGTTACGCCGGCGCAGGCGCCGCACCGACCGGAACGAAGCCGGAGCCCGGCCTGTTCTTGGCGGTGATGTCTCCGAGGATGGCGTTGATCGACATGGCGACCGCGGGCGTATGCAGCGGGATGAACTTCACGACGCACGTCGGCAGGTCTTCGGCGAACGCGCCGTGGATCATGCCGACGAGCCGGTTGTTGACGGTCACCGGTGCCCCCGAGTCGCCGGGCTGACCGCACACCTGGCTGACGATCGTGCCGGGGTCCTGGCCGGGTCCCCAGGTGACGCCGCACGAAGAGCCGGTGGTCCTGCCCAGCTTGCAGGCGATGTCACCGGTCACCGGGTCGGGACCGAGGCCATCGATCTGGAAGCCGTTGACATTGTTCAACGGGCGGACCTTGGCCGGATCGAACTGGATCACCGCGTAGTCGAGCGAGTCGTTGCCGGCCACCATGGTGCCGAGCACGCCCGCGGCCTCCGCTCCCTCGGCGCCGACCTGCGCGCCGGGGCCGCCGCAATGTGCGGAGGTGAACCCGATCATGTTGCCGCGATTGTCGGTGCCGATCGTGGTCAACGTGCACAGCGTGTCGCCGTTGACGACGATCCCCGAGCCGCCGCCCAGCGGCACTGGATCATCGGCGTACGCCATGGGAGCAGTCGGTATCACGAGTGCGGCCATGGCCACGATCGCCGCCGCAACCTGCAGGAGCCAGCGGTGCCCGGTCCTCAAGAAACCATCCCCCATCGACGTCCCGACCGCCTACTCAGCTGTGAACGCCAGTCTAACGTTGCGCCGGGATCGTCTACCCCGACGCCACATGGCAACATGATTCGCAGGTGACATCTTTACGCCTGGAGCCGCTACCGCGGTGACACCCAACTGGGGAGGAATCTCTGTGAGCAGTGGCGACAGGAAGAACGGCGTACCGACCACAGTGACCTCGATACCGCTGGTAGACCCGCACGCTCCCAAACCGGACCCATCGATCGGTGACCTGGTCAAAGACGCGACGGCGCAGGTGTCCACCTTGGTGCGCGCCGAGGTCGAGCTGGCACGAGCGGAGATCACCCGCGACGTGAAGAAGGGCCTGACCGGCAGCGTCTTCTTCATCTCCGCTCTGGTCCTGCTGTTCTATTCGACGTTCTTTTTCTTCTTCTTCCTCGCCGAACTGCTCGACACGTGGCTGTGGCGGTGGGTGGCCTTCCTGATCGTCTTCGGCGTCATGGTCATCGTCACGGCGGTACTCGCCCTACTCGGCTACTTGAAGGTGCGCCGAATTCGGGGCCCGCGGAACACCATCGAGACGGTCAAGGAAATCCCCGAGGCACTGACGCCCGGCCGCGACAGGGCCGAGGCGCTGAATTCTTCTGCCGACGCGAGGAGCAGGACCGGTGGCGACGGCAAGGCGGTGGCCAAGCCGACCGCGGACCCGTCCGGCTGGTAATGGCCCCGCCCGATCCGTCGGTCGTCCGCATCGACGGTCCGTGGCGGCATCTGGAGGTGCACGCCAACGGCATTCGGTTTCACGTCGTGGAGGCCGAACCCAAGGCCGACGAATCGGGCATGAGGCTGACCGAGCGGCCGCTGGTCATTTTGCTGCACGGATTCGGCTCCTTCTGGTGGTCGTGGCGCCATCAGTTGCGCGGCCTCGCCGGTGCCCGCGTCGTCGCCGTCGACCTACGCGGCTACGGCGGCAGCGACAAACCGCCCCGCGGCTACGACGGGTGGACGCTGGCCGGTGACACCGCGGGCCTGGTCCGCGCGCTCGGCCACCCGTCGGCGACGCTCATCGGCCACGCCGACGGCGGTCTGGTCTGCTGGGCGACGTCGGTGCTGCACCCGCGGATGGTCCGCGCGATCGCGGTGATCAGCTCGCCGCACCCCGCTGCGCTGCGCTCGTCGGCGCTGTCTCGCCGCGACCAGGGGCTTGCGCTGTTGCCATGGATGCTGCGCTACCAGGTACCGATGTGGCCGGAGCGCAGGCTCACCCGTCACAACGCGGAAGAGCTGGAACGGCTGGTGCGCAGTCGCGCCAACGGGAAATGGCTTGCTTCAGAAGACTTCTCCGAGACCATCGGGCACATGCGCAGGGCGGTCCAGATTCCGTCAGCAGCTCATTCAGCACTGGAGTACCAGCGCTGGGCGGTGCGAAGCCAGATCCGGAGTGAGGGTCGCCGGTTCATGCGGTTGATGAAGCGGCCGCTCGCGGTGCCGATGCTGCACATCCGCGGTGACGACGACCCCTACGTGCTGGCCGACCCAGTGAACCGCACGCGGCGGTATGCGCCGCACGGTCGCTACGTATCCATCGGCGGCGCAGGGCATTTCGCGCACGAAGAGACGCCTGAAGCCGTCAACGACCAGCTGTCGCGCTTCCTGGACCAGACAGGACCGGCGGTCAGGTGACGCAGGTACCGGTGGCGACGGGCTGCGTGTTGCCCAGTCTGCCGAGTTGGTGGCCGACCTCTCTTGTGGTCAGCACGAAGCCGGTCTCCGCGTCGTCGACGGCCGCACCGAAGACCACGCCGAGTACCTCGCCCTGTCTGTCGATCATCGGGCCACCCGAATTACCCTGTCGCACAGTCCCTCTGATCGTGTAAACCTCGCGGTCGACGCTCTTGGACTTGTAGATGTCGGGACCCTTCAGTTCGATGGTCTCGCGCACACGGGCGGGGGTGGCCTGGAAGTCGCCGCCACCGGGGTAGCCGAGCACCAGTGCGTCTGTGCCGGTCTTCGCGGGGGCCTCGGCGAACCGCAGCGGCGGTGACGGCAGATCGGGAACGTCGAGGATGGAGATGTCGGCGTCCGGATCGTAAGAGACCACCTTTGCGTCGTACGTCTGGCCGTCGACCTCGACGGTGACAGTCTCCGCGCCGGCGACGACGTGTGCGTTGGACATCACCCGGTTGGGCGCTGCCACGAAACCCGTTCCCTCTAACACCTTTTGGCAACCGGGCGCCACACCGCGGATCTTGGCCACGCTGGGCCGGACAGCGGCCACCACGGGATCGTTGATCAACGCGGCGTCCGGCGCATCGACGTTGATGATCGGCGTCCGGCCGAAGTTGCCAAGCACGTCGGGCAGCCCTGACGTGTCCAACAGCGCCTTGAGCCGGTTGGGCACCGCCTTCAGCCACGGCGGTGCGACCTGGTCCACCTGGGTCAGCACCTTCGAACCACGCACTGCCGCGGCCAGGTTCGGCTGATTAGTCGATGTCAGCGGCGTCGCCAGCAGATACGCCACCACCATCACCGCCAGCACCATCACCGCGACCCCGATCACCGAGTCGCCAAGGCGCAGAGCGGGATTGCGGATGGCGCCGCGCACGGCCCGGCCCAGCACCACTCCGGCGATCTCGCCAATCACCACCAGACCCAGGATCAGGAACAGGGTGATGAAAAGCTGCGTGCGCGTACCGGCTACGTGGGTGACGATGTGCGGCGCCAGCAGCACGCCCGCCACCGCGCCGAGCACCACACCGATGAACGACAGCAGCGAGCCAAGCGCCCCGGACCGCCATCCCGATATCGCGGCGACGAACGCGACCGACAGGACGGCCATGTCGAGCCACTGGGACGATGTCATAGTTGGGCCTCCCCGTCGGTGCCATCATGACCGACGAGGGCCATCGCTTCATCCAACTCGCGCACATCTTCGGTGTTCCACGGCTGTGCCCAACCGGCGACGTCGAGCATCGCCGAAATCACCTGGCCGGTGAATCCCCACACCAGCATCTCGTTCAGCAGGAAAGCTGGCCCGGCGAGCCGACGGGTGTTCTCCCTGCGATACACCATCAGTCGGTTCTCGGGATTGATGAACGCGCGCACCGGAACTCGCGCCACGATCGCGGTTTCGGATTCGTCGACGACGGCGACGGGTCCCGGATCCGGCGAGTAGGCAAGGACCGGAACCACGTGAAACCCCGACGGCGGGATGAACAGCTTCTCCAGGGTGGCCAGCGGCTGCAGTCGGCCTGCGTCGATCCCGGTCTCCTCGTTGGCCTCACGAAGCGCGGTGTGTATCGGTCCCTCGTCGCCGGGGTCGGCCGCGCCGCCGGGAAACGCGGCCTGGCCGGCGTGGTGGCGCAGCGACCCCGCACGAACGGTCACCAACAGATCGGCCTCATCAGGCAGACCGCCGGTAGGCGAATCGAGCGGACCCGAGAACAGCACCAGCACCGCCGCTTCGCGGCCGCCCCCGGTGACCGCCGCCTTGGCGTTGGCCGCCGTCACTATCGCCAGCAGCTCGGCCGGTACCCGTCGCCGATATGCCCGCTTCACGGCATGGGCGTTGTCGACAAGCGGCTTGAGCCAGGCCGGAGCGGCGTCGGGAGTCAGCAGCCTCCGTTCGCTCGTGGAGCTCACCCCGGCACTCCTATCTGTGGATCGACCGCAGCGGCGATCTCGTCTGCACTGGCGAACGAACGCGGCAGGATTTCGGCAACGCTACCGTCCGGCCGCAGCACCACCGTCGCGGGCATCACATTGGGCACCTGCAATGCTGCGGCGATCAGCCGCCTCCCGTCCTGCAGTGTCGGAAGCCGTACATTCAGCTCCGCCAGCCGCAGCAGCGCCGCGGTCTCATTCTCGTCCTGATGCACCGTCACCACCATCGCGGCCGGGCCGACCCGCCGCTGATACTCCGCCATCGCGGGCAGTTCCTTCGCGCACGGCGCACACCAGTACGCCCACAGATTGAGCACCACCGGCCGGCCCGCCAGCGCCTTGGCGACGTCGACGCGCGACCCGTTGCCAGCACAATCCACCGTGATGCCCCGCAGCTTCGGCGGACCTTCCCCGTGACCATCCGTGGGGCACGGCTCCAGGTCGGCACGGGCGCGGGGCTCGGCGAGTGCCTCGCGGGTGTCGGCGTCGCGGTGGTCCCGTGCGGAAGCCTGGCCCCGCACACCCGTCGACCCGTCGCGGTCGAGCTGCATCCACAGCGCCACCCCGAGGGTGACGACGACGGCGAGCACGACGAGGGTCCATCGGGTCGACGTGCTCATGAAGTGAAGGGTTCTACAGGCCGGCAAGCGCCAGCAGGTGCTCTGTCTCCGGACCCTTGACGAGCGGGGCGGCCACCAGCGGGTCCGTCGGCCCCTCTCCGAAGGACGGGCAGTCTTTGGCCAGCACGCACACGCCGCAGGCCGGCTTGCGGGCATGGCACACCCGGCGACCGTGGAAGATCACCCGGTGGCTGAGGTTGGTCCACTCGGCGCGCTCGATCAGTTCACCGACCGCGTGCTCGACCTTGACCGGGTCTTCGAGCTGGGTCCATCGCCACCGGCGGACCAACCTGCCGAAGTGGGTGTCGACAGTGATCCCGGGAATGCCGAACGCGTTGCCGAGGATGACGTTGGCGGTCTTGCGGCCGACCCCCGGCAGCGTGACGAGTTCTTCCATAGTCGAAGGCACCTCGCCGTCGAACCGCTCGACCAGCTCCTGGCCGAGCCGGATCAGCGAGTTGGCCTTGTTGCGGTAGAAGCCCGTCGGCCGAACCATTTCTTCGAGTTCGGTGCGATCTGCCTGTGCGTAGTCCTTGGCGGTGCGGTATTTCTTGAACAACGCAGGGGTGGTGAGGTTGACGCCTTTGTCTGTGCTCTGAGCCGACAGGATGGTCGCCACCGTCAACTCCAACGGGTTGGTGAAGTCCAACTCGCAGTACACATGCGGAAACGCTTGGGCCAGTTGCCGATCCATGCGACGCGCCCGTCGGACCAGGCTCAGATGGGTCTCCGAGTCCCACTTCGCCGCCGACGGACGCTTGGCCGGCTTGGCCCGCGCGGGCTTCTGGGCCGACGACTCACCAACAGTCACGGCTGCCAGCGTAGAAGAGATCGCCGACAACTCAACTGCGGACCGGTGACAATTCGTGATCCCACCGAGACCTTCGGCGTGTTTACTACCTCCTTGTGTCGTGGTTGCTCGTGGCCTTCATTCCGGGGTTGCTGATGTTGGCGACCTTCGGGCTGGAGCGCCTCGAAACGGGCCTCGAAGGCGACACCGTCTCGGCAACTGACGTGGCCGAGTTCTTGCGGCAGGCACAGGTCGACGATGTCCGTACGCTGGCCATAGAGGGCATGCCCGAGGCATTGGACTGCATGCATCGCCGACTACAGGAACGCGATTCGATCCCCGAGGCGCCCAGAACTCATATCACCGTTGACGAGTGGCCGAATTTGCCAACGCCGCTTTATGCACACAACGGTACGAATCCTGAATTTCAGCCGTCTCGGCATGCAAATCGTGTGTAGCGTGGCTACGCACGAAATGTCCTACCTCTAGACTGATCTCGCAAACCGGATAGAGGTCGGCGTGCGCATGTCATATCACCCAACAGCTTAAGAGGGGCAACGTGGACGAGATCCTGGCCAGGGCCGGAATCTTCCAGGGAGTCGAGCCGAGCGCCGTTTCCGCGCTGACGAAGCAACTGCAGCCCGTCGACTTTCCACGCGGACACACCGTGTTCGCCGAGGGCGAGCCTGGCGACCGGCTTTTCATCATTATTTCGGGCAAGGTGAAGATCGGCCGCCGTTCGCCGGATGGCCGCGAGAATCTGCTCACGATCATGGGCCCGTCGGACATGTTCGGCGAGTTGTCGATCTTCGACCCGGGACCGCGAACGTCAAGTGCGACGACCATCACCGAGGTGCGCGCGGTGTCGATGGACCGCGACGCACTGCGCGCCTGGATCGCCGATCGGCCCGAGATCGCCGAGCAGCTGCTGCGGGTGCTTGCCCGCCGGTTGCGCCGCACCAACAACAACCTCGCCGACCTGATCTTCACCGACGTGCCCGGCCGCGTCGCCAAGCAGCTGCTGCAGCTCGCGCAGCGGTTCGGCACGCAGGAGGGCGGCGCGCTGCGCGTCACGCACGACCTCACGCAAGAGGAGATCGCTCAGCTCGTCGGCGCGTCACGCGAGACGGTCAACAAGGCGCTCGCCGATTTCGCCCACCGCGGTTGGATCCGGTTGGAGGGCAAGAGCGTGCTGATCTCTGACTCGGAGCGGTTGGCCCGCCGCGCGCGCTAGCGATTTCGGCGCGCCAACCGGCGCTGAGCGCACGGTAGCGCGCCCAAATCGCAGTCAGGCGCGGAGGTAGTCCAACTGGGCCTGCACGCTCCACTCTGCGGCGTCCCATAGCTTTTCGTCGACGTCGGTGTAGACGTGTTCGACGATCTGTCGCGCGGTCGCGTCGTCGCCGAGCTCTCGCAGGGCATCGCGGACCTGGTCGAGCCGCTCCTCGCGGTGCGTCAGATACATCGCCGTGACGGCCTCGATGTCGTCGAGGTCGGGGCCGTGGCCCGGAAGCACTGTCAGATTGCCGAGGCCCTTCAGCCGCTTCAACGATTCGAGATAGTCGCCCAGCGCGCCGTCTTCGGAGTCGATCACAGTGGTGCCGCGGCCGAGCACCGTGTCGGCGGTCAGCACCGCGTCGTCGAGCAGAAACGACAGCGAGTCGGCGGTGTGCCCGGGCGTGGCCATCACCTTGATGCGCAGACCCGCGGCATCGATGACTTCGCCGTCGGTCAGCGGTCCGCCGAGGCCGCGGAGAAACCCGCTCCCGACCGAGCGGACGACCGCGCCGGTGAGGTCGACGATCTTGTCGATGCCGCCGGTGTGGTCGTCGTGCTTGTGGCTGATCAGCACCAGCGGTATCTTGCCGAGCTCGGCGATCTTGGCGATGTGTTCAGCGTCGTCCGGCCCGGGATCGACGATCACCATCTCGTCGCTGCCGTGGCCGCGCAGCACCCAGGTGTTCGTGCCCTCCAGCGTCAGCAGGCCCGGGTTGTTGCACAGCAGCACCGATGCCGTCTCGGTCACCGGGCGCAGCACTCCGTAGGCCGGATGCTCGACCGCTGAGGTCACTTCACCTCGACGATCAGCTCGACCTCGACCGGCGCGTTCAGCGGCAGTTCCGACACCCCGACGGCAGACCGCGCATGCGCGCCCGCCTCGCCGAACACCTCGCCGAGGAGTTCGGAGGCGCCGTTGATAACGCCGGGCTGACCGTTGAAGCCGGGCGCGGAGGCGACGAAGCCGACGACCTTGACCACACGGACTATGGCGTCGATGCCCACCAGCCCGTCGACTGCTGCCAGCGCGTTGAGCGCGCAGATCCGGGCGAGCGCCTTGCCCTGCTCGGGGGTGACTTCGCCGCCCACATGCCCGGAGTGCGGCATCGCGCCCGCTTGCATCGGGACCTGCCCAGCCGTGTACACGAGGTTGCCGGTCTGCGCCGCGGGCACGTAGGCCGCGACGGGTTTGACCACCGGAGGCAGCTCGATGCCCAGTTCGGAAAGCCGCGCCGACCAGGAGGCGCTCATTTCGGTCGTTTCAGGTACGCGACGTGCTGCTCGCCGGTCGGTCCCGGCAGTACAGAGACCAGCTCCCAGCCGTCCTCGCCCCACTGGTCGAGAATCTGCTTGGTGGCATGTGTCAGCAACGGGACCGTGGCGTACTCCCAACGGGTCGGTTCGCTCATGTGGCTGAGCTTATCGGGCGCCGGTCAGCCCCTTCGTTAGCATGCAGTGGTGGCAACCGATCCAAACGGCCGTAAACCGGTCGGCTGGCCGTCCCGGCTGACGAAGGCTCGTCTGCACTTCGTCACGGGAAAGGGCGGCACAGGTAAGTCGACCATCGCTGCCGCCCTTGCGCTGGCGCTGGCCGCGGGCGGCCGCAAGGTGCTCTTGGTGGAAGTCGAAGGGCGCCAGGGCATTGCGCAGCTTTTCGACGTCCCACCGCTGCCCTACGAGGAGGTGAAGATCGCCACCGCCGACGGTGGTGGCACCGTCAACGCGCTAGCCATCGACATCGAGGCGGCGTTCCTGGAATACCTCGAGATGTTCTACAACCTCGGGCTGGCGGGTCGCGCGATGCGTCGCATCGGCGCCGTGGAGTTCGCGACAACGATCGCCCCTGGCCTGCGTGACGTGCTGCTGACCGGAAAGATCCGGGAAATCGTCACCCGAGCCGAGAAGGGCAAGCAGCCGGTTTACGACGCGATCGTGGTCGACTCGCCGCCCACCGGCCGCATCGCCCGGTTCCTCGACGTCACCAAGGCCGTCTCCGATCTGGCCAAGGGCGGTCCCGTGCATTCACAGGCCGAGAGCGTCGTCCGGGTGCTGCATTCGGATCTGACCGCGATTCACCTGGTGACCCTGCTCGAGGCGCTGCCCATGCAGGAGACACTGGAGGCGATCGACGAGTTGCAGGAATTGAAGCTGCCCATCGGCAGCGTGATCGTCAACCGCAACATCCCCGCGTACATGACCCCCGAAGCGCTTGCCAAGGCCGCCGAGGGCGACATCGATGCCGACACGGTGAAGGCCAACCTCACGAAGACCGGAATAACGCTGTCCGACAGCGACTTTGCTGGCCTTCTTACCGAAGCTATTCAGCACGCCACCCGGATCGCCGCCCGCGCCGAGAGCGCAGAACAGCTCGACGAGATCGAGGTGCCCCGGCTCGAGCTGCCTGCCATTCCCGACGGAGTGGACCTCGGCAGCCTCTACGAGCTGGCCGAAGCGCTCAACCATCAAGGGGTCAGATGAGCACCACGCCTCCCGTCCTGGACATGGCGTCGATCCTGTCCGACACGTCCAACCGCGTCGTGGTGTGTTGCGGCGCAGGCGGTGTCGGCAAAACCACCACCGCCGCGGCGATGGCATTGCGAGCCGCAGAATACGGCCGCACCGTCGTCGTGCTCACCATCGATCCCGCGAAGCGGTTGGCCCAGGCGTTGGGCATCAAGGACTTGGGCAACACTCCGCAGAGGGTTCCGCTGGCCCCCGAGGTGTCCGGCGAACTGCACGCGATGATGCTCGATATGCGCCGCACATTCGACGAAATGGTGATCCAGTACTCGGGACCCGAACGCGCACAAGCGATTTTGGACAACCAGTTCTATCAGACGGTCGCCACATCGCTAGCAGGCACGCAGGAGTACATGGCGATGGAGAAGCTCGGCCAACTGCTCGCCGAGGACCGATGGGATCTCGTCGTCGTCGACACGCCGCCGTCCCGTAACGCACTGGACTTCCTGGACGCGCCCAAACGGCTGGGCGGCTTCATGGACAGCCGGCTGTGGAAGCTGCTGCTGGGCCCCGGCCGTGGCATCGGGAAGCTGGTATCGGGGGCGATGGGCCTTGCGATGCGCGCTCTGTCTACCGTGCTGGGTTCGCAGATGCTTTCCGACGCAGCGGCTTTCGTCCAGTCACTGGACGCGACGTTCGGCGGTTTCCGGGAGAAGGCGGACCGCACCTATGAGCTTCTGAAGCGACGCGGCACCCAGTTCGTCGTGGTGTCGGCGGCAGAGCCCGACGCACTGCGTGAGGCCTCGTTCTTCGTCGACCGACTTTCGCAGGAGCACATGCCGCTGGCAGGACTGATCCTGAACCGCACCCATCCGACGTTGACGTCGCTGCACGCCGACAAGGCCGCAGAAGCCGCCGAGGCGTTGGAGGCCGACGATCCCGAATCGCTCACAGCGGCGGTGCTGCAGATTCACGCCGCGAGGGCGGGCACGGCCAAGCGCGAGGTTCGGATGCTGTCGCGGTTCACCGGCGCCAACCCGCACGTGGCGATCGTGGGTGTGCCGTCATTGCCGTTCGACGTATCGGACCTGGATGCGTTGCGGGCAATCGCCGATCAGATCACCGGCGAGGCGTCCGCGGCGTAGCCGCGCCGGTGGGGAGCGGTCTTCAGACCGCGCTGCGGTGTTTGCGCTGGGCGGCAAAGAAGTCGGCCCAGGAAACCACCTCGGGGTGCTGCTTGAGCAGAGCGCGGCGCTGTCGTTCGGTCATGCCTCCCCACACACCGAACTCCACGCGATTGTCGAGCGCGTCGGCGCCGCACTCCAGGATCACCGGGCAGTGCCTGCAGATCACGGCGGCTTTGCGCTGGGCGGCCCCGCGGACGAACAATTCGTCCGGGTCCGCCTGTCGACAGCGGGCTTGGGAGACCCAGGCGATCCGGGCTTCGGCCTCCGCGCCGTGTACCAAAGTGCTGGTTAGTGAGGTGGTTCCTGTCCTGCGCGCAATAGGCCGTGTGCTCGACACCAGCGTTTCCCCTTAAGTCCAGCCGCCGTTACTTGACGACTCAGTCCTCCGGTGTAGAACGCTGATGCGATCTACGCCACATTGCGCAGGTCTCTGTTACCTGAATCGCACTGTAGGTACAAGCTAGGTGGTCAGACGGTATTTACGCAACAGTTTGTTTGCCCCTATTTTGGGACAACCGTGCAGACTCGACGCTATCACGGGGAAATAACGTCTCCGTAAACCCATTTATGCTGGCCACTTAGCCGCGGCGTGAGTTTCTCCCGCCGACGTAGTTACTCTGTAGGGCATGCCGGAGCGCCCGCCGAAACGACCGCCGGCGACGGTCACGGTCATCAAGCTGGCGTGGTGTTGCCTACTGGCGAGTGTGGTGGCGGCCGGCCTGATGTTCCCCGTCGTCGGAGGGTTCGGACTGATGTCCAACCGGGCCTCCGATGTAGTTGCTAACGGCTCGGCCCAATTGGTCGAGGGCGAGGTGCCCGGGGTGTCGACAATGGTCGACGCCAAAGGCAACGTCATCGCCTGGCTTTATTCGCAGCGCCGGTTCGAGGTGCCGAGCGACCAAATCGCCAACACGATGAAACTGGCGATCGTCTCGATCGAAGACAAGCGGTTTGCCGAGCACAATGGCGTCGACTGGAAAGGCACGCTGACGGGTCTGTCGGGCTACATGTCCGGAAACATCGACACCCGCGGCGGCTCCACCATCGAACAGCAGTACGTGAAGAACTATCAGCTGCTTGTGATCGCCCAGACCGATGCGGAGAAGCGGGCCGCCATCGAGACCACGCCCGCCCGCAAGCTGCGCGAGATCCGGATGGCCCTGACGCTGGACAAGACGTTCACCAAGCCGGAGATCCTCACCCGCTACCTGAACCTGGTGTCGTTCGGCAACAACGCATTTGGTGTTCAGGACGCCGCGCAGACCTACTTCGGCATCGACGCCTCCCAATTGAACTACCAGCAGGCCGCCCTGCTTGCCGGCATGGTGCAGTCCACAAGCACGCTGAACCCGTACACGAATCCCGACGGCGCGCTGGCCCGCCGCAATCTCGTGCTCGACACGATGATCGACAACCTGCCGCAGGAAGCCGACGCCCTGCGCGCCGCCAAGGAGCAGCCGCTCGGCATCCTCCCGCAGCCCCAGGAACTGCCCCGCGGTTGCATCGCCGCGGGCGACCGCGCATTCTTCTGCGACTACGCGCTCGACTACCTGGCCCGCTCCGGCATCAGCAAGGAGCAGGTGGCCAGGGGCGGTTACTTGATCCGCACGACGCTCGACCCCGACGTGCAGGGATCGGTGAAGTCTTCGATCGACGGCATCGCAAGCCCCGACATCCCAGGCATCGCCAGCGTCATGAGCGTGATCAAGCCTGGCAAGGACAACCATGCGGTGGTGGCGATGGCCAGCAATCGCACCTACGGGCTGAACCTCGATGCTGGCGAAACCATGCAGCCGCAACCGTTTTCGCTCGTCGGCGACGGAGCCGGCTCCATCTTCAAGATCTTCACCACCGCGGCGGCGCTGGACATGGGCATGGGCATCAGCGCCACTCTGGATGCGCCGAGCCGCTTCGAAGCCAAGGGTCTCGGCAGCGGAGGGGCGAAGGGTTGTCCGCCCGCGACATGGTGTGTGCAGAACGCCGGGAACTACCGCGGGTCCATGAGCGTCACCGACGCTCTGGCCACGTCACCGAACACCGCGTTCGCCAAGCTCATCTCGCAGGTCGGCGTGCAACGCACCGTGGACATGGCTGTCAAGCTCGGCCTGCGCTCGTATGCGCTGCCCGGCACCGCGCGCGACTACGACCCGGAGAGCAACGAGAGCCTCGCCGACTTCGTCAAGCGGCAGAACCTCGGTTCGTTCACCCTCGGCCCGATCGAGGTCAATGCGCTCGAGCTGTCGAATGTCGCCGCAACGCTCGCGTCTGGGGGTTCCTGGTGCCCACCCAATCCGATCGACAAGGTCTTCGACCGGCACGGCAACGAGGTCTCAGTCACCACCGAAACATGTGAGCAAGTGGTGCCCGACGGTCTGGCCAACACGTTGGCCAACGCGATGAGCCATGACGATCAAGGCAACGGCACAGCCGCTGGTTCGGCCGGATCGGCCGGCTGGAATCTGCCGATGTCCGGCAAGACGGGAACAACGGAAGCCCACCGCTCATCGGGCTTCCTCGGGTTCACGAACAACTATGCGGCCGCGAACTACATCTACGACGACTCCGCCACCCCGTCGGATCTGTGCTCGTTCCCGCTGCGGCAGTGCGGGTCGGGCGATCTGTACGGCGGCAACGAACCGGCCAGGACTTGGTTCACCGCGATGAAGCCCATCGCAGAAGGCCCGGGACCGGTTTCACTGCCGCCGACCGATCCGCGCTACGTGGACGGCGCGCCGGGCTCGAAGGTGCCCAGTGTCTCCGGGTTGACCCAGGATCTGGCGCGACAACGGCTGAAGGAGGCCGGATTCCAGGTCGCCGACCAGACCAACTCGGTCAACAGCGCATCCTCGGCGGGCACCGTCGTCGGGACGACACCGTCGGGTCAGACCGTGCCGGGCTCGATCGTCACCCTGCAGGTCAGCAATGGCATCCCGCCTGCACCCCCGCCGCCACCGGCCGGCATTCCCGGCCTGCCGCCGGAGATCGGGTCGACCGTGGTGGAGATCCCCGGGCTGCCGCCGATCACCGTGCCGGTGCTAGGGCCGCCGCCCCCGCCACCGCCGTAAACGCTGTGGCGTGGGTAACGCCCGGCGGGTGAGAAGCGGTACGGGCAGGCGACTGGCAGTAGGCTGCCATCCATGTCCGCCGCTTCGATCCTGAAGAATTCCACGGCCGTGGCCGCCGGTTCGCTCGTCGCCGGGATCGGCTATGCGTCGATCATCGAGCGGAATGCGTTTGTCACGCGCGAGGTGACGATGCCGGTGCTGACGCCGGGTTCGACGCCGTTGCGGGTGCTGCACATCAGCGACATCCACATGCGGCCCAACCAGCGGCGCAAGCAGGCTTGGCTGCGCGAGCTGGCCAGCCTCGAGCCCGACTTCGTTGTCAACACCGGCGACAACCTGGCGCATCCGAAGGCGGTGCCCCCCGTCGTGCAGGCATTGGGCGACTTGCTCTCGGTGCCCGGGGTTTTCGTGTTCGGCAGCAACGACTACTTCGGCCCGCGGATGAAGAACCCGGCCAATTACCTGACGAAACCGACGCACCGCTCATTCGGTCACCCGTTGCCCTGGCAGGACCTGCGCGCGGCGTTCACCGAACGCGGCTGGCTCGACATGACGCACAACCGTCGCGAGTTCGACGTGGCCGGGCTGCGGATCGCGGCCGCGGGCGTGGACGATCCGCACCTGAAGCGTGACCGGTACGAGACGATCGCCGGGCCCGCCGATATCACCGCCAACCTGCGGCTGGGCTTGGCGCACTCGCCGGAGCCGCGGGTGCTGGACCGGTTCGCCTCCGACGGCTATCAGCTGGTGATGGCCGGCCACACCCACGGCGGCCAGCTCTGCCTGCCCTTCTACGGCGCCATCATCACCAACTGCGACCTGGATCGGTCGCGGGCCAAGGGCGCGTCGACGTGGGGTGCCCACATGGCGCTGCACGTCTCGGCGGGCGTCGGCACGTCGCCGTTCGCGCCGATGCGCTTCTGCTGTCGGCCGGAGGCGACGCTGCTCACCCTCGTGGCGGCGCCGACGGGCGGTCGCGACGCGGGCACGCGGGTGGGACAGTCGCACCCGGCTGCTTCGGTGCGGTGACCGACGCGGCTTCGACGGCGTCGCGCAGCCAACCACGTCAGTGGGTGGACAATGCGGTGCGGCTCATCGAGGCTGACGCGCGGCGCAGTGCCGACACCCATCTGCTGCGCTACCCGCTGCCGTCGGCATGGTGCGACGGCGTCGATGTCGCGCTGTACCTGAAGGACGAGTCCACCCACATCACCGGCAGTCTCAAGCATCGGCTGGCGCGCTCGCTGTTTCTATACGCGCTGTGCAACGGCTGGATCGGTGAGGACACCACCGTCATCGAAGCGTCTTCGGGGTCGACGGCGGTGTCGGAAGCATATTTCGCGGCGCTGCTCGGACTGCCGTTCATCGCGGTGATGACCTCGTCGACGAGTGCTTCGAAGATCGAGCTCATCGAATCTCAAGGCGGCCGTTGCCATTTCGTGGCCGAGTCCTCCCAGGTGTACGCCGAGGCGGAACGGTTGGCCAACGAAACGGGTGGCCACTACCTCGATCAGTTCACCAACGCGGAGCGGGCCACCGACTGGCGCGGCAACAACAACATCGCCGAGTCGATCTATGCGCAGATGGCGCAGGAGGCCCATCCGATCCCGGAGTGGGTCGTCGTCGGAGCGGGTACCGGCGGGACGAGCGCCACCATCGGCCGGTACATCAGGTATCGCCGCTACGCCACCCGGCTATGTGTCGTCGACCCCGAGAACTCCGCATTCTTCCCCGCGTACGCGCAGGGCCGCGACGATGTCGTCACCGGAATGTCGTCACGCATCGAGGGCATCGGCCGGCCGCGGGTCGAGCCGTCCTTTCTACCCAACGTGGTCGATCGCATGGTCACCGTCCCCGATGCCGCGTCGATCGCTGCCGCCCGCCACGTCAGCGCGGTGCTGGGCCGTCGCGTGGGACCGTCAACCGGCACGAATTTGTGGGGAGCGTTCAGCTTGCTGGCCGAGATGGTCGCCGAAGGGCTCAACGGGTCGGTCGTGACCCTGATCGCCGACAGCGGCGATCGCTACACCGACACCTATTTCAGTGACGAATGGCTGGACAGCGCCGGGCTTGACCCGTCAACTGCCGCCGATGTGCTCGTGGAATTCGAGCGGTCCGGCCGCTGGGTCTGATCGTCGGGGTCCCGGGTGAGGGGCCCGTCGGAAGTCAAGAACAACCACAACGCGGCCAGGGCGAAGAATCCCACATAGATGGAGGCTCCCAACCCAGTCATCTCGCGCCTCGTTTCGACCGATTAGCGGCTCTTTGCCGCCATTCTGCATAACCGCACCGACAATCCAGATCCATCCCGCGGCGTGGCGTGATCTACGTCGCTAAAACGTGACTGTTCCCCACGTCACGACTCGCGCTCTGAGCGCCGGTGATCGATTTGGCGGCACACCTGGCGGGTGCGATACGCTGTCGTGGCTTCACGCGGGGTGTGGCGCAGCTTGGTAGCGCGCTTCGTTCGGGACGAAGAGGTCGTGGGTTCGAATCCCGCCACCCCGACCGCGAAAGCGCAGGTCACAGCAATGGCCGGTAGCTAGGGTGTTCGGCCGGTACGCAGTGGGTACGCAGCAGATTGGATCGCCGCGTCCAATCGGTTCGCGACGCCGTCCAAATCTTCGTCGAACAGGTCGGCGTAGACGTCGAGCGTCATCGACGCCTTGGCGTGTCCGAGCATCCGCTGGACCGCCTTCACATTGGCCCCGGCGCTGACCGCCAGAGATGCGGCTGTATGCCGTAGGTCGTGCGGAGTGATCGTCAGGAACGTCTCATCGTCGCGCTGGCAGCGCGTCACCGCGGGCGCGAAGACCCGCGTCCGGTAGTTGGAGACGCGCAGCACCCCGCCCCGCAGGTCGGTGAACACCAACTCGTCGCGGCCCTTGCCGACCATCAGCGCGGCGAGCTCGTCGGCCAGCGCCGCCGGGAATGGCACCGAGCGGCGCTCCCAGGTCTTCGGCGTGCTCCACACCAGACCAGCGGACTCGGCGACCGACCGGGACA
>JBKPSU010000102.1:0-37810 GCA_046735135.1 Actinomycetota bacterium
GACTTCGCGAACGCCAGCACTTTGGCGGGTGGAACCCGGTACACGTATGCGATGTGCGAGTCGCCCGAGTCGTCGGTGTGGCCGAACCCGTCGTCTGTGGGCGTGAAATTCCAGTCGCCGTGGTATTTCTCGCGGACGACATCGGCCCAGGTGGTCAGGGTGTCGCGGCCCGTGACCCGCTGGGCATCGCCCTCGACGATCACGTCGAGCCCGTCGTTCCACGTGTTCGCCCCGGTGGTGACGGCAACCGCCGTTGAGTGGTTGAGGTTCTGCGCCTTCTGCTCCTCGGGCCCGGTGCAGAATACGAACGCGTCGTCGATCCATGCACCCACCAGCGGGGTGATGTGCGGGCGTCCGTCCCGCCGAACGGTGGTCAGCCAGTACAGCTCGGCGGCGGTCAGCGCGTCGCTGACCTGCTGCCAGCTCACCGGTGCGGTTGCTTCACTGAATCGCGTATCGAGCTTGCCTTCAATAGTCATATCTATACCGACCCTGTGGCGGAGCTCAACTCATCGCAGTTTCTAGACTCCACGGGTGAGTAAGAGCCCGCTGCGGCGGCTGGCTGACGAACTCGTGCTGGCCAGCATGCGACCGCCGATCGCCCCCCAGTTGATGCTGTATCGCCCCGACCGCGACGAGGTAGAGCTCAAGGGCAAGCGCATCCTGCTCACCGGCGCATCGTCGGGCATCGGCGAAGCGGCCGCCGAGAAGTTCGCCCGTCGCGGCGCCACCGTCGTTGTGGTGGCCCGCCGCAAGGATCTGCTCGACGACCTCGCGGACCGGATCCTCGCCGCAGGCGGCGACGCCCTCGCGATCGACTGCGACCTGTCCGATGTCGACGGCGTCGACGCGCTCGCGGCGCGCGTCGAGAAAGAGATCGGCGGCGTCGACATCCTGATCAACAACGCGGGCCGGTCGATCCGCCGCCCGCTGGCCGAGTCGCTCGAACGGTGGCACGACGTCGAGCGCACGATGAGCCTCAACTACTACTCGCCGCTTCGGCTCATCCGCGGCCTCGCGCCGGGAATGCTCGAGCGCGGCGACGGCCACATCATCAACGTCTCCTCGTGGGGTGTGCTCAGCGAGTCGACGCCACTGTTCTCGGTCTACAACGCGTCGAAGTCCGCGCTGTCCACGGTCAGCAGGGTCATCGAGACCGAATGGGGGCACAACGGCGTGCATTCGACGACGCTCTACTACCCCTTGGTCAAGACGCCGATGATCGCACCGACGCGGGCCTACGACGGGCTTCCCGGATTGACGTCCGCCGAGGCCGCCGACTGGATGGTGACCGCAGCGCGCGTCCGGCCGTTGCGCATCGCGCCGCGAATGGCCGTCACCGCCAAGGCCATCGACACGTTCGCGCCCGGCTGGGTCAACGCCATCATGAAGCGGCAGCGGGTTCAGCCGGGCGGCTGAGACGGCTTTCACTTCTGTCGCAGAACGGGGATGGACTCGTACCCGGAAAGCGATATCGCATCCGGCATCACGTTGCAGGGACCATCATGGTCGCCTTCTTGTGACGGATGAGACGAGTGCGCATCTGTTGCTGCGATGGGTCGAGCGCCGTCGGCGCGGCAGGCCCAATGGGCCACCGTGTCGTAGCCCGAATGCGGCGCCTGGCGTGATAAACACAGATTCATGGAGATCCTGGCCAGCCGGATGCTCCTCCGGCCGGCCGACTACCAGCGCTCGCTGCGCTTCTACCGCGACGAGCTCGGGCTGGCCATTGCCCGTGACTACGGCGCGGGCACCGTCTTCTACGCGGGCCAATCGCTGATAGAGCTCGCAGGCCACGGCGGACCGGACGCAGGCGGCACGCTCTGGCTGCAGGTGCGCGACGTGTATGCCGCCGAGAAGGAACTGGCAGACCGCGGAGTGCCGATCGCGCGCGAAGCCCGGCAGGAACCGTGGGGTCTGCACGAGATGCACGTGAGCGATCCCGACGGCGTCACGCTGATCTTCGTGCAGGTGCCCGAGACGCACCCGCTGCGACGCGATACCAGAAACTGACGCGCGATGTCCGACATCAGGCATGTCGCTCTGATCCACGGCGCTTGGGCCCGCGGCGACAGCTGGGGCCCTGCCCGGACGGCCTTCGAAGAGCGCGGCTATATCGTGCGCACCCCGACGCCCACGGTCGACTTCGCCGCAGTCACCACGCCGGTGCTGGTGATCAGGGGCGAGTGCGACCGTGTCGTGCCGCCACAGATCGCGCCCAAAACGGCGGCCCGGTATCGGGGGGGACCTTTGTGCAGGTCCCCCGCGCCGACCACCTCCCCTTTTTCAGGGCGGCGCTACCCGTCACCATGGGCCACATCGACGACTGGATTGCCGAGAATCGCGTGCTCGGTCTGTCCAACCCCAGAAACTGAAACGGCCCCCGGCTGTCAAAGCCGAGGGCAGCCAGATGAACTAGGTTCAGTGTGAGCACACCTGCAGTGGCCACCCGACGGAGGCCAGGCGCGCCGCGACCTGATGGATCTCCTCCGGGTTGGGCTCCTTTTCGATCACCTTCTTGACGGCGTCGTGGATTTCTTCCTCACTGACCGTGTCGGATTCGTTTTCCTTGAGGATGGCCTGGGCCGCCTTGACGACCTGCTCCTCGGTGAGGCTCCGCTTCAGCAGCGCGAGCAGCGGGAAGTAATCCTTCTGGGGCACGCCCTCCGGATAGCCCTTGTGCAGCCATCCGAGGACATCGCTCAGCACACCCTGATTGGTTGTGTCGGTCATTTGCTTTCTCAACCCTTCTTCACGCCGGGGAACGGATCGAAACCGAAGTGGTGAATGATCGTGGTCCTGGTGATCCACAGCAGTGCGACCAGGACGACCAAACCGACAAGGGCGAACAACAACATGCCCAGGTACTTCAGCGCCGGATTGCCCGCTGTGACAGTGCCGTCCGAGTGTTGGCCTCCTGCGCCGTTCGAGTAGGCCACCATGCCCGTCGCGAAGATCGCGGGCAGCCCGGCGCCCAGGAGGAGTCCTACTGCTAGCACTTTCAGGATGGCTTCCAAGTAAGTCATCGGCGTATTCCTTCAGTTCTCACAGAGCGTGGCGCGGTCAGACCGCCGCCGCGTCCTTCTTGTCTTTGGGTTCCTTCGCGGCTTCGCGGACGTCGGCGGGGACAACGGAGTTGGTCGAGGCGTCCCAATCGGCGTTGACGTTGTTGCTGTCGACCTTCTGCTGCTGCGCACGCCACCAGATGTAGCCGGACAGCGCGCACAGGATGACGAAGATCAGGCCGTCACCCGCGAGGTCCGAGCCGGTCGTCTTCTCGACGAGGGACGAGAGCCAGTAGGACAGAGCGCCCATGAGCGCCGCAGCGGGCAGAGTGATCAGCCACGCGACCACCATGCGGCCGGCGACCGCCCAGCGCACCTCGGCACCGGGCTTGCCAACGCCGCTGCCCAGGATCGAGCCCGTCGCAACGTGGGTGGTGGACAGGGCCATACCGGCGGCGCTCGAGCTCAGGATGATCGCGGCCGACGACGCTTCGGCGGCCAGGCCCTGCGGAGACTCGATTTCGACGAGGCCCTTGCCGAGGGTGCGGATCACGCGCCAGCCGCCGATGTACGTGCCGAGGCCGATTGCGAGCGCGCAGCTCAGGACGATCCAGAACGGCAGGCCGTCCTTCTTCACATCGCCGGTCAGGTGGCCGGTCGTGATCAGCGCAAGCGCGATGACGCCCATCGTCTTCTGGGCGTCGTTGGTGCCGTGCGACAGCGCCACCAGCGAGGCGGTGGCGATCTGACCCCAGCGGAAGCCCTCTTCACGGCGCTTCGCCATCACGTTGCGGGTGATCCGGTAGACCAGCCAGGTGCCACACGCGGCGACGAGGCAGGCGATCACGGGGGCCGCCACTGCGGGGATCAGCACCTTCGAGGTGATGCCGCTCCAGTTCACGCCTGCGGCGCCCAGCGCCGCGAGGCCTGCACCGATCAGACCGCCGAAGAGCGCGTGCGACGAGCTCGACGGGATGCCGAACAACCAGGTCAGCAGGTTCCAGAGGATGCCGCCGATGAGGCCGGCGAAGATGATCGTCAGACCCATCGATGGGGTGATGTTGGGTAATAGGTGACCGCTCTTGCTGTCCTGCACCTTGAGCACCGATGTGGTGACCGTGACGGCGACCTCGACCGACAGGAAGGCGCCAACGAGGTTCAGGACGCCGGCAAGCAGCACCGCGGTCTTGGGCTTCAATGCACCGGTCGCGATCGATGTCGCCATCGCGTTTCCGGTGTCGTGGAAGCCGTTGGTGAAGTCGAATGCGAGTGCTGTCGCTATCAGCAGCACCAAAATGATCATTTCTGCGCTCACGGTTGCTAATTCTGGGGGATTCTCAGCGAAATTGACCAGCAGCTAGCCACCATAAGAGGGGCCTCTGACCAGGCACTTTTCCGGATCCCGCGATGTGTTCATCCATTGTTCACCTCCCGTCTCGGGACCGTTTGTGCGCCACGGCGATCCGCGCCGCGAGGGCGGCGGCTTTACTATCGTTTGCGCGTGTGCTCAGGGTCGGCCAGCCGCCCGGTGGGGAGTGAAACGGTGAACAATTTTCTTTCCAAGATCGTGAACTGGATTACTTCGGGATATCCCGAAGGCGTGCCGGGCCCCGATCGCGTCCCACTCTTCGCGCTGATGCGACAGCGGCTTACCGAGGACGAGGTGAAGGCCGTCGCGAAGGCACTGATGGATCGCGGCGAGTTCGACCACGTCGACATCGGTGTCCTGATCACCCAGATCACCGACGAACTGCCGGCACCGGCAGATATCGAGCGCGTCCGAAATCGATTGGCCACCAGAGGCTGGCCGCTCGATGATCCGCGAGATGCCGAGGAGGAGAAGGAATAGCCGTCCTTCGCGCAGTCCCTGTGCCGTCTGGTCAGTCGGCGTTATCGGTGCTGCCCACGGTGGAGGCTGTCCTATCCGGCCGCGAAGAAGCGATGCTCCCGGTTTCGGTCGGCGACGAACACCGAACCCGGTTGCTCACAACATCATTGCGTGCCGGTGAAGACATTGACGACGATGTCGCCGTGGTGGTGTCGACGTCGGGGACGACGGGCAATCCGAAGGGGGCGATGCTCACCGCGGATGCGCTGAGCGCCAGTGCGGAAGCAACGCACGACCGGCTCGGCGGCCGCGGTCGATGGCTGCTCGCGCTGCCCGCCTACCACGTCGCGGGCCTACAGGTGTTGGTGCGCAGCGTGATCGCGGGCAGCGCGCCGGTCGCCATGTCGTTCCCGTTCGACGTTTCCGAGCTACCGGACGCGATAGCGGCGATGGGATCTGGCCGGCGTTATGCATCGCTGGTGGCCGCACAACTGGACAAGGCGCTTGCCGACCCGCGTGCCACCGCGGCGCTGGCCGAACTCGACGCCGTGCTGATAGGCGGCGGCCCGATGCCGGCGAAGGTTGCCGAAAAAGCTCTCGCCGCAGGAGTTTCGGTGATCCGTACCTATGGCATGAGCGAGACGGCCGGCGGTTGCGTGTACGACGGCATGCCGCTGAACGGTGTGCGGGTACGCATCGATCTCGACGGCCGGATCGGGCTCGGTGGCTCAACGCTCGCCAAGGGCTACCGCAATCCGCCCGATCCGGACCCGTTCGCCGAACCGGGCTGGTTTCTCACCGACGATGTTGGCGCCCTTGACTCTTCGGGAATGCTGCGAGTGCTGGGGCGGACCGACGATGCGATCAGCACCGGCGGGTTGACGGTCTTCCCGCAACTCGTCGAGACGGCGTTGGCATCACATCCGCGAGTGGCCGACTGCGCCGTTTTCGGCGTCCCCGACGATCGGCTGGGTCAGCGGGTGGTTGCCGCCGTCGTCGCGGTCGAGGGTTTCGCACCCCCGACGCTGATCGAGTTGCGCACCCACGTCGGCGCTTTACTGCACGCGACCGCTGCGCCAAAAGAGGTGCATATCGTCGATGAGTTGCCGCGCCGCGGCATCGGCAAGGTCGACCGAAGGCGGCTCGTCGCCCAGTTCGGCGGCTGAGCTAGCATCCGGGGATGATCCGCACATTCGCCATAGCTGCCAGCGCCGTCGCCGTGTTCAGCGGATCCGCTGTCGCCTCAGCGGATCCTGCCGAGCAGGACACCACGGTCTTCGCGATCGGCAAGTGCTACGACCCGAGCCAGCCTCCGGTGCAACGCCCCGTGTCGTTCGACTACAACTGCAACACCACCGGCGTCATGAAGGACATGACGTGGAGTGCGTGGGGCGCCGACGGTGCGCGTGGCACCGGCACCGACAGCTCGGTCGAATGTCAACCGAACTGCGCGCAGGGCAGCACGCTGGTCAATCCCATCGTCGTACATGCCTGGAACCCCGTCACCGCGCCCCATCCTGCGTGCCCTCAGGATGTCAAGTTCTACTCGGACTTGACGATTGCCTATCCCAAGGGCGTGCCACCGTGGATCCAACCGGGCACGACGTGGTCGCCTGGAACCGATTTCGTGACGGTCGACAACATGCCCGCTGTTCACTTCTCGGAGCTGACGCCGACCTGCGGGCCCCTCTGAGTCGACCGCGCGCTAGCGGTCCACCTTCACGGTCACCGGCTGCACGTTCCAGATCTCGTCGCAGTACTCCGCGATCGCGCGGTCTGACGAGAACTTGCCGCTGCGCGCGGTGTTGAGGATCGACATCCGCGCCCAGCATCCGAGTCCTGCATCAGGAACTCCGCCGACAGATAGCACGTCACCTTCCGGCCCAGGTCCAGCGATGTCTGCGTCGACGCCACCCGGTCGTCCTGGATGCGGTCGCGGACGGCCAGCGCGGTCGCCCGGTAGAAGTGCTCCGGTGTCAGGGCTGCAGACGGCCGACCGATCGAATAGCGCAGATGATCGACGATGCCCCGCTGCAGCGCATGAACGGACAGTGTCGCATTCAATCGCGTCGCGAAAATGAACTACAGGCGAGCATCATGGAGCGATGCGTCGTGAAGTCACCACCGCCGACGACCTGCGCGCAATCGTCGGTCACCCGAACTCCTACGCCGCGAACAAGGTCGGCACGCGGCTCTCGGCGGTTCAGCAGGACTGGCTGGCGCACTCGCCGCTGGGCTTCGTTGCGACGACCGACATGCGGGGCCGCGTCGACGTGTCACCGAAGGGCGACCCGCCCGGGTTCGTGCACGTCATCGACGACGCCACGATCGCGATCCCGGAACGGCCGGGCAACAAGCGGGTGGACGGCTATCTCAACGTGCTGCAGCGCCCGTATGTCGGCACGCTGTTTCTCATCCCGGGTCGCGGAGACACGCTGCGGATCAACGGCACGGCACGCATCCTCTCCGACGCCGATTATTTCGACGCGATGACGGTCCAGGGAAAGCGTCCGATCCTGGCACTGGAGATCGAGGTCGAGGAGGTTTTCTTCCACTGCGCCAAGGCATTTCTGCGCTCCGATGCATGGAAGCCGGACAGCTGGGATCCGACGGCGCTACCGAGCGTCGCGCAGATCGCCCAGGCGCTCAAGAAGGACATGAGCCTCGCCGAGCTCGAGAGGTACTACGACGAGGCCAACATGCGAAAGATCCTCTACTAGCCGCTGTGTTTCGGCGCCGAACCAGCGGGTAAGCGCCGATCATGACGACGCACGACACCCGATCGCGGGGCTCGGGCAAGCAGACGGTGGTCAACTGGGGCCTCGCACTGTCGACGATCATCGGCGCGCTCCTCATCGAGGCCTACGCGTTCATGCGGGTGATGGGCACCGCCGCTTGCAGCGACCGCATCTGCGCGCACGAAGGGCCAGGAAACTTCGGATTCGGGCTCATCACATACGGAGCGCCCGTGGTGGCAGTCGTGACCATTGCGATCTCGTGGGTCACCGCGCGACGGCCACGCGGATGGGTGGTGCCCGCGGTGGCATGGGCATTGTTGATCATCGCGTTCATCGTGTTGGCCGTGACCTTCCGGAGTTAGGGTCGACTCGGAGGTTGATCCGTGGATTGGCTAGCGGCGCCGGAGTGGTGGTGGGGCAGGCTGATCCTGGAACGTGGGATGGCGGCGGTTTACCTCATCGCCTTCATCTGTGCGGCCAGACAGTTCCGCGGGCTCATCGGTCGGCACGGCATGCTGCCGGTGCCGCAGTACTTGGCGCACCGGTCATTCCGGGACACGCCGAGCCTCTTTCATCTGCACTACTCGGACGGTTTCTACGCCGCCGTCGCGTGGATCGGTGCGGTGATCTCGGCCGCCATGCTGGTCGGCATCGCCGACGCCGTGCCGGTCTGGGCCGCGATGCCGCTGTGGCTGATCTTGTGGGTGATGTACCAGTCGATCGTCAACGTCGGTCAGATCTGGTACTCGTTCGGCTGGGAATCGCTGACACTGGAGGCCGGCCTGCTGGTGGTGTTCGTCGGCAACAACGACATCGCACCGCCTGTGCTTGTGATGTGGTTGACACGCTGGCTGCTGTTCCGCGTCGAATTCGGTGCCGGATTGATCAAGCTGCGAGGCGACCGATGCTGGCGCGACCTGACGTGTCTGGACTACCACCATGAGACGCAACCGATGCCGGGTCCCCTCAGCTGGTTCTTCCACCGCCTTCCCCGGCCGTTTCACCGCGTGGAGGTGGCGGGCAATCACTTCGCGCAGCTCGTTGTGCCGTTCGGGTTGTTCGCGCCGCAACCGATTGCCAGCGTCGCCGCCGCGATCATCGCGGTGACCCAGTTCTGGCTCGTGCTGTCGGGAAACTTCGCGTGGTTGAACTGGGTGACGATCGTTCTGGCCGCCAGCGTGATCGACACCTCGACCATTGCCTCAACACTCGGAATCGCGCCGCCTGCGGACGTGTCTGCGACACAACCGCTTTGGTACGCGGTCCTCGTGGTCGCGTTCACGGCGCTGGTGGTAGTTCTCAGCTGGCGACCCGCCAAGAATCTGGTGTCGCGCAGGCAGCGAATGAACAGCAGCTTCGACCCGTTGCACATGGTCAACACCTACGGTGCATTCGGCAGCATCAACAGGACAAGGGAAGAGGTGGTTCTGGAAGGAGCGGCGCTGGCTGATCCCGACGTAACCGGTTGGAAGGAGTACGAATTCAGAGGTAAACCCGGAGATGTTCGGAGGCTGCCGCGGCAGTGGAGCCCGTATCACCTGCGCCTCGACTGGCTGATGTGGTTCGCCTCGATCTCACCGTCGTATGCGCTGCCGTGGTTGATCCCCCTGTGTCACGGCCTGCTGACCAACGAACCGTCGATCGTCCGACTGTTGCGCACCAATCCCTTCCCGGATACGCCGCCTTTCTACGTGCGGGCCACGCTGTACCGGTACCGCTTCAGCACGGCGCGCGAACTCGTGTCGCAACGGGTGTGGTGGCAGCGTGACCGGATCGGCGAGTACCTCGCGCCACTGTCGGTCGACGAAGCGCGCCGAATGACCGGCGCGCCCCGTCGAGACCTCAGATCTGGTTGATGCCGCCGTCGACCGGAATGTCGGCACCGGTGGTGAAGCTGCTCAGATCGGATGCGAGGAACAGCGCGGCGTTGGCCACCTCGTCCGGAGTTCCGTAGCGGGCCATCGGCACGATGCTGCGCTGATAATCCTCGAACTGCTTCTCGGCGTTCGGGCCGGAGAACAGCATCCGCGCCAACATGTCGATGCCTGGCGTATCGGTCGCTCCCGGGCTCACCGCGTTGACGCGAATCTTGCGCTCCCGCAACTCACTCGCCCAGGTACGGGCAAACGAGCGAACGGCCGCCTTGATCGCTCCGTAGATGCTGATGCCGTCGGCGGCCCTACCGGCGGTGGTGGACGCGTTCAGAATGATCGAGCCGCCGTCGTTGAGGAGGGGCAGGGCCTTCTGCACAGTGAAGACGACGCCCTTGAAGTCGACACCCAGCTGATAGTCCAACTGTTCCTCGGTGACGTCTCCGATGCGCGCGGCCTCCAAAATCGCGGCGTTGGCGAACACCACATCAATCCGCCTGCCACTGTCGGCCACCGCGGCATAAAGCCGATCGACGTCTTCCTGCTTACTGACATCGCCCTGCACGCCCGTGGCGCTGTCGCCGAGCTCTTTGACCGCCGCCTCGAGTTCGGCCTGCCTGCGCCCGGTGATGAACACATGCGCGCCCTCGTCGATGAATCGCTTCGCGGTGGCGAACCCGATGCCGGTGCTGCCCCCGGTGATGACCGCCGTCTTGCCTTCGAGAAGTGCCATTGCCGTACCTTTCGTAGTTCTGGACCATTCGGTCAATAACTACAGACGCGGAGGTTAGCCGATCTATTCCGCCGGCCTCAGGCGGTCGGGATCAGAGACACCATCTCGTTGGCGGCAGCCCGCAGCTGTGCCGGCTTCGCACCGCCCTTGTGCAGGGCCTCCTGGCCGCGCATGAATGCAAGCAAGGTGCCCGCCAGCGCCTGCGGATTCTGGTTGGCGTCGATGCCGCCGTCGCGTTGCCCTTCCTTGATGCAAGCGACGAGGTCGTCGCGCCAGGTCGCATACGCGCGTTCGATCCTCTTCTCGACGGCATCGTCGAAACCCGCCAGTTCCGCTGCGCTCTTGGCCATCATGCAACCGCGTCTGTTCTTGTCCGCGACGAGCGCGGTGACCTGCATGCGCAAGTGACGGACGAGTCGGTCGTAGGCGCTGAATGCGGGGTCCTGAAGCTGGGCACGGACCTCGTCGAGCGACGATGCGATGTAGTCGTCGAGCGCGCGGAGGTACAGGCCGTGCTTGTCGCCGAACGCACCGTAGAGGCTGCCCTTGCCCAGACCGGTCGCCGCGGTCAGATCGTCGACCGATGTCGCCGCGTACCCGCGCGTCCAGAACTCATCGCGCGCGGCGGTGACGACCTCGCCTTCTGCGAACTTCCGGGGACGGGCCATACCAATACAATACGTCGGTTTTGTACTGGTTATTCCGTATTCTTGACGAGCACTGCGCGTGTGTAGAGCAAAGCGAAACCCTGGCGCTGGACGTTCTGCTGGGATTTCGATCCCGGCGCGGTGGTGACGACCGCGATGTCGCAGCCGGCCTCCGCCGCGTCAGCGAGCCGTGCCAGAAGCAGCGCGGTCTGAACGCCGCGCCGCCGATGCGCAGGCGCGGTGGCCGCGCCGGTCAACTGCGCGACGCCGTCGGTCGTCCGCATGCTCGCACCGCCCGCGACGACGCCGTCCCGGATGGCGACATAGGTCTGGGCGCCTGCCGCGACGAAGTCCCTGTTGGCCCGTTCGACGATCTCGCGCGGAAATTCCTCGAATGCGGGCACACCTTGCTCATCCGGGTGGGCGAACCCCGTCGTCACCACCTCCACCCACGCGTCGAGCTCATCGTCGGTGCTCAACCGGACATCCAATTCGGTTGATGCTACACGTGTTTCGCCCACATCCAGGGAGCGACCGAGCACATTCTCGAATGCGACAAGCCGATAACCTCGGCCCGTCAGCGCAAGCCCGACCTCCGGGTTGGCGAGGTTGGCGAGCTCGACCTGGGTCGGGGCAACACGACCGGCGTACGCCCGCTCGATCTCGTCGAACTCGGCATCGTCTGGCACACCACCGAAGCCCAGCCCGACCACCTTGTTGAACGGCGACCCGTCCTCTGCAAAGCATGCCGCTCCACCGGCGACAGCCAGTACGAAGCCACCGGGGTTTCGACGCCGAGCGGCCTCAGTGCCGGCAGTGATGAGCTTTGTTTCGGCGCGTTCGATCCGCTCGGCCAGCTCCGTGTCGCAGAAGGCACATTCCGCCATCTTCCTATGAGACATCAACACGCCCGGATGCCGCGGGTGGTTTCTGCGGACGGTCGTTCGCCGTGAGTGTGCGCAGAGTGCGCGGGCTTTACGGGGTGTCGGCGTACAAACACGGACGCTCGCGGTGCAACGCCCTCCACCTAGGCTGGCGGTCGTGCCCACGCTGGGGATAGGCCGCAAGGAGGTGGTGGCGGTCGCCGTCGCCGTCGTCCTCGTGGTGGCTGCGTTCGTGGTTCCGCACCTGCACCTCGGGATCGTCACACCGCTGATCCGCGCCAACGCCGTTCGCCTTCACGACTTCGCCGATACGGCACCGATCTTCGGCTGGTGGAAGGCACACGCCGGATGGGGCACGCTGCCTGCGATCCTCATCGGTATCGCCGCGGTGCTGTGGGGCCCGGCCATCGCGCAGCGGTTGCCGTGGCGAGCCCTGACCCTGACGACCTGGGCGACGTCGTGTGTATGGGCGTTCTCGCTGGCCATGATCGACGGCTGGCAGCGTGGCTTCGCGGGCCGCCTGACCGCCCGGCACGAATACCTGCGTCAGGTGCCGACCATCACCGACATTCCGGCAGCACTGCGCAGCTTCTCCCGCAGAATCCCCGATTTCCAGCCCGATTCGTGGATCACCCACGTGTCCGGCCATCCCCCGGGCGCGCTGCTGACCTTCGTCTGGCTGGACCGCATCGGCCTCGGCGGCGGTGCCTGGGCCGGGCTGTTGTGTCTGCTGGTGGGATCGAGCGCGGCCGCCGCGATCATCGTCGCGGTGCGCGCCGTCGCCGACGAGCCCACCGCACGCCTGGCCGCGCCGTTCGTGGCCGTGGCGCCGACGGCCATCTGGATCGCCGTGTCGGCTGACGGCTATTTCGCGGGGGTCGCGGCCTGGGGCATCGCCCTGCTTGCGCTGGCCGCGCGGCGCACGGTGCGGGCACCGCTGGTGGCCGCCGCCTGCTCGGGCCTGCTTCTGGGCTGGGCGATTTTCCTCAACTACGGCCTGGCGTTGGTCGCGATTCTGGCAGCCGCTGTGCTGATCGCCGCCGTCGACTGGCAGGCGGCGCTGAGCGCCGTTGTTCCCGCCGCAGTCGTCGCCGGCGCGGTGGTCGCGGTGTTCGCCCTCGCCGGCTTCTGGTGGTTCGACGGCTATACCCTGGTGCAGCAACGTTATTGGCAGGGCATCGCCAACGATCGGCCGTTCCAGTATTGGTCGTGGGCCAACTTCGCGTCGGTGATCTGCGCAATCGGGCTCGGCAGCGTGGCCGGCATCGGCCGGGTGTTCGACATCGCCGCAATCCGCCGGAACCCTGGTCTGCGCCTGCTTGTGCTTGGCGCCCTGCTGGCCACCGTGTTCGCGGATCTGAGCATGCTGAGCAAGGCCGAAACCGAACGCATCTGGCTGCCGTACACCATCTGGCTGACCGCCGCGCCCGCCCTGCTGCCTCCTCGGTCGCATCGCCTCTGGCTGGCACTCAACGTCGCAGGCGCCATCGCGCTGAACAGCTTCATCCTGACCAATTGGTGAGGGAGCCGCGCGCCGTGATCCTTACCAACCAATGACATTCACGGGTTTCAGCGTTTGAGCCCGGATAATGGGACCATGGTGAGTCGGCCTCTGGTCGAACGGATGCAGCGTTGGCGTAGCCCCCTGCGCGGACTGTGGCTGACGTCGGTACTGGGTTCCGTGCTGCTGACGACGCTGCCGATCGTCATCATCACCGGCCTTCTGTCCTACATCGCCTACGGTCCGCAGTTCGGGCAGGCCATTCCCGGCGGTGTCGGTTGGTTGAAGCTCCCGACGTTCGATTGGCCGACCGATCCGGCGTGGTTGTACCGACTGAACCAGGGCCTGCATGTCGGCCTCGGGCTGATCCTCATCCCAGTTGTGCTGGCCAAGCTGTGGTCGGTGATCCCCCGATTGTTCGCCTGGCCACCGGCCCGGTCGGTCGCGCAACTGCTGGAACGCATTTCACTGTTGATGCTGGTCGGCGGAATCCTTTTCGAGATCATCACCGGTGTCCTCAACATCCAGTACGACTACATCTTCGGCTTCAGTTTCTACACCGCCCACTATTACGGCGCATGGGTGTTCATCGCCGGGTTTCTGATCCACATCGCGATCAAGATCCCGCGGATGTGGACGGGCCTGCGGTCCATGTCGATGCGAGACGTGTTACGCACCAACCGAACCGACACCAACCCCGAAGCCTACGAGCCGGACGGTTTGGCTGCCGAGAACCCAGGACCGCCCACGGTGAGCAGACGTGGTGCGCTCGCGCTCGTGGGCGGGGGCGCACTGTTCATCGCGGTGATCACGGCTGGGCAGACGCTTGGCGGCTTCACGCGCAAGGCTGCGCTGCTGCTGCCTCGCGGCCGCACCCGCGGCGACGGCCCCAACGACTTCCAGGTGAACAGGACCGCGTTCGCCGCAGCCATCTCACCGGAATCGACCGGCGACCGTTGGCGGCTGACGCTGACCGGCGGACCGACGAAGGTTGTCCTGGACCGCCAGGCCTTGTTGGCGATGCCGCCGCACACCGCTCATCTGCCCATCGCCTGCGTGGAAGGCTGGTCGACGACCGAGACATGGACCGGCGTGCCACTCGCTGCGCTCGCACGACTGGCGGGGGTGCCGAATCCGACATCGGCCTTCGTCCGGTCGGTTGAGCGTCGAGGTGCGTTCAACCGCGCCACATTGCAAGGCAATCAGGTGATGCACCCGGATTCCCTTCTCGCGCTTCAAGTCAACGGAACCGACCTGTCGCCAGACCACGGATACCCGGCGCGCATCATCGTCCCGGCCCTGCCCGGCGTTCACAACACAAAATGGGTCGGCTCAATCGATTTCAGAGCGCGCTGAGATGCGCGCGACATTGGCTCGCTTCCGCAGCGTGTACGGATCCCATCCGCTGCACCTGTTGACGCTCATCGTCGGGTTCGCGCTGTTCGGCTACGTTGTGACGACCATCAAGCCTGTTGCATTGTGGAACCCCCACACGTGGTGGCAGTCCATCATCGTGTGGTTCGCGGCGGCCATCGTCGCGCACGACCTCCTGCTGTTCCCCATGTACGCACTCCTGGACCGGATCCTGTTGGCCGCCGGACGCGAGTCGCGCTCTGCCGGCGACAGACCGAGGGTGCCGGTGCTGAATTATGTGCGAATTCCGGCGATTGGCGCCGGACTCACGTTGCTCGTTTTTCTGCCGGGAATCGTCAAGCAGGGAGCGCAGACGTATTTGGCCGCGACCGGGCAAACCCAGGACCCATTCCTGGGGCGGTGGCTCATGCTCACCGCGGCGATGTTCGCCGTCAGCGCTGTCTGTTATGCCGTCCGTCTGGTGTTGGCCCAGCGGGCTACGCAGGGACCAGGCTAGCGACCACCCGGCTGCCGATCGGGTGAATGCCGGTCAGTGCCATGCCGACGTCGCCGGCCAGCCGTGCCGCGCAGTCGATGCCCACCGACGCCCACCGAAACCAGGGGCCGATGGTGCGGGAGGACTCGAGCCGCACCCAGCCCGCGTTGACTCCGACACTGGCAGAGTCGAATTCGGCAACGCATCGTCCGCCACGCTGCAACAGCTCGCTGGCGCGGCGCAAGACGCGCCACGGGTCGCCCCCGAGGCCGACGTTGCCGTCGGCCAACAGCACCGTCTGCCAGCGGCCCGTTCCGGGCAGCGGGTCGAACACGTCACGAAGCAACGCCGGTGCCCCGCTGCGCCTGGCGAGCCCGACCGCGGTGGCGGACTGGTCGACGCCCAAGGCAGGAATCCCGCGTTCGACGAGGCTGACCACCAATCGTCCTGGACCGCAGCCCAAATCGATGGTCGGGCCCTTGCAGAGCCCAAGCACGGCGTCGTCGAACTCGCGGTCGGCGTGATGACCGCCCAGCCAACTGCGCACAGGAAGCCGACGCACCCGCCCGTCGTCGTGCCGAATCCAACACCGCTCACCATCGAGCGCGCGATCGTAGAGATTGCCGAACATGTCAGATTCCCGCCGCCTTGGTCGCGCGAACGAACCGGCTGTCGGGTGCACAGTCAGCCCGCACGAGCTCAACATCATCGATGGTGTCCACATCCGATAACTCCGCGACCAAGGTCACGCCTAAGCCTTTGTCCCGCAGCGCTTCCAGCGTGGCGGGCCCAGTATCGGAGCGTGACGTCGGAATGGTGTGCAGGCATTCCGCCATCGACGGTTCCGTTACTCCGAGCACCCACCACCCACCGTCGCGGGCAAGCCCGAAGACGACGTCCGTCTCCACCAGAGCCTGCGCACATTCGGTGAGCAGGTCGGCGGTCACCTGCGGAGTGTCAGACGCGATCAACAGAACGGGACGCGCACCCGCCACTGCAGCAGCGTCGGCGATGGCGTTGGCCAGCCTCGCCGAGAAGTCGTCGCCGCGCTGCTCGACGACATATACATCGCCGAGTCGCGACCGAATCTCGTCGCCGCCGCTGGCCTGATCCAGGTCTCCCGTCAACGCCAGCACCCGCGCCCGCACGGGCGTCGCGTCGACGGCGTCGAGCGTGTCCAACAGTGTCGCGGCGGCGATGTCGGCGGCGGCGTGATGACCGACCGTCGCGCCGAGCCGGGTCTTGGCTTGTCCGGCGACCGGCGCCTTGGCGATGACTAACAGCGTCACCGCTATCACGAGATCGCTCGCCAAAAGTCAAGTCCCGCATGAACACTCCCGCGCAGCGATCCGCTGACCTTTGACTTGCCGCCGGTGCGCGGCCCGTATGGCACATCGTGTTCGACAACCGTCCACCCGGCCTTCGCGGCGCGCACCATCAGCTCGACCGGATAGCCGGTGCGGCGGTCGGTGATGCCAAGGGCGAGCAGCGGATCGCGGCGGGCGACCCGCATCGGCGCGATGTCGTGCACCGCCAATCCGTACTTGGTGCGTATGCGCCAGCACACCGCAGCCGTGCCGAGCCGCGCATGCCACGGCCATCGCAGGCCCGGCACGGCGCGACGCCGGCCGATCGCCATGTCCGCGCCCCGGTCGAGCTCGTCGACGAGTGCGGGCAGCTCTGCGGGGTCCAGCGATCCGTCGGCGTCGACGACCGCGATGATCGGAGTGGTCGCCGCTTCCACTCCGGCATGCACGGCCGACCCGTAACCCGGGCGACGTTCGCTCACCACGTCGGCGCCGTGACGACGGGCGACCTCGGCGGTGCCGTCGGTGCTGTTGTTGTCGACCACGAGGGGTTTGTAGCCGTCGGGCATGGCGGCAAGAACCCCTGGTAGCGAGGCGGCCTCGTTGAGGCAGGGCAGGACAACCGTGACGGAGCCGTCGGGCATAACAACCGACGCTAGGCCAGTGCCTATTCGGCTGCCATGGTCAACGGTGACAAAAGGATGACATCAGCCCTGGTAGCGACCCCCACACGGCTAACCTCGGGTTGTGACGCGGGTACTGATAGCCGACGACGACACCGTCGTGCGCGATGTCGTGCGCCGCTATCTGGAACGCGACGGCTTGGACGTTGCCATCGCCCGCGACGGCAACGAGGCACTGCGGCTTCTGGGCACCCAGCGAATCGACGTGGCGGTGCTGGACGTGATGATGCCGGGCCCCGATGGCCTGACACTGTGCCGCAGCCTGCGCCAACGCGGTGAATACGCTATTCCGGTGATCCTCCTGACAGCGCTCGGCGAGGAGGACGACCGGATCGCCGGGCTGGAGGCGGGCGCCGACGACTACCTGACCAAACCGTTCAGCCCGCGCGAACTGGCGTTGCGCGTGCGCTCGGTGCTGCGACGGGCGCCCGCCGCCGTCGGTGTGTCGCCGGTCGAGCTCACCGAGGGGGACTTGACCGTCACCACCGCGTCGCGCTCGGTGACGGTCAAGGGCGAACCGGTCAGCCTGACCAACCGCGAGTTCGAGTTGCTGGTGTTCTTCATGACCCACGCCGAGACGGTGTTCTCCCGCGAGCAACTGCTCAAGCTGGTGTGGCGATGGGACTTCGGCGACCTGTCCACCGTCACCGTGCACGTCAAACGGCTGCGGTCCAAACTCGGCGACGAGCAACGGGTGCACACCGTTTGGGGCCGCGGCTACCTGTGGAGCAGCGATGAGCGACCGCGCGAAGAGCAGACTTTGTAGATGCCATCGAATGACTTCTGGGAGATCGTCGGATGGGCGCTGGCCTGCTCGGTGCCGGTAGTCCTGGCGGGCGCTCTGATCATTCGGCTGGCTCGGTCCTGGTCGCTGGCGGTCAGCATGGTGGCGCTGGTGCTCATTCCGACGATCGCGACGTTCACCGGTGTCCTTGGCGCCAGCGGCTTCATGGTGACGGAAACGTTCGAACGCACGGCCGTCGTGCTGGTGATCGTATCGATCGTTACGCTCCCCGCCGCGGTCATGATGGCCCGCTACCAGGCCCGCCGCACAGTGTGGGAGCAGGAAATCCGCGACTCGGAACGCGCGGCCGAATTGTCGCGGCGGCGGCTGGTCGCGTTCGTCAGCCACGACCTGCGCACGCCGCTGGCGGGCATTCGTGCGGTGTCCGAGGCCATCGCCGACGGCGTGGTGAGCGACGACGAGGACATCCGCCTGCATGCGAAAACGATTGAGCAGGAGTCGATCCGGCTCTCCGAGATGGTCGACGATCTTTTCGAGATGTCGAAGATCAATGCGGGCGCGATTCAGCCCGCCTTCGACAAGGTCGCGCTCGACGAGGTGGTCGACGATGTGATGGCCGTTCACCGCATCGCCGCGGAACGGGCCGGTGTGGTGCTGACGGCTGACCTGCCCGCCAAACCGGTGCGGGTGGTTGGCAGCGACCGGGCGCTTGTGCGGGTGCTTTCCAACCTTGTGGCCAACGCGATCGCACACACGCCGGAAGGCGGCAGGGTGCAGTTGGCGCTGGGCGCCGACGAAAACGGCGCATGGGCCCGCGTCGACGACACCGGTGTTGGAATCGACGAGGCCGACCTGCCGCGCGTCTTCGACGTCGCCTACCGAGGTTCCAACGGGCGAGTGCCCCGGTCGGACTCGTCGCTGCCCAGCGGTTCGGGCCTGGGCCTGGCCATCGCGGCCGGGCTAGTGCAGGCGCATCGCGGCACGCTGTCGGCGCGCAACCTCGGCACCGGCGCCCGGTTCGAGGTGAGGCTGCCGTTGGCCGCCGATTAGGTTCGGCTGGCCTCGATGCTGTCGAGCGTGCAGTTGCTGGATGCCTCAACTGGTCTTTCTGTACAACTTCTGCACGTTCGCGAAAGCTCTGCAGCCACGGCCTTGTACTAGATCGATCATTCTATTATCGTCGTTAATCTAACTCTTATCGAAAGGTGCCTCGATGGCCGCTGTCGACTCCCGCAAGGCGCTGCGCAAGTTCCGTTTCGAGCGACGGGTCGGTCGCACTATCGTCAATCCGCTCGTCGCGGCGCTGGACAAGTTCGGCATCCGCGCGTCGTCGGTGGTCGAACTGGAGACCACGGGCGCCAAATCGGGCCGGCCGCGGCGGGTGCCCCTCACCGGTCGCGCAGACGGCGACGGCGTGTGGGTGATCTCCCAACACGGGCGCCGCGCGGGCTGGGCGCATAACATCGCCGCCAACCCCACGGTACGGGTGCGCGTCGATAACCAATGGCACAGCGGCACAGCTGCATTCGTGCCTGACGATGACGTCGTCGCCAGGGCGCGGAGCTTCGGCGGCAACGGCAAGCTCTCGCAGTCCGCCACCGCCATCGGTATGCGCGCACTGCAGAGCGACCCCATCTCGGTGCGCATCACCTACACCGACTGATCGCGATTTCGGCGCGCTACCGTGCGCTGAGCGCCGGTTAGCGCGCCGAAATCGCTAGGCGACAATGGGTGCGTGCAGATACGAATAGTCGGTAGCGACCTGCCCGGCCGCGACTGCCCGTCCGGCCACAATTTCCCCGGCTACTCGAACGTCCACGTCGGGATGCAGACCAAGCGTCGGCCACCGGAGCTGTTGAACCTCCAGCCTGGCGACGCAACCGTCGTGACCTGGACGGTCGACTGCGAGGTCCACGGCTCCGACATTCGCGGACCGTACATCCAGGGCCGGCCGGGCGAGCGGTTCATCTACCTCAACTGGGGCAGCGTCGATGGCAACGGCCGCGTGGAGATGTTCCGGCGCTCCAAGCTGATGCTCGCCGATGTGCCCGACGACATACTCGCCAAGGCCGCGACGAAGGGCGTTTTGGTCGGTCGGCTCGGCCTGACCGACGCCAAAGGCCAACCGCTGTGTGCGGCGGTGCGACCGCCGGCGATCGACTGGTCAGTCGGGTAGCGAGTTGCTCAGCCGCTCGGTCGCGGCCAGGTAGTCCTCGATGAACTCACGCACCACTTCGCGTGCGGGTTTGACCTTGTTCATCAATCCGACGCCCTGCCCGACGAAATAGGTCGCCAACGCCTGCGCGCCCGGATGCCCCTGGGCGGCAAGGACATCGACGCGGCGGATCACCGGCTCGCACAGCATCGACTGCAAAGGCAGCGGCAAAGTCTTGTGTCCGCCGGCAGTTGGCTGCCATGCGTTGGTCCAGTCCGAAACCAGCTGCCGCGCAGGCTTTCCCGTACGGCCGGTGGAGCGGATCGTGTCCCGCGACGTCGCCGCGAGGAACTTCTGCACCGTGTGCGGCGCGGTCTCGGCCTCCTCCGTCGTGAGCCACACCGAACCGGTCCATGCGCCATCGGCGCCCATTGCGACCGCACCGGCCATCTGCCTGCCGGTCACGATGCCGCCTGCTGCCAGCACGGGCACTGCGCCGTCGATGGCCTCGATGACTTCGGGAACCAGCACCATCGTCGTCACCTCACCACAGTGCCCACCGGCCTCAGTGCCTTGCGCCACAATGAGATCCACGCCCGCCACGACCTGCTTCACCGCATGCTCTTTGGCGCCGACGAGGGCGGCGACGGGGATGCCGCGCTCCTTGCCCGCGTCGATCATGTAGTCCGGCGGCACACCCAGGGCGTTGGCGATCAGCTTGATCGGATGGCTCATCGCCACCTCGAGCAGTTCCCTGCCGGTATTGCCCGATAGTGAAGAGCCGCCGATGAACGGCTTCGGGTCCGACTCGATGTCATGCGCGGCCAGGAGGTCAGCGACGAAGCCTCGGAAATCGTCGGGGATCCGTCCAGCGAGATCGGCCGACGACAGCTTCTCGCCTTTGCCTTCGTAGGTGGCGGGCACGATCAGGTCCAGTCCGTAGGACTTGTCTGCCACCTGATCGTCGATCCACGACAGTTCCCGGTCGAGTTGTTCAGGCGTGAACGCTGTGCCACCCAGGACGCCGAAGCCGCCGGCGTTGGTCACGGCGGCCACCACGTCGCGGCAGTGGCTGAACGCAAACAGGGGAAAATCGATGCCGAACTGCTCACAAATCGCGGGTTTCACGAGAGCCAGTATTGACCCAGGCTTGGGTGGATATTGGCGGGGGTATGCGCGCCGCGCGAACGATCGTGAACGCTGAGGAACTGATCGCCGCGATCCGCGACAACTCCGATCTCGACGACCTCGCCTTCACCGGCCCGGCTCACTGACCGAGCACGCCCACCTCTGACAGAAACGTCCCAACCGCTGCGAGCATGTGAGGACCGTCGACCAGCTCGGGGTCGTTGTGGCCGGTGCCGGGCACCAGGAGATAGCGCTTCGGTTCGGGCGCCGCGGCATAGAGCTTCTTGCTCAGTGTCTCGGGCACGACGTCATCGCGGTCACCAGCGATCACCATGATCGGAGTCTTGAGCGAGCCGATCCGGTCGATGGACGGGAAGCGGTCGATGAGCAGCCATCCGACCGGCAGCCACGGGTAATGCACGCGGCCGACTTCGGCCAGTGAGGTGAACGGGGAGCGCAGCACGAGCGCGGCGGGTGGGCGTTCCGTTGCCAAGCCGATGGCCACCGCGGCGCCGAGGGACTCGCCGAAGTAGACGATGCGGTCTGGGTCGACTTCGGGTTGCTCCGACAGCCACACTTGCGCAGCCCGCGCATCGGCGGCGAGGCCCTTCTCCGACGGCCTGCCGGGATTACCTCCGTAGCCGCGGTAGTCGAACGACAGCACCGACAGCCCGAGCCGGGAAAGGCCGATGGCCAATAGGGCTCGCCCGGAGCGGTCGCCCCCGTTGCCGTCGAACACTATGGCGGCCGGCCCGCGTTGACCGCCCGGCACGGGTGAATACCAAGCGCCCAACCGGATTCCGTCTCCGGTGTCGAGGACGACGTCACGGCCGCCGGGAAGCACCGACGCTGCCGACGGCACCGGACCCGGCGACGGATAGTAGATCAGCCGACGCTGCTGTGCCCGAATCGCGACAATGAGTGCGGATGCCACAAGCGCGACGATAAGCGCCGCGAGGAGAATCCGCCGCTGTCTAGTTGGTGCCGTTGTCCGACGCCGCGGGCTTCTTGTCGAGCGATGACGCGAATTTCTTCAACGAGGAGCTGAAGTCATCGGCGACCGTCTTCAGCGGGTGCGAGTTTCCGGTCGTCGACGAGGTACTCGACTTCGTGTTGGGCGTCACCTTATTGGCGCTGCTCGAACGGAATGGGGTGATCCCCGAAGCCCCCGATGTCAGCGAGGAAATTCCCGGCAGCTGGGCCACCTCTCCAAGCGGCTTGGTGATGAAATTGCCGGGGTTGGAGACGTCGTCCTGCGCCGTCGCGACGCCGTTTTGCAAGCCGATCGGAACAGTTGCCGGCACTCCGCCCAAGGCCCCAAGCGATGAGCCCGGTTGCATAGGCCGAGGCACGCCGGGATCCACCGGGATCGCTTCATCACCCGGAACTCCCAATCCGTCGTTGTAGCCTGCGTTGACCAGCTTTGTCATGGTCGGATCGATGGCGTCTGCGACGACGTCACCGCCTGGAAGCAACCGCAGGGGCTTGGTGAGCGGCAACTCGCTGTTCTTGACGGTGACGAAGATGGTGTTGGTGTTGGGATTGTCCGCGGTTCCCGGAGCGTCGTAGGTGTCGACAATTACCCCGTTTTCGACCACGTAATGCTTTCCGGCTTCCAGCGTTACGTCGTTGCCGTTCTCATCGGGAAGGTGCAGGCTTCCGTCCGGCTTTCTGGTGATATCAACCGCTGTCGACTCGGCACCGTAGTCGTAGACATAGGCAGCCAGGCTGTTGCCAAGAGCGAAGGGGTTGAGCGGATCGACGGGAGCGTCTGAGTTGATGTTGTCTTCGTAGGCCACATCTAGGATCGGCGCACCCGTGTTGTTGGGCGTCGGGTCCGCCGTGGTTAACAGCAGCGGCGCAAACGGGTAGTACGTCGTCCAGAAGCCGCCGCCGGCGCGGTTGGTGTTGTTGTCAAGGATGACGAGACCGATGCTCTGTACATCAGACGGTGAAAGCTGGCCGAGCGCGGTGCCGGTCTGGCCCGCACCCCATCCGGATGCCGTAACACCGGTTTTTCCCGGGCCATCATTGTTGTCGCTGATGGCCTGTGCGATGCCCTGCGGTCCCGCCAGGAACGGCACGACCTGCTGCGGGCCGTACACCGTCGTCCACTCCGTGCCGTAATACGACGAGCCCGCGAAGAACTGCGACGTCGAGTTGGCCGCCGAGACCAGCGCCATCAGCTGCACGTTCGGCGCAACCGCTGCGGTGGTGCCGGTGACAACGGCGGTCGTCAGCCCGGTGGCGCTGAGCGCCGCGGCCGCGAGCCCCGTACCCCCGCGCTTAGCGATAGTTGACCGAACCTGTGAACGCTTGCTGTGCTTACCCGCCATGGGAGCCTCCCCTACTCATGCGGTGGACGCCGGTCGATCGAGTCCCCCAGACCGGCAAACGCTAACACGGCCGCAGGCGGCGGACCATCCATCGGGCGCAAAATCGGCGGCGCCGGTCAACCCCGCAGCGGCGCGTACGCGAACTCACGTAAACCGTCGCGGGGGTCAATAACAGCGCGAAATCCCAGCAACTTCACAGCGGCCGCCGGACTTGCCACGATATGCCGGACGTCGCCGCTGCGGTACTGACCCGTCACCACCGGCGACGCTTCACCGCGCGCCTCGCACAGTTCGGTCGCGACCTCGAGAATCGAAATCGGCTTGCCCGAGCACACGTTCGCGGGTGTGAAGCCATCGGCATTCGCTTCGACCGCCGCGAGGTTGGCGGCGGCGACATCGTCGACGTGGACGAAGTCGCGCATCTGACCGCCGTCCTCGAAAACCCTTGGCACATCGCCACGTTCGAGCTCGGACCGGAAGATCGCCGCGACGCCCGAATATGGCGTGTCGCGCGGCATGTTCGGCCCGTACACATTGTGGTAGCGCAGCGCAACCACCGACCCGCCCGTCGCCTCCGCCCATGCCAGCGCGTAATTCTCCTGTGCGAGCTTGCTTGCCGCATATAGGCTGCGCGGCCGAAGCGGCGCATCCTCGTCGACCAGCTGCCACTGCAATTCCTCGCCGCCGACTGGGCAGCGGTGCTCGAATACTCCGGCATCAAGGTCAGCGCGCCTGCGCGGCAGCGGGTCGACAACGCCGTGCTCGACGCAGCTGAAGCGGCCCTGCCCGTAAACCACCATCGACGACGCCAGCACCAGCCGTCGGCAGCCCGCGGCGAACATCTCAGCAAGCAGCACCGCCGTCGCGTAGTCATTGTGGCTGCCGTAGGACGGCGCGTCGGCGGCGTCCACCCCTGCGCCGACGACCGCTGCCTGATGGCACACCACGTCGACCCCGTCGAGCAGCGATGCCACCGTGGAGGCGTCTCGGATGTCCGCCCGCCGCACTCCCTCGGGCGGCTCGGCGTCGGCGCCGTGCGCGTTGGCCAGCATCATGTCGACCGCGACGACCTCGTGGCCCGCGTCGGCAAGCGCGACCGCAATCCGCGATCCGATGAAGCCGGCCGCACCGGTCAGCAGCACCCTCATGGCAGTTCGAAGGGCAGGTCGACGCCCTCGTGGGGCAGGCAGTGGGTGCACAGCCGGTCCTTGGTGACCTGGTCGATCGCCTCGTGGACGAGCTTCTTGAAGGGCACCAGGTTGCGCTCGAATTCGGCGAAAACGTCGACAGCGCGAACCCCGGTGCCGACGGCGACCCCCGCATCGACGTCGGTCACCAACGCGATTGCCGCATAACACATCTCCAGCTCACGTGCCAGCACGGCCTCGGGGTAACCGGTCATGTTCACGAGCGTGAATCCCTGACCTGCGAACCACCGACTCTCGGCGCGGGTGGAAAACCGCGGCCCCTGGACGACCACCATGGTGCCGCCGTCGACGACACCCGGCAGATCGGTGACCGCGGCCCGCAGCGCGGGGCAGTAGGGGTCGGCGAACCCGACGTGAATGCCGCCGGAATCGAAGTAGGTGTCCTCGCGACTGCGGGTGCGATCGACCAACTGATCGGGCACCACCATCGCGCCGGGACCCAGTTCGGGGGTGAGGCTGCCGACGGCGCACGGCCCGAAGATCCGCCGCACTCCCAGCGCGCGCAGCGCCCACAGGTTGGCCCGGTACGGGACGGTGTGCGGTGAGAACTCGTGCTTCACGCCGTGCCGCGGCAGAAAGGCGACTGCGTGGTCACCGACGGTGCCGACCGTGATCGGCGCACTCGGCTCCCCATATGGGGTATCGAGGTTGATGGTTCTCGCGTCCGGGCCGAAAAACGAGTAGAAGCCGCTGCCGCCGATGACTCCGAGCATCACTCCATTGTGGCGTCGGCGCGGTTCTGCGCTTTGCGGACCCCTTCCCGGATCTCGAACACGTCGGTGGCCAGGCTGCCGATAGCACCGACCACGTCCTTGACGGCGGTGGTGATGATCGCGGCAACTTCGCCTACCGTCGTTGCTACGGATTGGGCGGTTTCCTGCAGGGCGTCCTTGCGAATCTCGCTCACGCTGAGTCGGTCTTCCATGTCATTCAGTCTTCGATCCATGACGGCTGTCCGACAACGTGGCCTCCGTCACTCCGCCGTGCCGGGCGCCATGCAACGATGACTCCGTGGCCAGTGTCGCGCAGTGGGTCGAAGGTGCTCGCCCGCGGACATTGCCCAACGCGATTGCGCCGGTGATCGCGGGGACAGGCGCGGCCGCCTGGCTGGACGGCGCGGTGTGGTGGAAGGCCCTGCTGGCGCTGGCCGTCGCGGTCGCGATGATCGTCGGCGTCAACTACGCCAACGACTACTCCGACGGTATCCGCGGCACCGACGACGTTCGCGCCGGACCGTTGCGGTTGGTCGGATCCCGGTTGGCGACACCACGTTCGGTGCTGACCGCGGCGATGGTGAGCTTCGGGATCGCCGCGGCGGCCGGCCTGGCGTTGGCCATTGTCAGCGCACCGTGGCTGATCGTCATCGGCGGCGCGTGCATTGCGGGCGCGTGGCTCTACACCGGCGGCAAAAAGCCGTACGGCTACCTCGGGCTGGGCGAAGTCGCGGTGTTCGTGTTCTTCGGCCTGGTCGCGGTGCTCGGCACGCAGTACACCCAGGCGCTGCGGATCGATTGGGTCGGCGTCGTGCTGGCGGTTGCCACCGGATCGCTGTCGTCGGCGGTGCTGGTCGCCAACAACCTGCGCGATATTCCTACCGACAGGGAAGCCGAGAAGATCACGCTCGCTGTACGCCTCGGCGACGCCCGCACCCGACTGCTGTATATGGCACTTGTCGCGGTGGCACTGGTCGTCACGCTCCTGTTGATGATCGCCACGCCGTGGTCGGCCGTGGCGCTGGTCGCGGTGCCGTTGGGGTTGCGCGCTGCCCGCCCGATCAAAACAGGTGCAGTCGGGGGCGCGCTGATCCCGGTATTGCGCGACACCGGGCTGACGATGCTGGTGTGGTCGATCGCGATCGCCCTCGCCTTAGCGATTTCGGCGTGATTGGTTGCGCTCAGCGCGACTGGCCACGCCGAAATCACTACTACTGCACGCTGGTCGGCGCGTCGGACACCTTCACCAACCGAACCTCAGGCCGGGCAGGGACCTCGTCGGCGAGGAACCACCGGAACGCCAGATTGCCGCGTGGATAGTCCAGCGTCGTAATGGAATTCGGGTGCTCTGTCATTCCCCGGGTCAGCACGACCGTCACCGAGCCGTCGGCGTCCGGCACCGCGGTGTGGCCGTTGATCGAGCTGCGGGCGTCGGTGACGCCGGGTGTGGCCATGAACTGATTCCACACCACCAGGTTCCAGAACCGGCAGGACGGCGGTCGATGGGTGATGACGAGCGCCTCGTCGTCTTCGAGCACGAAGCTGCCGTAGGCGTAGCAGGCATCGCGCGCCGACCAGCCGAAGTTGGCGTCGGGCACCTGATAGGGATCGGCGAATTCGTTTGCGGCCTGCGATATCTCGTGGCCGAGGGCGTGTGCGTCTTCCACCCGTGGGCCGACGGCCAGCGGCAGGATCGCGAACATCGTCCGCATCCACGCCGCACTCGCCCGCAGTGCAGCCGCGGTCTCGGCATCGCCGTGGCGGAACGGATCGGGTTCGTCGAGCGCCTCGATGTGCCAGCTGACCGGCCGCCCGGTCAGCGGCTCGGCCTGATAGTCGCGGGTCATCAGCACGGCGGCGTCGGGGGTCGGCCCGAGCTCGAAGGAGAAGTTGCCGTCGGTGTCGATGTCGATGTCGTCGTCGCGGATGATCGCGACGATCCGATCCGACCACGCGCCGGGTGACGGCTCGTTGTAGGCGGTGACGGAGAAGTAGACGCTGTCACCCTTGTTTCCGCTGACGCGGTAGCGCCGCTTCGCATCAACGGGACACATGAAGTAGTACGCATCGGTGTTGTCGCCACCCCAGCGGCGGTCCTGCCGCGACGGCGAGTTGACCTCGACCCACCGCGGCCTGCTCGGGTCGGCGAAGAGATAGGTGTCGAATGCGACGCCGAGGGTCGTCGCGAGCATCCGGTAGCCGTCGCCGATGTGCCGGTCATCGGTGACGGCGCGGTCGCCTTCCAAGAACGAGGCATCAAGGCCGCCAATGGTTTCCAGCAACTCCCGCCACGCGACCGTCGACTCGTGGATGCTCATGCGCTTATTCCTTTCGTGATCAGGGTGGCGGTGCGCTCCACCCAGGCGTCGTCGAGTGCGTGATTTCCGGTGATGATCGCCATCAGCGCCATGCCTGCAATGGCCTCGACCAGGTCGGCGGCCGACACGTCGGTTCGGACCTCACCACGTTTGGCGGCGTCGTCGAGGCGCTCCGTCATGCCGAGGGACGTGACGTCGCCGAACCGGTCGAGCAGCTTGGAGTGCAACGTAGGGTCGATGGCCATCTCAGCCAGCAGCCCCGGCATCGCCGCCCGCGCGGCGGGTGTGGTCAGGACACCCGTCGAACGTCGCACCATCTCACGCACGTCACCTTCGAGCGAGCCGGTGTCGGGCAGTTCGGTCGCCTCCGAAATCGGGAACACCGCCTCATGCACCAGGTGTGCCTTGCTGGGCCAGCGCCGGTAGATCGCCGGCTTGCTCGTGGCCGCCCGCTTGGCGATTGCGTCGACCGATAGGTCGGCATACCCCGACGTGCCCAACAGCTCGACCGTTGCGCGCAGCACCGCATCGTCGATGCGCGGATCGCGGGGGCGACCGAGGTCTGTTGTCATTACGGAACTCAGAGTAACATAAGTCGCTCGGCACGTAAGGAGGACTATTAGTGTCTGAGACCGATGTCAAAGGAGCCGTCGTCGACCTCGACGACCTCGCCGAGCCCCGCTTCAGCCCCGAAGCCCAGCAGATCCGCGACGTGATGGCGACGATGGCGCCCGACTGCCCACTCGACGCCGACGTCCTGCACTCGAAGGCCACCGCCGACACCGGCCTCGATGATTTCGGCGACGACGACTACCGCGAGCGCCTCGACGTGTATCTTGCTGCGCTGCAGGAGATTACCGGTATGCACGAGGCCGGCATCGTCAACCATCACGCTCAGCTGCTGCAATGGCTGAAGAACCGGCTGCTGCTCACCGATCTGCTCACCCGGCATCCGGAGATCCACGACATCGAGCTGCTCCCCCCGGTCGTCATCGCGGGCTTGCCGCGCACCGGCACCACACATCTACACAACCTGCTTGCCGCGCCTGCGACCTTCCGCACCATGCCTTACTGGGAAAGCAACGAGCCGTTCCCCCTGTTCACAGAAGCCGGGATCGAACCGGATCCACGCAGAACGCGGATGGATGTCGCGGTCCACGTGATGAACATCGTGATGCCGCACTTCCCTCTGATGCACGAGATGACGACCGACCACGTGCACGAGGAAATCCAGCTGCTGGCCAACGATTTCTCGACAATGCTGTTCGAGACGCTGGCGCATGTGCCGCGGTGGCGCGACTACTACATGGCCCACGACCAGACGTCGCACTACGAGCATCTGAAGACACAGCTCAAGGCGATGCAGTTCCTGCGCGGCGGCCGTCGCTGGCTGCTCAAATCGCCGCAACACCTCGAGCAGGTACCCGTGTTGAGCAAGGTTTTCCCCGGCGTCTTCGTCATCTTCACGCACCGCGACCCTGCGCCGGTGACGCTGTCGATGCTCGCGATGATCACCTACGCCGCACGCATGTACTGCTCGCCGGTGCCGGTAACCGAGATCGCTTCGACCTGGGTCGACCGCCTTGCTCTGATGCTCGGGGCCCTGGTCCGCGATCGCGACGCCATCCCACCGGAGCAGTCGATCGACGTGCGTTTCGACGAGTTCATGGCCGACGAGTTCGCGATCGCTGCCCAGGTGTACGACCAGGCCGGTGAGAACCTCGACGATGCTGCGCGCACCGCAATCGCCGACTACCTGGCCGGACACCAGCGTGGCAGGCACGGCAGGGTCGCGACCTCACCCGAGATGTTCGGGCTACACGAGCGCGACCTGCACGACCCGTTCGCCACGTATGTCGCGCGTTTCCTGGCCTGACTCTGGCTCGCGGTGTGCGGGCCCGCTACCACGGGTATTAGCACCGAGGCCCGTCCGCAGCTAGAAAGGCACAGATGACGGCAGCACCCACACGGCTCGACCCGCGAGACATCGCCGAGGCCCAGCGCGTCGCCGGGGCCGTCGGCGGCGCCTTCTCGGCGAAGGTGGTCGGCCAGCAGAACCTGCGCGAGTCACTGCTGATCGGCCTGCTCGCGGGGGGTCACGTCCTCATCGAGAGCGTTCCGGGGCTGGCCAAGACGACGGCGGCGCGCGTCGTCGCCGAATCCATTCACGGCGGCTTTCAGCGCATCCAGTGCACCCCGGATCTACTGCCCAGCGACATCATCGGCACCCAGGTCTACGAGTCGGCGACCAACTCGTTCGTCACCCAGCTCGGCCCGGTGCACACCAACATCGTGCTGCTCGACGAGATCAACCGCTCCAGCGCCAAGACGCAGAGCGCGATGCTCGAGGCGATGGAAGAGCGGCAGACCACCATTGCGGGGACGGTGTACCCGATACCGGAGCCGTTCCTGGTGATCGCCACCCAGAACCCCGTCGACCAGGAAGGCACCTATCCGCTTTCCGAGGCGCAGACCGACCGATTCATGCTCAAGGACGTTCTGTCCTATCCCTCCGCCGATGAAGAGGTCGAGGTGATGGACCGGATGGACGCCGGGCTGTATGACAAGAACCACCGCAGCAGGCCGGTCGTCGGACTCGGCGACGTGCGCCGCCTGCAGGACATCGTCCGCCACGTCTACATGGACCGCGCGCTGACGCGCTACGCCAGCGAGCTGGTCGCCGTGACCCGGACACCCGACGAGTTCCTGCCCCGTCAGCTCGCCCGGCTCGTCGAATACGGCGCGAGCCCCCGCGCGACCATCGCCTTCGTCAAGTCCGCACGTGCACTGGCGTTGTTGTCGGGACGTACTCACGTGATCCCCGACGACATCGCCACACTTGCCCACCGGGTCTTGCGGCATCGCCTGATCCTGGGCTTCGAGGCGGCAAGCAACGGCGTCACGCCGGAGGTCATCGTCGACGCTGTGCTGCAAGCGGTCAGGGTGCCCTAGAGGTCTCTGTGGGCAAGCATCTCAACAGGGCCAGATCGCATTTCGGCACTGACACCCGCGGTCTACTCGAGGGAGGCCGGTACGCGCTGCTGCACAGCCGCAGCCTGGAATTCGACGACCTGCGGCCCTACGTGCGCGGTGACGATGTCCGTGACATCGACTGGAAGGCCTCGGCGCGGTCGGGCAGCGTACTGATCAAGCGGTTCGTCGACGAGAAACACCACAAGATCCTTCTTGTGGCCGACGCGGGTCGCAACATGACGGCTTCCGCGCCGAGCGGTGAGGCGAAGCTCGATGTCGCAGTGAATATTCTGGGCGCCGTCGGGCTGATCACCCTCGGCCGCGCCGACCAGATCGGCATGGTCTACGGCGACGGCCGTGGCTGTGTGAACATGCGCCAGGGCCGCGGCGAGACCCACGTCGAGAGCATGCTGCACCGGTTCTACGGTCACGCGTTGTCGAAATCCGGGCCCAGCGACATCTCCTGTCAATTGGACTATGTGGCAACGCATTACCGTCGACCGATGCTCATCGTGGTAGTTTCCGACGAGCCCGAGGTGGACGACCGCCTTGCCGAGGTCGCGACTCGGCTCGCGGGCCGCCACGATGTTATGTGGGCGATGGTCTCCGACGCTCCCGCCATTGGCGGTTCCGGTGGCGAACAAGACGGATATGACGTAGCGAGTGGCAACTTCGTGATCGGCGGCGCCGACTTGGGGCCGCGGGTTGTCGCCGCCTATCGGCGCGCCGAACAGAACAGGATGCGCGTACTCGAAGAGTTCATGACCGCCAAGGCAATTCCTCACACCAGCATCGGCGCCAGCTCACAAATTCGCACTCGACTGGTCAGGATGACCGAACTCTTGTCGTCCTCCTCTCGTGCGGGGTGATCGCACATGCCGGATGACTTGCTGCGGTTCGTGAGTAGTCCGTTGCCCTATGCGTCATGGTGGCTGTGGTTCGGGGTGGCGTTGCTGATCCTTGTAATTGCTTGGTTTGTCGGTGTTTTCGTTTGGACGCTGCCTGCCGACCGATTGCGGTCGATACCGTGGGTCCGCACCCTGCACGCCAAGTTACTGCGGCGTAAGTTCACTCGCGCCGTTCGGTCGATCGATCAGCGGTACCGTGCAGGTGAGTTGTCAGCGGCGCAGGCCAGTGGTCAGATGAGCCGCACGCTGCGCAGCTTCCTGCACCAGGCGACCGGAACTCGCGCCCAGTACATGCACGTCGACAACATCAGGTCGAGCGATCTGGTCGAAACGGCACCGTTGTTCGCCGACCTCAACGATGCCCAGTTCAACGGGGCGTCGTCTGTGCAAGTCAGCCAGGTCGGTTCGCGGGCCGAGGAGTTGATTCGCTCGTGGTCCTGACCTGGTGGCCTGTCGCCGTCGCCGGATTCGCCTGTCTGGCAGTCGCTGTCCTCCTCGCGGCACTTCTGCCGATGGAGCAGGTTCGTCGGCAGCTGCGTCGGCTCGCGAACACGTCGCGCCTCACCCGGCTACCCGAGTACGCACGGGTGGCTCGCGCGAGACTCCTGTCGATGCTCGTCGCGGTCGTCCTGCTCGGCTTGCTGTTCGGCGCCACCGTGGTGGCCAGCGCTCGGCCGAGCGGATGGTGGTGGTCGAGCGCGGCGTCCGATCCTCCGCAGGACATCATGCTATGCGTCGGTCAGCCGGTCACCGACGCCTCGACCGGTGCCTTCCTCACCTATTTCGCCGACCAGGCGAGAACGTATGGCACCCAGCGCATCGGGCTCACCTCACCGAACCGTCGCGTGATCCCCATGACCCGCGACTACCAATTCGTGGCAGGCAAGCTCGATGGCCTCGGCCGGCTTTCCCGGCAGCCCGGCGAGGATTCAGCAGGCATCACCGCGTCCTTCTCGCCCGCGGTGACGTACGTCGACTATGCACCCAGCGTCGAGGACATCCTGGCGTTGTGCATGACCGGGTTTCCATCGTTCGATTCCCCGAGCTCGCATCGACGGTCGTTGATCTATCTCGGTCCGGGTCAGATCCGAAACCCAGACGAGGCACGACGGTCGCTGCTGACAGCCGAGCAGGTCAGCAACATGGCGACGAATGCAGGCATCCAGATCAACGCGCTCAGCCCCTCGAGCCGGATCGCGGGCGCATTGCCGTCGATCGCCAAATCATCTGGCGGCCAGTACTTCTCGCTTGAGAATCGCGAGAATCAACTCTCAGGCGACCTGGAGGCCATTCGGGCCAACCCGCCGGCTGCAACCGCCCAGGCCGATGAATCCCTCACCGGCTGGTTCGGCGATGCACCCGCCCTCCCGCTGATCATCGCCGTCGTGTCGTCGGCGCTGCTGTGCCTGTCGCTGGTGGCGCTACGACGATGACATTCGCGCCCGTGCTTCCACCTCTCGTCCTGCTCGCGATCGCCGTGGTCGTCGTCGCCCTGCGGGTGCTCAACATGCGGCGATTGCACGCCGCAGGCGGAGCACGATGGGCAACGGTATGGCGCTGGTCCGGTTTGACACTCGCCATCTTGCTGATCCTCATCGCAGGGACCAGACCCGGCATCGATCGCGGTGAGAGCGGCGCCGCCGCGGCAGCGCGGACCGCCACTGACCTCAACGTCTTCCTCGTCGTCGACCGATCGGCGGACTCGGCCGTCGACGACTACGGTGACCGGAAATCGCGAATGTCCGCAATTCGCAACGACATCCAGGCCCTCATCGAACGGTATCCTGGAGCGCGCTTCGCGTTGATCGCCTTCGCATCCCGGCCGTCACTGGACTGGCCGCTGTCCGAAGACGCATGGAGCCTCAAACCGGAGGTGGCTCGCCTCGCGCCTTACCCCGCCAGTGACTCCGGCGAGGACGTGAACGCCGCCGCCGCTGCGAATGTGTTGCGCTATCAACTCATTGCGGCGGCCCAGCAGTATCCGGACTCCAAGAGCCTGGTGTTCTACTTCGGTTCGGGCGCAGCCGGTTCACGCGCGCCGCAGGGCGAATTCGATCCGACTCCGAATTCGGTCGACGGCGGGGACGTGTTCGGCTACGGCGCGGCGCGGAACGAACCCGAATTGCGACGGATCGCTGGACAACTCGGGGTGCCCTATGTCGATCGAGACGACGGCAGACCGATCTCGGAGTCCGCCCCGGACAGCGGCCCGGCCCAACCCGCCACCCCCGCGACCATTGCCTCCGGCATCGCCGGGCGCACCGAACTGTATTGGGTGTTCACGCTGCTCGCCGCCGTGCTGCTGCTGTTCGAGCTCTTCGCGAGCATCCGTGATGTCCGTCGCACGCGGTTGGCCAAACGGGACGTGGCGCTGTGACGGGCGGCCAAAGACCATCGCGGCTGACGTTGCGTCGACGGCTGCTGGTTTTCTCTGCACCCGTCGCGCTAGTGGCCCTGCTCGCAGCTGTCAAGATGATTTCTGTTGTCGTGGTGGGTAACTCGGCGGCCTCGGACTATCGCGATGGCGACGCTGAGGCGTTGGGCCGCGACACATCGACATTGCATGCGCTCAACGTGATCGAGCCGGCGAAAGCGCCATTCGCAGACGGCACCCTTGCGGTTCTGCGGGGACGGCTCGACGAGGCCGACGCGCATTTCTCGAAGGCGCTGACGCTCACCGACGCCGGACAGACCTGTCCGGTATTGATCAACCTCGAGCTCGTCCGCGAACGCCAGGGCGACATCGACGGCTGGGAAGGCCGGCGGGATCAGGCCCGTGACCGATACCGCAGCGCACTGGCCGTCGTGTCGGGTGCGCCGCGCGACTGTTTCGAAAACAACGCCGATCCGGACGCGGAACGGCGTGCAGTCAGAAACGACGCTGCCGCCAGGCTGGCGGCAAAACTGGCGGGACTGGATGTCGCCGCGCCGCCGGCGCCGCCTCCGCCGCCACCCGCTCCGCCTCCCCCACCCTCCGCGCCGCCGCCCGTAGCGGGCGCAACCGACCCCGAAGGACGACAAGGAGAGCTGCAGCTGGATCCGGGCGCGGGCAACCCGACGGACAAGCTCCGCCAAATACTGCAAGACGCCGCTGGCTGAGGATCTTCGGCGCGTAGCCTCAGGCCATGACTGACGACGACGTCGAACAAGCAGGCCGGCTCGCAGGCGGCAACGTCGCGGCGCTTCTCCCGGAGGAGGGCCGCACGATCGACGAGGAGCGCCTGCACCGTAAACAGAACCTGGCAGCGGCGTTCCGGCTGTTCAGCCGCTTCGGGTTCGACGAAGGCGTCGCGGGCCACATCACCGCCCGCGACCCGGAACTGACCGACCACTTCTGGGTCAACCCGTTCGGAATGCACTTCGGACACATTCGCGTTAGCGACCTGATGCTGGTGAACCACGACGGCACCGTGGTCGAGGGCGACCGGCCGCTGAACACGGCGGCGTTCGCTATCCACTCGCAGGTTCATGCCGCCCGTCCCGACGTCATCAGCGCCGCGCACTCCCACTCGGTGTACGGCAAGACGTGGTCCACGTTGGCCCGGCTGCTCGACCCCATCACCCAGGACGCGTGCGCGTTCTACGACGACCATGCCCTGTTCGACCAGTACTCCGGCGTCGTGCTCGACATCGAGGAAGGCAAGCGCATCGCGCACAGCCTGGACGACTCCAAGGCCGTCATCCTGCGCAACCACGGCCTCCTCACGGTCGGCCATTCGGTCGAGGAAGCGGCGTGGTGGTTCATCACGATGGAGCGCTCGTGTCAGGCGCAGCTGCTGGCCGAAGCCGCGGGCACACCGGTCCTCATCGAGCCCGCGATGGCCAAACACACTGCGGGACAGGTAGGTACCCACTTCGCAGGCTGGTTCAGCTTCCAGCCACTGTTCGCGAAGATCACCCGCGAGCAGCCCGACCTGTTCGACTGACCTCGCCTGTGCTGACCGCTATCGCAACACGTCGACAAGCCGGTCCAGGTCATCGTCGGTGTTGTACAGGTGGAAGCCGACGCGAACGGCACCGGCGCGAATCGAAGCCCGAATCCCTGCCTGGCCGAGCTTGTCGGCAGCGGCCGTCGGAATCGAGACGATTGCCGAATCTTCCTGCGGCAGCTGCAATTCAGTGCGCAGCCGACGCGCCAGCCCGAGCGAATGCGCCTCGATCGCGTCGCGGTCCTGCGACGCCAACCAGGGCAGGGTCAAGCCCGAGCCCAGCGCACTGAACCACGTCGGCGACACATCGAACCGCCGGGCGTCCCCGGCCAGCCGCAGGGGCAGCCCGTAGATCGTCGACCACGGCTCCTCCCCCGCGTACCAGTTGGCGGCGTGCGGGATCATCGAGTTCGCCATCCGTTCGCTCACCGACATCCACGCGGTGCCCCTCGGCGCAAGCAGCCATTTGTAGACCGCCGCGACCGTGACGTCGGCCCATGGCAACTCGACCCGCCTCCAGCCCACCGCCTGGGTCACGTCGATGACCGTCAGCGTGTCCGTGCCGGCCACGGTGGCCCGCAGCGCGTCGACGTCCAACAACGCGCCGTTGGCCGACTGCACCAGGCTGGCGGTCACCACGTCGTAGTCGGCTGCCGTCGTCACCAATTCGTCAGAATTGAGTTCGGTGATCGTGACGCCGCGCACCGACTGTGCGGCGAACGGAAAACTGGTACTGGTGAATTCGCCGGACAGCGTCGCCACCCGGCTGCCGTCGGGGATGGCGGCGGCGACGAGGCTCAGCGCCGCGGACACACTTCCCGCCATCGCCACCGAGTCCGCGGGCACACCCACCAATGCGGCATAGCCTGTCCTGCCTGCGTGCACGGACCCGTCGAACGACGGGACGTCCATCGTTCCGTCCTGCCACGTGCGCAGGCACTCCTGCAGCGCGTCGAACATGAATCGCGGCGGCAGTCCGTAGGTCGGCGAGTTCAGGAATCCCTCGGCGCCAACGAATTCGGCCCCGAACGCCTCACGTGACAAGATGCTCCTCACGTCGGCGCGATATCACTTGGCGGGCGGTTCTTCGCCGCGCAGCCTGGCCTGCAGCTGCTCGCGATCCTGGCGTCGACGCTCGTCGATCGCGGCGATGCTGGCATTGGCGCGCCTGCGCAGCGGCGCGAAGATCCACATGCCCACCGGCAGCGCGATCACGATCGCAAACAGCATGGCGATGACCAGCGGGAAGTCACGCAAACCGAGTAGATGACCTGCCCCGAATATCACCGCGGTCAGTACGACGACGAGAAGGAGTCGCGCCAGCATGTAGGCAAGCACGTCGACAACGAGACGGGATCCACGACGTAGCTCAGACACGGCCCGAGCCTACCGACGGCGCGTATATTCAGATCAAGGAGGTTTTTTGCGTGGCTTTTCTGTTCCTCATCCTCGTCTTGGCCGGCTTGATATATGCCGGTTGGCGGCTGACCCGCGCCACGGCCGGCCGACCCGGGACGCGTGTGATCGGCCCCGACGACGACCCGGATTTCCTGCGTCGGCTCGGGCACGGGGACAATCCCCGCCCCAAGTAATCGCATCGCTTCAAAACAGGTCGTTGGGTCGCCGCGCGCCCGGAAAACCTTCCGCGACCACGGCTGCCAATTCGATCAGCGCCTCACGCGTTTCTCGTCGCAGTCGTTCCAGGCTGATCTCCGCGCCCTCTTCCAGGTGCGGGTCGAACGGTACCAGCCGCACCGCGCGGCACCGACGGGAGAAGTGGTCGACGACCTTCTGCATATCGACCTTGCCCGACCCCGGACGCACCGCGTTGATCACCGCGACCGAGTTCTTGACCATGTCCTCGTGCCCGTGGGCGTCGAGCCAGTCCAGCGTCGCCGACGCACTGCGGGCGCCGTCGACCGATCCCGAGCTGATGACGACCAGCACGTCCGCCTTGGCCAGCACCGACGACATCGCCGAGTGCATCAGCCCGGTTCCACAGTCGGTGAGCACCAGGCTGTAGAAGCGTTCCAGCACCTCGAGCGTCCTGGCGTAGTCCTCGGCGCTGAATGCCTCCGACACTGCCGGGTCGGTCTCCGATGCGAGCACCTCCAGCCTGCTCGGCCCTTGCGACGTGTAGCTGCGGATGTCGCTGTAGCGCTCGATGCCCTCCGCGTCGCGCAACAGGTGACGCACGGTGGCCGGGGTTTCCAGCGGGACCTTCTGGCTCAGCGTGCCGCGGTCGGGGTTGGCGTCGACGGCCACCACGCGGTCGCCGCGGATGGACGCGAACGTCGCGCCCAGCGTCGCGGTGATCGTCGTCTTGCCCACGCCGCCCTTCAGCGACAAAA
>JBKPSU010000103.1:0-27410 GCA_046735135.1 Actinomycetota bacterium
TCCTGCAGCTCGACGTAGGCGCTCATCTGGTTGCGGGCGTAGCCGTAGGCCAGATCGAACATCGAGTAGTTCAGGGCGTGGAAGCCGGCCAGCGTGATGAACTGGAACTTGAAGCCCATCGCGCCGAGCTCCTTCTGGAACCGGGCGATCGTCGCGTCGTCGAGGTGCTTGCGCCAGTTGAACGACGGCGAGCAGTTGTAGGCCAGCATCTGGTCGGGGAACTCGCTCTTGACGCCCTCGGCGAATTTGCGGGCAAGGTCCAGGTCCGGCGTGCCGGTCTCCATCCAGATCAGATCCGAGTACGGCGCGTAGGCCTTGGCACGGGCGATGCATGGCTCGAGGCCGTTCTTCACCCGGTAGAAGCCTTCGGCGGTGCGCTCGCCCGTGATGAACGGGCGGTCGCGCTCGTCGACATCGGAGGTGATCAGTGTGGCGGCCTCGGCGTCGGTACGCGCGATGACGACCGTCGGCACGTCGGCGACGTCGGCCGCGAGCCGGGCCGAGGTCAGGGTGCGAATGTGCTGCTGCGTCGGGATCAAAACCTTGCCGCCGAGGTGGCCGCACTTCTTCTCCGACGCCAGCTGGTCCTCCCAGTGCGAACCGGCGACACCGGCGGCGATCATGGCTTTCTGCAGCTCGTAGACGTTCAGCGCGCCACCGAAACCGGCCTCACCGTCGGCGACGATCGGGGCCAGCCAGTTCTCGACGGACGTGTCGCCCTCGACCTTGGCGATCTCGTCGGCACGCAGCAGCGCGTTGTTGATGCGGCGCACCACCTGCGGCACCGAGTTGGCCGGATAGAGGCTCTGGTCGGGGTAGGTGTGACCGGAGAGGTTCGCGTCACCGGCGACCTGCCAGCCCGACAGGTAGATGGCCTTCAGGCCCCCGCGCACCTGCTGGACGGCCATGTTGCCGGTCAGCGCGCCGAGCGCGTTGACGAACTCCAGATCGTGCAGCTGGCTCCACAGCACCTCGGCGCCGCGGCGGGCCAGCGTGGCCTCCTCGACGACGGTGCCCTGCAGCGCGACGACATCGGCCGGGGTGTAGGTGCGCTCGACACCCTTCCACCGCGGGTTGGTGTCCCAGTCGTGCTGGATCTGCTCGGGTGATTTCGGCGTGCCAACGGTAGACATTGACGGCTCCTCCAAATTTCTGTCGAAGATCGCTACGGTGTTGCCGGGGTTCCCACCTTGTTAACGCCCGAACAACTTCGCTGTGGTGCTAATCCGAGGATGCATCAAGACATATGTGCAGGTCCACCCGTTTGGATTGCCAATTTTCGCTAACGGCTCGCGCGAATCTGCGAACTTTGCAAAGTGGTTACTCACTGAACCGGTTCAGTTGCTACTGGCCAGTAGCTCGTTTTCGCTGGTCAGTACGCCCGTACTGTTAAGCGGTTCGAATCAGAGCGCGAAGATTGATGCGACGGCTTTTGTCTCGTCGCCGACCGCATATGTGAGCGTTGTAACAGTGCGATCCGTGAGGTCCGGACCGAACTGCTCGGTGGAACCCGCCGGATGGACGTGCTTGATGATCTCCAGCTTGTCGCCCAGCGCGACCGCCGCGTCGTGTTCGATGGTCACCCGCAGCGGAGCCTTGACCAGCTCCGGCTGGCTGTACAGAAAGTCCTCGATCACCGACCAGTAGACAGCGTTGTTCATGTGGTCGAACAGGTCGATGTCGGAGACCCGCACCGGGAATTGGTGTATCTCGGCGGCGTCGTCACGGGCGCCCGCCTTCAGATAGGCCTTCCACCTCAACCGGCCCTCGCTGGTGGTGCGTTGCAGGCCCTCGATGAAATCGTCGGCGATGCGGGCCGGCCCCTGCGTCTCCCGGTTGATGTTGATCCAGAACGCTTCGGACTCCATCAGCCCGCCCCTGCGACCGTCGATTCGGACCCGCATCTCACACCATCGGTTCGACGTGCCCGAACACCAGCGCCTACAGCGCAGCATGTCCTGGAACTCGATGGGCTTGACCAGGTCGATCATCGTGCGCCGGACGATCCACAACGGATGGGTCTCCTCGAAGCCCAGCTCACGCAGGTGGTCCTGGCCGATGTCCTGGATGTGCCGGGTCGCCGCGTCGAAGCGCAGCCTGCCCTCGCGGTCGATGTCGCCGACGCGCAGGGGCCACTCCTGGTCGAAGACGTCCGGATGCGGATCAGGCACAGGCATCATCACCTTCGCCAAGCCGGTGCTACCTGCGATTCCCGCCATGATCGGTTCTCCCCTGCTACTCCAAAGAGCTTTGGTGAATACTGCCACAGCGGCGCCTATGCCAAGACTGCGAAGGCGACCTTCGCAGCCGGTTATGCTGGCTGACGTGGCCAAAACGTTCGTCGGTTCACGCGTGCGGCAGTTGCGAAGCGAGCGCGGTTTCAGCCAGGCTGCACTGGCTCAGATGCTGGATATCTCGCCGAGCTACCTCAACCAGATCGAGCACGACGTGCGGCCGCTGACGGTCGCGGTGCTGCTGCGGATCACCGAGGTGTTCGGCGTCGACGCGACGTTCTTCGCGTCTCAGGACGACACCCGGTTGGTCGCCGAACTGCGCGAGGTGACCATGGACCGCGACCTCGGCGTCGAGGTCGACCCGGCCGAGATCGCCGAGATCGTGCACACCCATCCGACGCTGGCGCGGGCGATGGTCAACCTGCATCAGCGCTACCGGATCACCACCACCCAGCTGGCCGCAGCCACCGAGGACCGGTTCGCCGACACCAGCGGTAGCGGCTCCATCACGATGCCGCACGAAGAGGTGCGCGACTACTTCTACCAGCGGCAGAACTACCTCCACGAACTCGACACCGCCGCCGAGGATCTCACCATCAACTTGCGCATGCACCGCGGCGACCTGGCTCGTGACCTGTCCGACCGGCTCAAGGCCGTACACGGCGTGCACATCGTGCGGCGCACCGACCTCGGCGACACCGTGCTGCACCGATTCGACCCCGCATCACGGCGGCTGGAGATCGGCAGCCACCTGTCGTCCGGGCAGCAGGTGTTCAAGATGGCGGCCGAACTCGCCTACCTCGAATTCGGCGACCTCATCGACAAACTCGTCGAAGACGGCAAGTTCACCAGCGAGGAGTCGACGACACTGGCCCGGCTCGGCCTCGCCAACTACTTCGCCGCCGCGACGGTGTTGCCCTACGCGCAGTTCCACGAGGTCGCCGAGAAGTTCCGGTACGACGTCGAGCGGCTTTCCGCGTTCTACTCGGTCAGCTACGAGACGATTGCGCACCGGCTGTCCACGCTGCAGCGGCCGTCGATGCGCGGTGTTCCGTTCTCGTTCGTCCGGGTCGACAAGGCGGGAAACATGTCAAAGCGTCAGTCCGCCACCGGTTTCCACTTCTCCTCGAGCGGCGGTACCTGCCCGCTGTGGAACGTGTACGAGACCTTCGCCAACCCGGGCAAGATCCTGGTGCAGATCGCCGAGATGCCCGACGGACGCAGCTACATGTGGGTGGCGCGCACGGTCGAACGCCGCGCATCGCGATATGGTCAGCCCGGCAAGACATTTGCCATCGGGCTGGGGTGCGAACTGCGGCATGCACATCGGCTCGTCTACTCGGAGGGACTGGACTTGTCGGGCAACATCGCCACCCCGATCGGAGCCGGCTGCCGGGTCTGCGAACGCGACAACTGCCCCCAGCGGGCGTTCCCCGCACTGGGCCGCGCGCTCGATATCGACGAGCACCGCAGCACCGTGTCACCGTACCTGGTGAAGCAGTCGTGAGCACGCCCGCCCGCATCGAGCCGGGAGGCTTTCGCGAACTGGGCCCGATCAATTGGGTCGCCGCGAAGCTGGGTGCGCGGGCGATTCGGGCACCGCGGTTCAGCCTCTTCACCGTGCTGGGTCAGCACAAGCTGCTGTTCCTGGCGTGGCTGCCGTATAGCGGAATATTGCTCGGCCTTCTGAGCAAGCTGCCGGTCAAGGACGCCGAGGTCGTCATCCTGCGCGTCGGACACCTCCGCAACTGCGAGTACGAGCTGCAGCAGCACCGAAGGCTGGCCAGAACCCGCGGCATCGGACCCGACATGCAGGCGAAGATCTTCGAGGGTCCCGACGCAGAGGGCCTCACCGACCGGCAGCGCGCGCTCATCACCGCGACCGACGAGTTCGTCGTCACCCGCGGGGTGTCACCCGAGACATGGGCGACACTCGCGAGCCATCTGACCAAGGCGCAACTGATCGAATTCTGCATGCTGGCAGCCCAATACGACGGGCTGGCGGCCACCATCGCCACGCTTCAGGTCCCGCTGGACTTCCCGGACTGATCGCGGAAAGACCTTCCGACACCAAAGCTGTGAACTCCCCGTCGGGAGGCTGGCACCCGTCTGGATTGGGCGACTCGATTTTCAGCGTCCCTTAAGCGTCATTTTGCGACCGTCACCAGCGTCGGCGACCCGCAGCCGACAGATTCACAAATACGTCACGCCGAGCACGACCAGCGACAGCAACACCGGTGATATCGGCAGCGCACACAGAAACGCGGCCCAGACCTCCGACTTGCGTTGGTACGCACGCCAACCGAGCAGCGCGGCGGCGATGCCGACGACGAACGACACCGCCGCGACGAGCAGTACCCAGTCGCTGACCGTGCGCGTGGCGATGGCGGCGGAGATCCCGGCCAGCCACAGCATGTGGCCGATGATCAACCCGCCGATGCCGGCAACCCAGATGGCTCTCAAAAGTTGATCATGTGGCCGACGAGCCCATGGAAGCACTCCTGCAGCGCCTCCGACATCGTCGGGTGAGTATGCACGTTGCGGGCCAGTTCGGTTGCTGTCAGATCCCATTTCTGTGCCAATGTCAGTTCGGGCAGTAGCTCGGACACGTCGTGGCCGATGAGGTGGCCGCCGATCAGTTCGCCGTACTTGCCGTCGGCGATCAGCTTCACGAAGCCACTCGGGTCGCCCATGCCGTGCGCCTTGGCGTTGGCGGTGAACGGGAACTTGGCGACCTTGACGTCGTAGCCCTCGTCGCGCGCCTGCTCCTCGGTGAGACCGAAGCTGGCCACCTGCGGCTGGCAGAACGTCGCACGCGGCATCATTCGATAGTCACCAAGCGGCAAAGTGTCTGCGCCACCGATGGTTTCGGCCGCGACGACACCCTGCGCCTCCGCGACGTGCGCGAGCTGCAGCAGGCCGGTGACGTCGCCGATCGCATAGATGTGCGGAACGTTGGTGCGCATGTAGTCGTCGATGCCGATGGCCTTGCGCTCGGTGATCTGCACACCGGCCTTGTCGAGTCCGAAACCCTCGATGTTGGGCGCGAAGCCGATGGCCTGCAGCACCTTCTCGGTCTTGATGTCCTCGGACTTGCCGTCCTTGCTGACCGTGACGGTCACATCACTGCCGTTGTCCTTGATCGCCTCGACCTTGGTGCCGGTGAGCACCTTGACGCCGAGCTTCTTGAACTGCTTCTCGATCTCCTTGGACACCTCGGCGTCCTCGTTGGGCAGCGCCCGCGGCAGGAACTCGACGATGGTGACGTCGACCCCGTAGTTCTTCATCACGTAGCCGAACTCCATGCCGATCGCGCCCGCGCCGGCGATGACGATCGACTTCGGCAGCTCCCGCGACAGGATGAGTTCTTCGTAGGTGACGACGTTCTCCGAAAGCGAGGTGCCCGGCACCAGCCTGGTGCTGCTGCCGGTCGCGATGATGATGTTGTCGAATGTCACCGTCTCGGTGCCGCCCTCGTTGAGGTCGACCTCGAGGGTGTGGTCGTCGGTGAACTTGCCGTAGCCGTGGATCTCGGTGATCTTGTTCTTCTTCATCAAGAAGTGCACGCCGGCGACGCGGCCTTCTGCGACCTTGCGGCTGCGGTCGAAGGCGACCCCGTAGTCGAACGTCGCCTCACCGCTGATGCCGAACTGCTTGGCTTCCTTGGTGAAAATGTGCGCGAGTTCGGCATTGCGCAGTAGCGCCTTCGACGGAATGCATCCGACGTTGAGGCACACCCCGCCCCAGTATTTGGGTTCGACGACTGCGGTGTTCAGCCCGAGTTGCGCGGCGCGGATCGCTGCCACGTACCCGCCGGGACCTGCTCCGAGAACAACGACGTCATAGTGGGTCACCCCGCCAACCCTAGTAGGGGATCAGGCCGACCAGACAGCGGCTTGCTCGATCGCAGAAGTAGATGCCGTACAGCACCGAAGCCGCGGCCGTCGACGCGAACGGCGCGGACACCAGCGCTATCGCCAGCGCCGATACGCGGGGTTTTCGCTGCACCATCGCCGTGAGCACCGCCGCAACAGTGCAAACCACCAGGTACACCAGCACGACGAACAGCGCAGGTGTCTTGTCGATCGAGTGGTACCACCAGAGGTACAGGGCGAGCCCGATGATCGCCGCGACGATCCACACCCCGGCCAGGACGAGGACGAATGTCCGGCGCGTGAGGTAGTCGTGCCGATCAGGCGCGACCTCCGGCTCGGGTGCGGCGGGCGGGGCCTCCTCGTCGACGACCGCGTCCTCGTGATCAGACACCCGAGGCTCCTTCGATCGCGACGAGCACGCCGAACCAGCCAGGCACCATGGCGACCAGAAACACGCCGAGCGCCGTCATCCATCGCCGCTTCGAGAACAGGATCAACAGCATTCCGAGGACGCCTGGGACACCGACGACGAGGCCGACCGTGACGTCGGGCCGAATCCGTGCCGTGATCAGCAGCGTGGACGCGACGCCCGCGATCAGCCCGGCGGCCGTGCCGACCATCATCACGCTGGTCAACAACCATGCCCGCGGTAGCGGTATCACGCATCCGACCATAACTCCGATGCATGGGTCGATCCGTTCGCGGCACACCTGCGGCTCGCGAAGATGCTGGGCCGAGACCAAACCCTGACCTAGGCTCGCGGGCGTGAGCGATTCCACGCCCGGTGTCGGGTCGCCGACCGAACTGGCACAGGCGCTCGAGGCGACCGGCTATCTCGCCGACGAAGGTGTGGCGACAGCCGCCTACCTGGCATTGCGAATGGGCCGACCACTGTTCTGCGAGGGCGAGCCCGGTACGGGAAAGACCTCGCTTGCCGCCGCGCTGGCGGAGGCGCTCCATCTGCCACTGATCCGCCTGCAGTGCCACGAGGGCATCGACGCGGCGCAAGCGCTGTACGACTGGGACTTCCCGCGGCAGCTGCTGCACCTGCGGACGCTGGAGGCGGCCAGCGCCGGACACCTCGAACCCGACTCCGCCGAGCGCTCGCTCTACACCGAGCGGTTTCTGTTGGCGCGGCCGCTGCTGCGGGCCCTGACCGAAGCGCCGTGCGTGCTGCTGGTGGACGAAATCGACCGCGCCGACGACGAATTCGAGGCGTTCTTGCTCGAGGTGCTCGACGAGAACGCGGTCACCATCCCCGAACTCGGCGAGGTGCGGGCCGAGACGCCACCGCTGGTGGTGCTCACCTCCAACCGCACCCGCGACGTGCACGACGCACTCAAGCGGCGATGTCTCTACCACTGGCTCGAGCATCCCGACCTGACCCGCGAAATCGCGATACTGCACCGCCGCATCCCCGGCATTGCGCAGGCGCTCGCCGACCAGGTGGCACGGGCAGTCCACACGCTGCGCGGCATGGAACTGGTCAAGCCGCCGGGCGTCGCCGAATCGCTGGACTGGGCGCGGGCGCTTCGTGAACTCGACCGCGACGTCCTCGACGCGCAGAGCGCGGCGGCGACGCTCGGCGCGGTCGTCAAGTACCACGAGGACCTCGAGCGCGTCGCCAGGGCGGGACTGGACCGACTGCTGGCGGGGTGAGACGTCGATGCCGGACATCGAAGACCCGCTCGTCGGGGTGGCAGGCTTCGCGCGTGCCCTCGCGGGCGCCGGGCTTGCAGTGGCGTCGGACGCCGTCGACACATATACCCGGGCACTGCGTCAGGTCGACGTCGCCGACCCGCGGCAGGTGTACTGGGCCGGGCGCGCCACCCTGTGCCGCGGCCCCGACGACATCCCACGTTACGACCTGGTCTTCGAGAGCTGGTTCGGCGGAACGCTTCCAAGGCCTGCTCCGTATCGCAAGGAGCGGCCGCGTCATTCGAAGATCGTTGCCCTCGATGCAACCGGCGGCGCCGACGCCGCCGGTGACGCGCCGCAACTCCGCGTCGCGGCGGACGACACCGAGATCCTGCGCCACCGCGACATCGCCGAACTGACCGCCGCCGAGCGCGCACACCTGGCCGAGCTCATCTCCAGCCTCCGCCCGCACCCCGCGACCCGCCCGGCGTTGCGGCTGCGGCCGGCGCGGCGGGGCCGCGTCGATCCGCGGCGGACATTGCGCTACATGCTGGCCGCAGGTGGCGAACCGGTGCGGCCCAGGCATCACCGCAAGGCGACGCGGCCGCGACGAACGGTGTTGCTGCTCGACGTATCCGGCTCGATGAGCGCGTATGCGGACGCACTGCTGCGGTTCGCACACGTCGTCGCGTGCGCCAACCCCGCCACCGAGGTGTTCTCGCTCGGCACCCGCATGACCCGGCTGTCGCGGGCGTTGCGCATCCGCGATCCCGAATTGGCGCTCGCCACCGCGGGCCGGGCGGTGCCCGACTGGGCAGGGGGCACCCGGCTGGGCGAGACGCTGCGCGCATTCCTGAACCGCTGGGGCCGCCGGGGCCTGGCCCGTGGCGCCGTTGTGGTGATCTTCTCCGACGGCTGGGAGCGCGGCGACCCGACGCTGCTCGCTTCACAAATGGCCGCGCTGCAGCGCCACGCCCACGCGGTGCTGTGGGTGAATCCGCACGCCGGCGCGGACGATTATCAGGCTGTGCAATCCGGGATCGCTGCGGCGTTGCCGTTCGTCGACCGGTTGCTGGCAGGCCACAGCCTCGCGACGCTACAGGCGTTGCTCGACGAGATCCGCAACGTGTGACCAAGGCTGGCGCGGAACCGGTTTCGCCGTTTCGGGCGTTCCCGACCGCCGGCCAGAGCAGAGTAGGCCCTATGCACATCTCTGTCACCGTCGACGGAACCGTTTATACCGACGATGTGGAGCCGCGGCTTCTCCTCGTGCACTACCTTCGTGACCGACTCGGCAAGGTGGGCACCGTGGTCGGCTGCGACACCAGCAACTGCGGCGCATGCACCGTTCACCTCAACGGGTTCAGCGTCAAGTCCTGCTCAGTGCTCGCCGTGCAGGCCGACGGTGGCGACGTGACGACCATCGAAGGCCTGTCCCGAGACGACGGAACGCTGCACCCCGTCCAGGAAGCGTTCCGCGACAACCACGCGTTGCAGTGCGGCTTCTGCACGCCCGGCATGATCATGCAGTCCATCGACCTGCTCGCCGAACACCCCGACCCCGACGAAGCGACGGTCCGGCACGGCCTCGAGGGAAACCTGTGCCGCTGCACTGGATACCAGAACATCGTGCGGGCGGTGCAGGACGCGGCGGGCCGGCTGCGCGCAACCGCGGCCGATGACACCCCGAAAACCGATGCAGAGAAAGCGGATACGGCGGGAGGCGTGCGATGACCGCCACGACTGAACCTGAAATCGGCAGGGCGAGGGTCCGCAAGGAGGATTTCCACCTGATCACCGGCCGCACCCGGTGGACCGACAACATCGTGCTGCCGGGCATGCAGCACATGGCGATCATGCGCAGCCCACTCGCGCACGCCAGCATCACCAGTATCGACACGACGGCCGCACGCGGCATGCCTGGTGTCATCGCGGTCTACACCGGCGCCGACCTGGCCGCCGAACAAGGCAGCCTGCCCAACGCATGGCAGATCACCGAGGACATGAAGGCGCCGCCTGCGCCGTCGCTCGCCGTCGACACGGTGAACTTCGCAGGCGAAGCCGTGGCCGTCGTGGTGGCCCGCAGCGCCTACGAAGCACAGGACGCGCTCGAGGGGATCGACGTCGACTACGGGGACCTGCCGGTGGTCCTCGATCTCGCTGCGGCGGCCGCGGACGGGGCGGAGTTGGTGCACCCCGATCTCGGCACAAACGTCAGCGCGGTGTGGACGTTCGACTCCGCCGAAGCCGGCACGGGCGCCGACGTCGAAGACGCCATCCGCGACGCCGAAGTGCTTCTGCAGCGCACCTTCCGGCAGCAGCGACTGATTCCGGCGTTCATGGAGCCGCGTTCGGTCGTAGTCGACCCCACCGGTCCCCAGCTCACCATGTGGTCGGCCACGCAAGTCCCGCACATCCTGAAGCTGATGCTGGCGATGACGCTGGAGATCCCGGAGCACAAGGTGCGCGTCATCGCCCCGGACGTCGGAGGCGGATTCGGCGGCAAGCTGCAAGTGACGCCAGAGGAGGTGATCGCCCTTCTCGTCGCGCGACGACTCGGCAAGCCCGTCAAGTACACCGAATCCCGCAGCGAGTCGATGCTCGCGGCACACCACGGGCGCGACCAGATCCAGAAGCTGACGCTTGCCGCCCGCCGCGACGGAACCGTAACCGGCCTGAAGGTGGAACTGCTCGCCGATATGGGCGCCTACCTCCGGTTGGTCACCTCGGGCATCCCGATTCTCGGTGCGTTCATGTTCAACGGCATCTACAAGTTCCCGTCGTATCACTTCACGTGTACGAACGTCTTCACCAACAAGGTGCCCACCGATGCGTATCGCGGGGCCGGACGCCCGGAGGCGACGTTCGCCATAGAGCGGATGATGGACGAGCTCGCCGCCGAGCTGTCGCGTGATCCGCTCGAACTGCGCGCGCAGAACTGGATCACCCACGAGGAGTTCCCCTTCGACACGGTCGCGGGATTGACCTACGACTCCGGCAACTACGAGGCCGCCACCGCACAGGCGCGGGACCTGTTCGATTACGACGGATTACGGCGCGAGCAAGCAGAGCGGCGCGACCACCACGATCCGGTGCAGCTGGGCATCGGCGTCTCGACGTTCACCGAGATGTGCGGGCTGGCCCCGTCACGAACACTCGGTGCGCTGTCGTACGGGGCGGGCGGCTGGGAGCATGCGGCGATCCGCATGCTGCCGACCGGCAAGGTGGAGGTGGTCACCGGGTCATCTCCGCACGGCCAGGGCCACGAGACGGCGTGGAGCCAGATCGTCGCCGACCAACTCGGAGTCCCGTTCGAGGACGTCGAAATCCTGCATGGCGACACACAGTCCTCGCCGCGCGGCCTCGACACCTACGGGTCACGATCGTTGGCAGTCGGCGCGATCGCCGTGGTCAAGGCGGCCGAGAAGGTGATCGCCAAGGCCAAGCCGTTCGCTGCCCACATGATGGAATGCGCGGAAGACGACCTCGAGTTCACCGGGGGACGGTTCCGTGTGACAGGCACCGAGAAGGCGGTCACGCTCCCCGAAATCGCCCTTGCCGTGTTCGCCGCGCACGACCTGCCCGACGGCCTGGAGCCGAACCTGGATTCCGAGGCCACCTACGACCCCGAGAACTTCTCGTTTCCGCACGGAACGCATCTGTGCGCCACCGAAGTCGACACCGAAACCGGGCAGGTGCGGATCCGCTCCTACGTGTGCGTCGACGACATCGGCCACGTGGTCAATCCGCTGATCGTCGACGGGCAGGTGCACGGCGGACTCGCCCAGGGCATCGCGCAGGCGCTGTACGAGGAGGCCGTGCATGACGAGTCGGGCACCTTGATCAACGCGTCGTTCTCCGAGTATCTGGTGCCGTCGGCGGTGGATCTGCCGACGTTCACCACCGGACGAACGGAAACGCCTGCCACCACCAACCCGCTCGGGGTCAAGGGCGTCGGTGAAGCGGGCACGATCGCGTCGACGCCTGCCGTGGTCAACGCGGTCATCGATGCGGTCCGACATCTCGGCGTCGAGGACATCGAAATGCCTTGCAGCCCAATACGTGTCTGGCATGCCATCAATGAGGCCCAGGGAGGCGCCCGATGATCCCGTCGAACTTCGACTATGTCGCCCCGACCACTGTCGACGACGCGGTGGCGGCGTTGGCGGACGGGGGCGAGGACGCCAAGGTCATCGCGGGCGGACAGAGTCTGATGGCGGTGCTGCGGCTGCGACTGGCCGCGCCGACCGTGCTCGTCGACCTCGGCCGAATCGACGAACTCCGCGGCGTGCGCGACGACGGTGACGCGCTGGCGATCGGCGCAATGACGACCTATTACGGCCTGCTGGGCAATCCGCTCGTGAGCAAGCATGCGCTCCTCCTTGCCGACGCCACCCGCACCGTGGCCGACCCACAGATCCGGCACCGCGGCACGCTGGGCGGGAACATCGCACATGCCGATCCTGCTGGTGACCTGTCCGCACCTGTGCTGGCGTTGGACGCGACGATGACGATCGTCGGTCCGTCAGGCACACGCAGGGTAGCGGCGGCCGAGTTCTTCGTCGATTACTTCACCACCGCGCTGCAACCCGATGAAATCCTCACGGAGATAAGGATTCCGAAGCACACGGATTGGGCAGCCCACTACGAGAAGCTGCACCGGGTGGCGCAGGCCTGGTCGATCGTGGCGGTGGCTGCGACCGTCGAGCTCGACGGCGGGGTGATCCGGCGGGCCAGCGTTGCGCTGACGAACATGGCGTCGGTGCCCGTGCGTGCGCACGGCGTCGAGGCCGCGCTGATCGGTCAGCAGGCGAGCCCGGAGTTGATCGGGGCGGCGGCCGAGCATGCCGCCGAAGGCACCAGTCCCAATAGCGACGGCAATGCCGACGCCGACTATCGCAGCCACCTCGCGAGGGTGCTGACGAAGCGGGCGGTCACGACGGCGGCCGGTGTGTAGATCGACATGACGCAGACCGCTAACCCGACCTCCACCGTCACCCCGCAGGAGCGGGTCACCGCCTGGCTGGCCGACTTCGAGGCGGCGCTCACCGTTGGCGACATCGACCGCGCCGTCGCGAAGTTCGCCACCGACAGCTTCTGGCGCGACCTGGTCGCGTTCACCTGGAACATCAAGACCATCGAGGGACGCGACCAGATCGCAGGCATGCTCGGCGAACGCCTGGCCGGCACCGAGCCGTCGCACTTCCGCACCCGCGAGGATGCGACCGAGGACGGCGGCGTGGTCTCGGCGTTCATCGAGTTCGACACCGCCCTCGGCCGTGGCGTCGGCCATCTGCGGCTCAAGAGCGACCAGGCAGGCGATCAGGCATGGACGTTGCTGACGGCTCTGCAGGAACTGAAGGGCCACGAGGAGCGCAAGGGTTCGTCGCGAGTGCTCGGTGCGGTGCACGGCACCGATCCGGACACCCGCTCGTGGGCCGAAAAGCGGGCAGACGAGGAAACCGCTCTCGGCTATCAGACGCAGCCCTACACGCTCGTCGTCGGCGGCGGACAGGGTGGAATCGCGCTGGGCGCGCGGCTGCGCCAGCTCGGCGTGCCCAGTATCGTCGTCGACCGCCACGACCGGCCGGGCGATCAGTGGCGAAAGCGCTACAAGTCGCTTTGCCTGCACGACCCCGTCTGGTACGACCACCTGCCCTACCTGCCATTCCCGGCGAACTGGCCGGTGTTCTCGCCGAAGGACAAGATCGGCGACTGGCTGGAGTTCTACACCCGGGTGATGGAGGTGCCGTACTGGCCCAAGACGACGTGCCTGTCGGCGTCGTTCGACGACGACGCCAAGCAGTGGACGGTCGAGGTGGACCGCGACGGCGAGCGTCTGACGCTGCATCCCACGCACCTCGTGCTGGCGACGGGTATGTCGGGCAAGCCGAACATGCCGATGCTGGCAGGCCAGGACGTGTTCCGCGGCGACCAGCACCACTCAAGCGCACATCCGGGGCCCGACGCGTACATCGGCAAGAAGGCCGTCGTAATCGGATCCAACAACTCCGCCCACGACATCTGTAAGGCGTTGTACGAGAACGGCGTCGACGTGACGATGGTGCAGCGCTCGCCGACGCACATCGTCAAGTCCGATTCGCTGATGGACCTCGGGCTCGGCGACCTCTACTCGGAGCGCGCCGTGGCCGCGGGGATGACGACCGACAAGGCCGACATGACGTTCGCCTCGCTGCCGTACCGGATCCTGCACGAGTTCCAGATACCGGTATACAACGCGATCCGCGAGCGCGACAAGGACTTCTACGACCGGCTGGCCGCCGCGGGTTTCGAACTCGACTGGGGCGAAGACGAATCCGGTCTGTTCATGAAGTACTTGCGCCGCGGTTCGGGCTACTACATCGACGTCGGCGCATCCGATCTGGTGGCCAGCGGTGAGATCAAGCTGGCGCACGGTCAGGTCGACCACCTCACCGAGGATTCGGTGGTCCTCGCCGACGGCACCGAACTGCCCGCGGACGTGGTCGTGTACGCGACCGGCTTCGGATCGATGAACGGCTGGGCGGCCGACCTCATCGGCCAGGACGTCGCCGACAAGGTGGGCAAGGTGTGGGGGCTCGGCTCCGAGACCGCCAAGGACCCCGGGCCGTGGGAGGGCGAGCAGCGGAACATGTGGAAGCCGACCCAACAGGAGAACCTCTGGTTCCATGGCGGCAACCTGCACCAGTCTCGGCACTATTCGCTGTATCTGGCCCTGCAACTCAAGGCGCGCTACGAGGGCATTCCCACCCCCGTGTACGGCTTGCAAGAGGTCCATCATCTGAGCTGAGCACCGAGCCGCCAGAATGACGGGGTGACCGACCCTTACCTGTGGCTCGAGGACATCACCGGCGACGACGCGCTGGACTGGGTCCGGCGGCACAACGAGCCCACGCTCGCCGAGCTGTCCGATGAAAGGTTCGAGCGGATGCGGGCCGAGGCCCTCGAGGTGCTCGACACCGATGCGCGCATCCCGTATGTGCGCCGCCGCGGCGGGTACCTGTACAACTTCTGGCGCGATGCAGAAAACCCGAAGGGGCTGTGGCGTCGCGCCACCTTGGACAGCTATCGCACCGACGCGCCCCACTGGGAGGTGGTGATCGACCTCGACGCCCTTGCCGCCGCCGAGAACGAGAACTGGGTGTGGGCGGGCGCCAAGGTCATCGAACCCGACTACACGCTGGCGCTGGTCAGTCTGTCGCGTGGCGGCTCGGACGCCGCCGTGGTACGTGAGTTCGACATGCGCACAGGACAATTCGTCACCGACGGCTTCGAGGTCCCCGAGGCAAAGACCCAGATCAGCTGGGAGGACGAGGACACCGTCCTGATCGGCACGGACTTCGGCGAGGGGTCCCTGACCGACTCCGGGTATCCCCGGCTGGTCAAACGGTGGCGTCGCGGAACGCCGCTCGACGACGCGGAAACACTGTTCAGCGGGTCGATTTCCGACGTGATCGTCGCGGCGTCCAGGGATCGCACGCCGGGCTTCGAGCGGACGCACCTGAGCCGTGCCGTCGACTTCTTCAACGACGAGGTCTACGAGCTGTGCGACGACGATGAGCTGATCCGCATCGACGCGCCCACCGACGCCACGGTGTCGGTTCATCGCAACTGGCTGCTGGTCGAGCTGCGCACCGACTGGTACCTCGGGACCGATTTATATGCGGCGGGCTCGTTGATCGCCGCGGACTACGACGAATTCCTCTGCGGCACGGCAGATCTGCACGTCGTATTTCAACCCGACGCCCACACCAGCCTGCATCACTATGCGTGGACGAGGGACAAGCTGATCATCGTCACGCTCGCCGATGTCGTCAGCCGTGTGCACACGGTGACGCCAGGCACCTGGATCACCGAGCCCGTGCCCGGCGTCCCTGACAACATCAACACCGTCGTCGTCGACACCGACGAACTCGGCGACGAGGTGTTCCTGGACTTCAGCGGATTCACCACACCGTCGCGGCTGGTACACGGACCCGTCGAAGGTCCTCTCGAGCAGATCAAGTCGGCGCCCGCGTTCTTCGACGCCGAAGACATCACCGTCACACAGTATTTCGCGAAGTCCAAGGACGGCACCGCGATCCCGTACTTTGTGGTCGGGCACCGCGACGCGTCCGGGCCCGCGCCCACCCTGCTCGGCGGCTACGGCGGCTTCGAGGTGTCGAGAACACCGGGCTATGACGGTGTGCTTGGCCGGCTCTGGCTGGCCCGCGGCGGAACGTACGTTCTGGCCAACATCCGCGGCGGCGGCGAATACGGGCCCGGCTGGCACACCAAGGCCATGCGCGAAGGCCGCCATCTGGTGGCGGAGGATTTCGCCTCGGTCGCTGAGGATTTGGTACGGCGCGGAATCACCACCGTCGGACAACTCGGCGCACAGGGCGGCAGCAACGGGGGGCTACTGATGGGCGTCATGCTGACGCAGTACCCGGAATTGTTCGGTGCGCTCGTGTGCAGTGTTCCGCTGCTCGACATGCGCCGCTTCCACCTTCTGCTGGCCGGCGCGTCGTGGGTGGCGGAGTACGGCGATCCCGACGACCCGAACGACTGGGAGTTCATCGCCAAGTACTCGCCGTATCAGAACATCTCGGCCGACCGGCGCTACCCGCCGGTGCTGATCACCACCTCCACCCGCGACGACCGGGTTCATCCAGGCCATGCCCGCAAGATGACCGCCGCGCTGGAGGCCGCAGGCCACCACGTGCACTACTACGAGAACATCGAAGGCGGCCACGCCGGCGCCGCCGACAATGCGCAGACCGCATTCCGGTCCGCGCTGATCTTCGAGTTCCTGCACCGCAGGCTGCATACGTAGCGCGCCGTGGAAAGATCGACACCATGTCGTCGTTGGGGGCCAAGCAGTGATGCGCATCGTGATCGCGGGCGGACACGGCAAGGTCGCCCTGATCCTCGAACGAATGCTGTCGCAGCGGGGCGACTCGGTCACCGGTCTGATCCGCAACCCGGCCCAGACCGCCGACCTCGAAGCGGCGGGCGCCGAACCCGTTGTCATCGACCTGGAGAAGGCCTCGGTCGACGAGGTCGCCGAAGCGGTGCGCGGTGCGGATGCCGTCGTGTTCGCCGCGGGCGCGGGACCGGGCAGTGGGGCGGCGCGCAAGGACACCGTCGACCGCGACGCGGCGATCCTGCTGGCCAACGCTGCTGAAGCCGCTGGCGTCCACCGGTACGTGATGGTCTCCGCGATGGCCGCCGACCCGCAGGCCAACGCCGACGACGCGGTGTTCCAGGCTTACCTCCGCGCGAAAGGCGTTGCTGACGAAGCGATCCGGGCCCGCGACGCGCTGGAGGCGACGATCGTGCGCCCGGGCGGGCTGACCGACGACGCCGGCCTCGGACAAGTGATGATCGGCGAAGCAACGGGCCGCGGGACCATCCCACGCGAGGACGTGGCAGCCGTACTCGTCGCGGTGCTGGACGAGCCGGGGACTGCGGGACGGACCTTCGAACTCGTCTCCGGCGAAACACCGGTCGCCGAAGCCGTCGCCGCGCTCGCCGGCTGACGCGATACTGCAGGGATGCCGACGACGCCTGAGTTCGAGACCCTGCTGTACACGACGAAGCCCCCCGTCGCCACGATCACCCTCAACCGGCCGGACGTCCTGAACACGATCGTGCCGCCGATGCCCGACGAGATCGAAGCGGCGATCGGATTGGCCGAACGCGATTCGGCCGTCAAGGTCGTCGTGCTTCGCGGCGCTGGTCGTGCGTTCTCCGGCGGCTACGACTTCGGCGGCGGCTTTCATCACTGGGACGAAGGGTTGACCACCGAAGGCCGCTGGGATCCCGGCAAGGACTTCGTTCTCATGACGGCCCGCACCCACAGCCCACACCAGAAATTCTTGTCCATCTGGCGTGCGTCCAAACCCGTCATCGCCCAGGTGCATGGCTGGTGCGTCGGCGGGGCAAGCGACTACGCCCTCGCGGCCGACATCGTGATCGCCAGCGACGACGCAGTCATCGGCACTCCGTACGCCCGCATGTGGGGCAGCTACCTGTCGGGTATGTGGCTCTACAGGCTGAGTTTCGCAAAGGTGAAGTGGCATTCACTGACCGGCGAACCGATGACCGGAAAGGAAGCTGCCGCAGTCGAGCTCATCAACGAGTCGGTGCCGTTTGAGAAACTGGAAGAGCGCGTCGCGGAGGTCGCCGGCAAGCTGGCACAAATACCGCTGTCACAACTCCAGGCGCAAAAGCTGATCGTCAACCAGGCGTACGAGAACATGGGCCTTGCCTCCACCCAAACGCTTGGCGCCGTGCTCGACGGGCTGATGCGCAATACGCCGGATGCGCTGAATTTCGTGGACACGGCCGCCACCGAGGGCGTGCGCACCGCGATCGAGCGCCGCGACGGCCCGTGGGGTGACTACAGCCAGGCACCGTCGGACCGGCGGCCCGACCCGTCGCACATCATCGAGCCCTAGGTGGCGGCCCGGAGGCGAAGGAGCGCGTCCAGGTCGGCGATCGCGCGCAGCGTGTCGTTGAGATGCGTACACGTGCTGATGCCGACGAACTCACCGCGGACCCGGTCACGCAACTCCGACAACGTCATTCCGCTTATGCGCGCGGCACTTCCGATGGCGCCGGGACACTCCTGCCAGGGCAGCACCCGTACCGCAGCGGTGACCGAGGTGATGGTCCGCGTCGAGACGTCGACCGAGCCCTCGACGGTGTACTCGTGCACGATCGTCTCGACACCGTCGCCGTCGACGTGGCTGTCACGGAAGTGGGCGTCGAAGCCGTCGTCGGGACGGAGGTCGAGTCTGCGGAACCGTCGCATGCCGTGCGGCCGAAGCATTTTCACGGTGTGGATGCCTTCGGTGTCCAGCGGCGGCGCGACCGGCCCGTGCACCGACGGAATGGTGCCGTTGCGCTTGGCGTACGACACCAGGGAGGCATCGGCCGCGAAGCCCGCACAGATGCCTGCCATGTTGTCGGCCGTGCCGGGCGGCAGCTTTTCCTCGTTGCCGAGATTGATCGCCGCATGCTGCACCGCATAACCGGACACCAATGCCGCGCCGACCCAGTCGTCGAGCAACAGGTGCAGCAGGCTCGCGCGCCGCAGCTCGTCGGGAAGGAGCTTGCCGACCGTCGAGCGGAACCCCGGTCCAACGCGTGCGGTCGCCAGCTGTGCCAGCCGCTCGTCCGACGGATCCGACGTGATGTCGTCGATGGCACGGTTGACGAGGTGCGCGCGCACGCCGATCTCGTCGAGGACGTCAACCCGATCCGCAGTGCGCGCGACGGCGTCGCGTCCCCGCAGGTCCACGTCGGATTCGCCCGTGCCTGCCGGGTGGGTGTCTATCGTGCTGGTGCGCCGCAGTGCGCCGGCTGCCAGCGGCGGCCACATCTCGACAGGCCGCTGCGGGCCCTGGATATCCGTGACGAACGGCATGCGACGACTCTATTCGCTTTTGCGCAGGCCACCGAGCATCGAGAAGATGATCCCCAGCACCACCAGCACGACACCGACGGCCAGCGTCACGTTCAGCCAGTGATGCAGGCTGGCCTCGGCCTGGTTCACCATCACGTCGGCGACCTGACGGATATTGCCCGTCGTACGGTTCAGTGCGTCGTCGATATGGCGTCTGCCGATCTCCAGCCCGGCCCACCCCGCCGCACCGACAAGCAGCCCCGAAACACCCAGCGCCACAACTGCTTTGCCACGCGATCGCGCCGTTGCCAATGTCAGCAGCGCGAAGATGCCTGCGAGCACGCATGCGCCGCCGCTCGCCCATGGGCCCCACGTCGCCAGCGGCCGCAGCTGGCCGGGCCGTAGCGCAGAGGACTCCGGCACCGTGATCGGCACCATCAGTGTCTGCGGGACATCCAGGTTGAGGTTGCCCAGCGTCTGCTTCAACGAGGAATCGTTGAGCATCGGCGCGATGTCGATGAGCCAGCGATCACCGGAGCCCTCCTCCTGCTTCACCGAATCGGTGAACATCCAGCGGTGCGCTATGCGGTTGGCCTGGGCGAACTGCCCACCGAAGCCGGAGTTCGCGGTGTAGGCGGCGGTCACGCCGCTAACTAGCTCGGTGTTGTTGAGGTCGTAGCCGTTGTTGGCGGCCAGCGCGGTGATCTGCGTCGTCAACTCCGACGCCATGGCCTCTTGAAGCCGTGGGTCCTTGGCGGCGCCGGCGGCAAGTGCGGCATAGCCGTCCTCGCTCACTACCGTTCGCTGCGCCCACATCGCCGGGACCGCCGCGGCGAGCAAGACCGTCGTGATGAGCCAGAACAGCAGCGCCGCGACAAACCGCACGCTGTCCTCCTCAGGCCGGCTGGACGCGCGGTGTCAGTCGGCCAGGGCGCGCCCCACGATGAGGGGGTCCGGTCGCCCGCCCACCTCGTGATCCTTGTTGTCGTAGTCGAACTTACTCAACACGTGCCGCATGGCGTTGATGCGGGCGCGCTTCTTGTCGTTGCTCTTGACGACGGTCCACGGTGCGAGCTCGGTGTCCGTCCAGGCGAACATGTCCTCCTTCGCCGAGGTGTAGGCGTCCCACTTGTCCAGTGAGGCCAGGTCCGTCGGCGACAACTTCCACTGCCGCACGGGATCGACCTGGCGAATGGTGAAGCGGGTGCGCTGCTCGGTCGGCGACACGGAGAACCACAGCTTGGTGAGGATGATGCCGTCGTTGACGAGCATCTGCTCGAAAAGCGGTACCTGGCGGATGAATTCGGCGTGCTGGTTGGGCGTGCAGCACCCCATCACCCGCTCGACACCTGCGCGGTTGTACCAGGAGCGGTCGAACAACACGATCTCGCCTGCTGCGGGAAAGTGGTTGATATAGCGTTGGAAATACCATTGGGTGCGCTCACGGTCGGTCGGCTTCTCCAGTGCCACGACGCGTGCACCGCGCGGGTTGAGGTGTTCCATGAACCGCTTGATGGTGCCGCCCTTGCCTGCGGCGTCACGGCCCTCGAACACGATGATGTGCCGGTACCCGTGCGCCTGGCTCCACTTCTGCAGCTTTCAGCAGTTCGATCTGCAGCAGTCGCTTCTGCTCCTCGTACTCGTCGCGTCCCATGCGCTCGTCGTACGGAAAAGTTCTCGCGCCACGTGTCGACCGGAACACCGTTCACATCGAGAAGGATGGGATCGTCATCGTCGTCGTCGTGGACGCGGAAGTCGTGCGATTCCAGAGTCACCGGCAAACGGTATCCAGGCGCGCATACGCCAAAATGAACCGATTGTGCACGAGAAGTGGATTATTTGGCGGCGCGCCGCGGGCGCACCAGGGCGAGCCGGGTCATCAGCTTGTTCATCCGCGCCAGTGCCTTTTGCGAATTGTTGTAATAGTTGCCGCCCGCACCGACATTGGTGCGCGGCGCGACGACCGCTTCCTGCCTGCAGTACTTGCGCAGCCCCTCAGCGCCGCCGAACCGTGCGCCCATTCCCGATGTCTTCCATCCGCCCATCGGCGCGGTGGTGCACATCAGGTTGGAGATGACGTCGTTGACATTGACCGCACCGCAATCAAGCTTGGTTGCAACATATTTCGCGCGCTCGATGTCCTTGGAGAAGACCGACGCCGACAGGCCGTACGGGCTGTCGTTGGCGAGCCGGACGGCCTCTTCTGCCGACGACACCCGCATGATCGGCAGCGTCGGTCCGAAGGTCTCCTCGGTCATGCACGACATCGAGTGGTCGACGTCGACGAGCACGGTGGGCGGGTAGAAGCTGCCCCGGCCTTCCGTGCGCTCACCGCCGGTGAGCGCCTTCGCGCCCGCGGCCAGCGCATCGCGGACGTGCCGCTCGGTCACCTCGACCTGGTCATCGTCGATGAGCGATCCGAAGTCGTAACCCTGTCCCGCGCCGACCTTGAGCTTCTTGACGTCGCGCACCACCGCGTCGACGAACCGGTCGTAGATGGCGTCCAGCACGTACACCCGCTCGACCGACACGCACGTCTGGCCTGCGTTGAACATGCCGCCCCAGACCGCGGCGTGGGCAGCCAGGTCGACGTCGGCGTCCTCCAGCACGATCATCGGGTCCTTGCCGCCGAGTTCGAGGCTGACCGGGGTGAGCCTGCGGGCGGCGCGCTCCATCACCTTCGCACCGGTCGCGCTGGACCCGGTGAACTGGATGTAGTCGGAGTTGTCGATGACGGCCTCGGACACCTCGCGAGCGCCCTGCGCCAGCGCAAGCACCTCGGGCGCCCCCGAGTCCAGCCAGCCGCGCAGCAGCACTTCGGCAGTCAACGGCGTGCGTTCGGACGGCTTCAGCAGCACCGAGCATCCCGCGGCGAGCGCACCGATGGCGTCCATCAGCGCGTTGGCCACCGGGTAGTTCCACGGCGCGATGATGCCGACCACCTGGCGCGGCCGGTAGTACACGGTGACTTTCTTGATCGCCAGGAACGGCAGCGACGCGGGCCGCGTCTCAGGCGCAAGCGCCTTCTCCATCGTCTTGATGTAATACGACAGGATCATGATCAGCAGCGGCACCTCTTGCGCCGCGTCGACCGCCGACTTGCCGGTCTCCTTGATCAGCAGTGACTCGATCTCGTCGCGGTGTTCGCCGAGCCAGACGGCGTAGCGGGCGAGCACCTTGGCGCGGCCCTTCGCGCCGCGCTCCTCCCACTCCTTCTGCGCCTCGCGCAAGCCTGCGACGATCCGCGGCAGGTCGGCGGGGTCGGTCCAGCGCACCTGCCCGGCGACGTCGCCGGTCGCAGGGTTGCGGATGGTGGTCGCAGCCGAGGACGAATCAACTTCTGGCGTCGCGGTCATAGGGCCATGTTAGCCACCGGTGTGATCTGCATCGCACCCGGGTTGACGCGTGTCAAGTTTCGGCGGCGACCGCGGCCACGCAAAGAATGGCGGTGCCGAGTAGTAGGCCGCCGACGGTGTCGGTGAAGTAGTGGAACGTGATGCCGACCCCGAGCATGGCGAGTGGCACGGCGATCGCGGCGAGCGCCACCGCCCACTTCGCGGCACACGCTGCCAGTACGACCAGACCGGCCACGATCGCAGTCGACGTCACGTGGCCGCTCGGATACGCCAGGCCGCCCCCTTTGTCGCGCTCGAACACGGGTTTGAGCAACCTGACGAACGAAATGCCCGCCAATGGTGCGACCACGGTCATCGCCGCCAGTCGCCAACGACGTTGGTAGAGACACGCGGCCAAGACCACGACGAGCACGCTGATGAGCACACGCGGGTCGGCGATCAACTCCAGGTGGCGGGCCGGGGTGTACTGAAAACGCTCGAACCAATCGTCAACGCGTGTCGATGCCTTTCCGACCAGCAGACCGAGCATGAGCATCGCCACAAAGCCGATGGGCGGCCACAAGCGAAGTGCCCAGCCCACGGAGGTGTGCCGCACCCTCAGCCGGCGATGCCGCGGACGTAGGCGGCCTGGCCGAGGTGCTGCGCGCCGTCGTCGATGATGCTGACCAGCCGCGCGCTCGCGGTGACCGGAGGTGTCCAGTGGGTGTCGACGACGCGTTCCAGTTCGTCGGCCGTCACCGACGCGATGTACTCCAGTGTCACCTTGTGCACGGCGTGGTAGTAGCCGGCGAGAAGATCCGCGGGCGCCCGCACTTTGCCGACGTCGTCGGGCCCGTGACCGTAGCCGTGATCGTTGCCCGACAGGTCGAGGCCGAAGCGGTCGTCCCAGCCGTCGCGGGTCCACACCTGTTCTATGCCTGCGATATCGCAGAGCTGCAGATCTTGTTGGCGGGCGCTGTGCCAGATCAGCCACGCGATGCTGTTGGCCTCTGCGGTCGGCCGGAAGAAAGACACCTCGTCGGTGAGGCCGTCGGTGAGGTCGTCGACGTGCTCGATCACCCGCGTGAAGGAGTCCCGGAGAAATTCGCGGACCACTTGAATGTCAGAGTCAGCCATGCATTCGACGCTACCCGGGTGTTTCACCCGGGACGCCGCTGCGGAGCCTGGGGGCGCGTCGAGCTACTCCGGCGGGGCGGCGTGAAAGACGGCTTCGACGTTGTTGCCGTCGGGGTCGCGGACGAACGCCCCGAAATAGCCCTGGTGGTACTCCGGCCACAGCCGCGGTGCGTGCAGCGACTCGGCGCCCAGGCCGATCGCGGTGTCGTAGAAGGCTTGCACGGCATCGTGATTCTTGGCATGGAACGCGACGTGGACCTCACGGTTGGGGCCACCCGCGTCTCCCGCGCTCATGTCCGCGATCCAGAAGTCGGGCTTGCCGTCCCTGCCGTATCCGATCGCCACGTGATAGTCCAGCTGCCTGCTGTAGCCCAGCACTCCGAGGACAGCGTCGTAGAAGGCCTTCGATTTCTCCCAATCGGCACAGTTGATTCCCAGGTGGTCGATCACCGCCCAATCCTGGCATGACGCCCCGACGCAGTCGTACATTCAGCTCATGGTCTACGACTTATGCATCCGCAACGGCACCATCGTCGACGGCCTCGGCGGTGAGCCCTTCGTCGGCGACATCGCGGTCACCGACGGCGTCATCACCGCCGTCGGAACCGTCGACGGCGAGGCGGCGCGCGAAATCGACGCGGCAGGACTGCTGGTCACGCCGGGCTTCGTCGACCTGCACACCCACTACGACGGGCAGGCGATCTGGTCGGACCGGATGACCCCGTCGTCGGCCCATGGAGTGACGACCGCGGTGATGGGCAACTGCGGCGTCGGCTTTGCGCCGTGCCGGTCGCAGGACCACGAGGTGCTCGTCGACGTGATGGCCGGCGTCGAGGACATTCCGGGCGTGGTGATGGTCGACGGGCTGCCGTGGACGTGGGAAACCTTCCCGGAGTTCATGGATGCGCTCGATGCGGGCAGGCGCGACATCGATGTGGCGGCGTTCCTGCCGCACTCGCCGCTGCGGGTGTACGTCATGGGCCGGCGCGGCGTCGATCGCGAACCCGCTACCCCCGAGGACTTGTCGCAGATGCGAAAGCTGGCCGCCGAGGCGGTTCATGTCGGGGCGCTGGGGTTCGCGTCCTCGCGGCTGACGATCCACAAAACCTCTAGCGGCCACCCGATTCCGAGTTTCGACGCAGGCCACGAGGAGATCGAGGCCATCGCCCGCGGTGTCGAGGATGCCGGCGGCGGCCTGATCCAGTTCGTGCCCGACCTCGTCGCGGGTGACTACCAACCGGTGCTGCAGACGGTGTTCGACGTCGCGGCCGACGTCGGGCTGCCGGTCACGTTCACGTTGGCGATCGGCAATGCGGGGCCGGCCTTCTTCGAGGACGCGTTGACAATGGTGGAGAAGGCCAACGCCAACGGCGGCGACATCACCGCGCAGATCTTTCCGCGGCCCATTGGCCTCGTGCTCGGTCTCGAGCTGTCGGGCAATCCATTCGTGATGTATCCCAGCTATCGCGATGTCGCCGATCTGCCACTCGCCGAGAAGGTTGCTGAGATGCGCAAACCCGAAGTGCGGGAACGCATTCTGGCCGACAAGCCGGCGTCGGACGGACACCCGCTGATGTTCGCGGTGCAGGCGTGGAACTGGATCTTTCCGCTTGGCGATCCGCCGAACTACGAGCCCGACCCGGCCGACAGCATCGGTGCTCGCGCCAAGGCCCGCGGCGTCAGCCCGCTCGAGGAGGCGTACGACCGGCTCCTCGACGACGACGGGCACGCCATGCTGCTCGTCACGCTGGCCAACTTCCGCGACGCGTCGTTGGACACGGTGTCGGAACTGGTCCGTCGCGACGATGTGGTGCTTGGCCTGGGCGACGGCGGCGCGCACTACGGAATGATCTGCGACGCAAGCTTTCCCACCTACATGCTCACGCATTGGGTGCGTGACAGGGCGTCGGGCCGGCTTACCGTTGCCGAGGCGGTACGCGAGCTCACCTCGGCGCCCGCCCGGGTGGCAGGGCTGGCCGACCGCGGCCGAATCGCGTTGGGCTACAAGGCCGATCTGAACGTAGTCGACCAGGATGCACTGCGGCTGCACAAGCCGACCGTGAGACACGACCTGCCCGCGGGCGGACGTCGGCTCGATCAGGGTGCCGACGGATACGTCGCCACGATCGTCTCCGGCGTGGTCATCGCCGAGAACGGCGTGCCCACCGATGCCCGTCCCGGCAAGCTGGTCCGCGGGCGACAGCCCGCTCCCGCGTCGGCTTGACGCGCGACGACCCGCCGGCCCCTCCGTGGAGCGATCAGGCATCAGCCGATTGAGCGGCGGTCGCGGCACAGGCCGGGTGCCGATGCCTGCGTTGTCGATCAGGATGTCGACGGTAAGGCCGCGGTCGGCGATGGCGTCGAAAAGGCCTGCGCGAGCGTCGGAATCGGCGACATCCCACGCGATCACCTCGACACGCACGGCGCTCTGGAGTTCGGCCGTGAGTTCGCGCCTGTGATGACGGCGGTGCTATTGGGTGATGGAGTCGCAAGGCGGCATTCGTCGAACCTGCGAGGTCGACGCTATGCCCAGATATTCGCGATCGGAGGCGCATTGGCGGCCAGCCCGCTCTTGGGAAGGCCGTACATCTCCTCGATGGTGGACAACACGTTGTAGTGGCTGATCGGCTGGTTGTAGCTGCCGGGCTTGACGTGGCCGCCGTAGATGATCGTCGGGATCTGGTTCTTCGAGCCCCCGTCGTCCTCGTCAAACGTGATGATCAGCAGGCTGTTGTTGGCGGCCGCCCAGTTCGCGTAGTGCGACAGGTTGTTGTACAGCCAGGTGTCGGCCTGGGGGATGGTGCCGTCGTGCATGTCGTTGTCCAGGTTCGGGACCACGAACGACACCGTCGGCAAGCTGCTGAAATCGGTTCGGTTGTTGAATGCCGAGAACGGCACCGATGTCGCCGCGGGCACGTTCGTGAAGTTGGCCCACGGCACATGCTTGCGCGCGTACTTGCCCGCACTGCAGGCAGTGGAGCCGACGGCGGGCAGGTCCTCCGAGAAGCCTGCGAAGGTGTAGCCCGCGGCGAGCAACTCCGACGCAAGGTTGGGCGTCGCGCCCGCATCGACCGGGCACGCGTCGGATGTAAGCCCAAATGTATTGCCGGAGAAAAGCGCAAGGTAGTTCGGCTCGCTCGGATGCGTCTCGGCGAACGACTGTGTCATGTTCGCGCCGCCGCCCGCGAGCGCGTTGATGTAGGGCGCCGACTTGCTGCCGATGATCCCGCTGTCGGGCTTGTTCTCCTCGATGACGATCACAATGTGCGCGGGCGCCGGCAGCGGTTGTGCGGCGGCGACGGGCGCTGGTCCCGCCAGGGTCAGCGCGCATATCACGGCGAATGCCCGCCACCAGCGCCTCATGCAGCAAAGTGTATGAGTCCGACAGGCGTTGATCGTTAAGCCACGCTCACCGAATCCGATGCCAGAATCCTTTCTGATGGGCCACAACGACACCGACGAACGCTACGACACCCTGCTGGCGGCGGCCGCGCTGCTGTTCGCCAGCGGCCAGTCCACGCAGATGACCCAGACGGCGGTCGAGCGGCTCAACCGCGGGCTGCAATTGGATGCGGTGGTGGTGCCGTCGTGGTCGATGTTGACGTTGACCGCGGCCGGGTCCCGGGACACCGTGCTGACCGCGGCGGAGTCGCCTACCGCCATCAACATGCGTCGCGTCGCGAACATGATGGCGGTCGTCGACCGGGCCGAGGACGGCCCGCTCGAACTGGAACACGTGGCCGCCGGGGTTGTTGACGCCGAGGCGCAGCGGGTCTCTGGCACAACGGCTTTCGTAAGT
>JBKPSU010000104.1:0-9364 GCA_046735135.1 Actinomycetota bacterium
TGCACGACCTGGAACACCCCAGGCGGCAGGCCGGCCTCGAGGAACAGTTCAGCAAGCCGAACCGGTACCGACGGGTCGCGCTCGGACGGCTTGAGAATGAAGGCGTTGCCGCATGCGAGTGCGGGGCCTGCCTTCCACAGCGGGATCATCGCCGGGAAGTTGAACGGCGTGATGCCTGCGACGACGCCGAGCGGCTGGCGGATCGAGTAGACGTCGATGCCCGTGCCCGCGCCCTCGGTGAACTCGCCTTTCAGCAAATGCGGTATGCCGATGGCGAATTCGATGACCTCGATGCCTCGCTGGATGTCGCCCTTGGAGTCGGGGACGGTCTTGCCGTGCTCCAGCGAGAGCAGTTCGGCCAGTTCGTCGGTGTTGGCGTTGACGAGTTCGATGAACTTCATCATCACGCGCGCGCGGCGCTGCGGGTTCCATGCAGCCCATTCCTTCTGGGCCTCGACGGCGACGGCAACCGCGGTGTCGACATCGGCGGCCGAGGCCATCAGGACCTGTGCCTGTACTTCGCCGATGCTGGGGTTCATCACGTCGGCGGTCCTGGTCGATTCCAGGTTGCTGCGGCGGCCGTCGATGAAATGTGGAATCTGAGTAGTCATGAGCGTACCCCTTGCTTATTGATACTTGGACATCCTAGTAATGGCCGAGCGGCGGTGGCAAGGTGCCCGCCCGCGACCGTCTCAGCCGAGGTCGGCGAGCTGGGGGATGGTCGTCGCCATCTGCTCGATGAACTCCGCAGGCGAGCCCGTCGTCGGCGTGACGATCGCGGTCTGCACGCCGAGCTTCGCGTAATCGGCCATCTGCCGGACGAACTCGTCGCGGGTCTCCGGTGTGTGCCGGGGATTGTTGGCCGTCACGGTCTTGCGGATGTCGTCGTAGTCGCGGCCCACATCGTCACAGTGCCGCCGCAACACGTCGAGCTTGTGCTCCACGTCCTCGGGCGAGCTGGTGAAAAGGTTGCATGCGTCGCCGTACTGCGCGACGAGCCGCAGCGTCTTGCGCTCGCCACTGCCGCCGATCATCACCTTGGGACGGTTGATCGGCTGTGGCGAACACAACGTCTCCTCCAGCCGGTAATGCTTGCCCACGAACGGTCCGTTGTTGTCGGGGTCCCACATCTGGTTGCAGATCTGCAGCGCCTCTTCGAGTCGTTCGAATCGTTCGCCCAGCGGCGGGAACGGCACGCCGAGTCCGCGGTGTTCGCGCTCGAACCAGGCCGCACCGATGCCGAGCACGGCGCGGCCGCCCGACAACACGTCCAGCGTCGTGACGGTCTTAGCGAGCAGTCCAGGATGGCGGTACGTCACGCCCGTGACGAGCAGGCCGAGGTTGACGGTGGACGTGTGGGCGGCCAGATAGCCCAGCGTCGTATAGCCCTCAAGCATGTTCGACTCCGCGGGCAGGCCCGTCGGTTCGATCTGGAAGAAGTGGTCCATGAACGACAGCCAGTTCACCTCCGCGGCTTCGACGGCTGTCCCGACCCTGGCGAGCTCGCCGGCAATGGCGGTCGTTCCGCCGTCGATATCGAAGACGGGCAGGTGAAAACCGAGGTCCATTGGTAGATCTCCTCAAAGGCTTGGTAGCGAGTTCACGGCGCGATCCGAGTGACCGGCACCACATCGGTACAAGTCGCTACGCGTTCTCGGCATTCCAGGCACGCCAGCGGTGCGGTGAACGCGACGGTTGCCAGCGTCGAGACCGCGGTCACGAAGGCGCTGAACTCGAAGCCCCGCCATGCAAAGCCGGACTCGGAGGACTGAACGTCAGCTTCCCAGCGTCCCCAGCAGGAATTGGTCGAAGACGCGGCCGTGTTCGATCTCGAACGCTTCATCGAAGGTGACGCCCGCGTTGGAGACGAGATAGCGCTTGGTCGCCTCGAGCGCGGGCTGTGGCGCCTCGGCCATCACCCTGGCCGTGGCCAGCGCTTCGTCCTCGAGGCGATCGGCGTCCACAATCGTGTTCACGAGGCCGATCCGACGTGCCTCAGCCGCATCGACTTGCCTTCCGGTGAGGCACAATTCGCGCGCAATGCCTGCGCCGACGATCCACTGCAGCGGGGTGAACAGTGGGGGAGCGCCGAACTTGATCTCGGGATGGGCGAACACGGCGTCCGGCGACGCGATTCGCATGTCGCACAGCAGGCAGAGATCGAATCCACCGCCGAACGCGGCACCGTTGACCGCGGCGATCACCGGCTTCGGGAACTGCCACACGGCGAGGTGGTAGCGACGTGAGCTGTCGCGGATGGTGCGGGCGAGCTCGGGTTTCGCGAACTCCTTGAGGTCGAAGCCCGCACAGAACGAACTGCCCGCCGCGGTGAGCACGACGACGCGGACCCGGTCGTCTGTCGTCCAAGCCTCGAGCGTGTCGCTGATCGCGTCGCGCATCGCGATCGACAGCGCGTTGCGCCGCTCGGGCTGCTCCAGCCGCAGCGTCGCGATGCCGTCCTGGTGGATCTCGGCCCTCAGCATGCTTCGCACGCTACTCAGCGAGCCTGCGGGCAGATCGCGTATTCGCCGCTTTCGACGATCTGTGAGCAGTCTCGCGGCTTTATTTGCCGGACTTGCCGCGGCCCTGCAGCTCCTCGACGAACGCCGTCGCGTCGTCCCATGTCGGCAGAAGCCCGGCGGCTCTGACCTCTTCGAGGCTCGGCGCCTCGGCGTCGCGGCCGGACAGGATGTAGTCACTTCCGGGCCACTCAACGCCGATCGTCGGATCGGAGGCATGAATGGTGTGCTCGCGGGTGGGGCTGTAGCCCGCCGAACACAGGTACATGACGGTCGAATTGTCTTGCAGGGCAAGGAAACCGTGCGCCAAGCCCTCGCTGATGTAGATGGTCCGGCGGCTGCGGTCGTCGAGCAGCACAGAATCCCATTTCCCGAATGTCGGTGAGCCCACGCGGATGTCGACGGCGACATCGAACACCGCGCCGCGCACACACGTCACGTACTTGGCCTGGCTGGGCGGAAGCTGGGCGAAGTGCAACCCACGCAACACCCCGGCCGCCGACACCGAGCAGTTGGCTTGACGGAGATCGAACCTGTGCCCGGCGAACGCCTGAAACCCGGGATCGGTGAACCACTCGAAGAAGAGTCCGCGGTCGTCGCCGTGCTGCTGTGGTGTGATCTCCCAGGCGCCTGGGACGGCTAGCTCACGGACCTCCACCTCACTGCCCGCGCTTCTCGTATGTCGACTCGACGCCGTCTTTGAGTGGGCGCCACCATGATTCGTTGTCGCGGTACCAGTCGATGGTCGCGCGCAGCCCCTCGTCGAAGTCGGTGTGTTTGGGCGCCCATCCGAGCTCGCTGCGCAGCACCGTCGGATCGATTGCGTACCGCAGGTCGTGACCGACACGGTCGACGACGTGGTCGAAGTCGTCGGGGTCGTGGCCCATCAGCGAGAGCAGCGTCCGCATCACCGACAGGTTGTCGCGTTCACCCTCGGACCCGATCAGGTACGTGCGGCCGATCTGGCCGTCCGCCAGGATCCGCCACACTGCGCTGTTGTGGTCCTCGACGTGAATCCAGTCGCGCACGTTGTGGCCGGTGCCGTAGAGCTTGGGCCGCCTGCCGGTCAGCACATTGGTGATCTGGCGCGGGATGAACTTCTCCACATGCTGGTACGGCCCGTAGTTGTTGGAGCAGTTCGAAATTGTCGCGCGCACACCGTAGGACCGCACCCACGCCCGCACCAGCATGTCGGCGGCCGCCTTGGTCGATGAGTACGGGCTCGACGGGTTGTACGGCGTGCGTTCGGTGAATCGGCGGTCTTCGTCGAGTTCGATATCCCCGTAAACCTCGTCGGTGGAGATGTGGTGCAACCTCACCCCGTGCTGGCGCACCGCCTCGAGCACGGTGTACGTCCCGATCACGTTGGTGTGCAGGAACGGTTCGGGATCGGCCAGCGCGTTATCGACGTGGGTCTCCGCCGCGAAGTGCACGACCGCGTCGGCCTCGGCGACCAGTTTCGATACCAGCTCTGCGTCGGCGATGTCGCCCTGAATCAGGCGAATGTCGTCTTCGACCGGTGCCAGTGACTCGCGGCTGCCTGCGTAGGTGAGCGCGTCGAGCACCGTGACCGAGTGCTCACCCACGGTGCTGTGCACGAAGTTGGCGCCGATGAACCCTGCGCCCCCGGTAACCAGCAACCGCATGGCTAGACCTTAGCGGTAAGGCGTGCGTTAGCTCTTCAGCCCCAGCGGACCGGCCAGGTCGGTCAGCGTCGGCAGCAGCTTGTCGTCGCCGCCGAGCACCTGGATCGTGACGTGGTCGGCCCCGGCTTCCAGATGCTCGTTCAGGCGACGGGCGATGTCGTCGGGCGTGCCGTAGGCCACCACCTCGTCGATCAGCCGATCGCTGCCCGGCTTCGCCACGTCCTTGTCGGTGAAGCCGAGCCGCTTCCAGTTGTTGACGTAGTTGCTCAGACCCAGGTAGAAATCGACGGTCCCCCTGCCGATCTCGCGCGCCTCGTCCGCGTCAGTGGTCGACACCACCTTGTGTTCCGGCGCCAAAAACACTGTCGGACCAACCAATTCGCGCGCCGAGCCGGTGTGCTCCGGCGTCGTCAGGTAGGGATGCGCCCCCGCGCTGCGTTGTGCAGCGAGCTTCAGCACCTTCGGTCCGAGCGCGGCGAGGACGCGCCTACTGGTGGGCACCTTGGCGGCGTCGAGAGCGTCGATGTACTCCACCAGCGCGTCGTACGGCGAGCGGTAGTCCTCGTTGGTCTCTCGGTGGCCGATGCCGACGCCGAGCAGGAACCTGCCCGGGTAGGCGTCCTCGATGCGGTGATAGGCATCGGCGACCTCATCGGCGGGCGCCCTCCACACGTTCACGACGCCCGTCGCCACCTGCAGCGTCTCGGTCTGCTCGAGGATCGGCTCGACAACCTCGAGATCCGCTGCTGGAGACGCGCCGATCCAGATCGCGCCATAACCGAGCTTCTCGATCTCGACTGCCTGCTCGGGCTTCGGCGCCCCGAAGGTCCACACCCCGAAGCGCCCGAGGTCAGGCTTGAGCTGGACAGCGTCAGTCATACGAATCCCCCTGTTGTCCGCACGCTCAGTTCAGGCCGAGCGGCCCGGCGAGTTCTGCAAGTGCTGGCACCAGCTTGTCAGGTCCGGTCAGCACCTGCACAGGCACGTGGTCGGCGCCTGCGGTGATGTGTTCCTTGACCCGGGCGGCGATTTGATCCGGCGTGCCGTAGGCGACGACGGCGTCTACCAACTTGTCGCTTCCTGGCTTGGCCACGTCCTCGTCGGTGAAGCCAAGCCGCTTCCAACTGTTCAGATAATTGGCCAGGCTCAGATAGATCTCCAGGGCCTTGCGTCCGACGGCGCGGGCCTTCTCCGCATCGGTCGTCAGCACGGCCTTGTGTTCGGGCGCGATGAACGCCTCGGCGCCGATCAGCTTGCGCGCTTCGGCGGTGTGCTCGGGGGTTGTGAGATAGGGATGTGCACCTGCGGAGCGCTCGGCCGACAGCTTCAGCACCTTGGGCCCCAGCGCAGCGACGACGCGGCCGTCCTTCGGGACGCCGTACTCGTCGAGCTTGTCGAGATAGTCGGTGAGCGCATCGATCGGCTTGCGGTACTCCTGGTGCGCCTCGGGATGTCCGACGCCGATGCCGAGCAGGAAGCGGCCGGGGTAGGCCTTCTCGATGCGGTGGAACGACTCTGCGGTGGGACCCGGTTCAGCGGTCCAGATGTTGACGATCCCGGTGGCCACCTTCAGCGTCGACGTCTGCTCGAGGATGGGATCCACCCACGACAGCTCCGCCGCCGGGGAACCGCCTGCCCAGATGGCCCCGTATCCGAGGGACTCGATTTCTCGCAGATGGTCTTTGGTGAGCTGCTGCCACATCGAATGGTGACCGAATGCGCCGAACGTGCCGAGGTTGGGTTTCGTCATGGTCCCTCCAACCTACGGGCGGGCGGCCGCTATTCCGATGGCACCGGTAGCTCTGTCGGAGTCGCCGCCAGCGGCGCGGGCGCAAGCAGTGGCAGCAGGATGATGAAGCGGGTGTTTCCGGGCTCCGACTCGACCCGGATATCGCCCTGGTGCTTCTCGACGATGATGCGCCTGGCCAGATCAAGGCCGAGCCCGTTGCCTTCGCCGAACGGCTTGGTGGTGAAGAACGGCGTGAAGATGCGGGTGATGTTCTCTGCCGATATGCCGGGGCCGTCGTCGCCGATCTCGATGCGGACCATACCGTCGCCGACCCGCGAGGTGCGTATCGTCAACGTGCCCTGGCCGCCCATGGCCTGAATGGCGTTGTGGATGATGTTGCTCCACACCTCGTTGAGATCGCCTGGATAGCAAGAGATTTCGGGTATCGACTTATCCCAGTCCTTGACCAGCTTGACCGGTTTGTCCGGGCCGACCTTGTCGCCGAAGAGGGTCTTGAGCGTGCTGTGCAAAAGGTCATGAATGTTGGCCGTTTGGTACGGGGCCCTGTCCATCTGCGAATACTGCTTTGCGCCGGCGAGCAGACCGGAGATGCGCTTGCTGGCTTCGGCGATCTCGTTCATCCGCAGTTCGGTGTCGATGGTGTACTTCAGCCATCCGATGGCGCTCTGCAGCGACGCTGTGGCGTCGACCGAGTCGACGGAGCCCTCCACGCGCTCGAGCCAGTCGATGTCCAGGCCGGCTTCCACGAACGTCGGCGCGTACTCCCATGCGCTGACGATGCCGTGGTCCTCGAGCCAGTCGCCGATCTGATCTTCGCGATCCGAAGTCTCGAGGGGCGTGAGTTCGTGCGCCTTGGACTTGGCGACCTGCTCGGCTACCTCTTCCTGAATGCTGACGAGCGTCCGCAGAGCCTCGGGCGTGAATTTCCCGTCGGCCACCATCGCGAGCTTGTGCCGCATCTTGCCGACACCTTCGCGCAGATCGGCCACGGCGCGCGCGGTCGCCGCCGCCGGATTGTTGAGCTGGTGGGTGAGGCCCGCGGTGATGGTGCCGAGCGCCAGCAGCTTCTCGCGCTGGCCGAGGACCTGGCTCTGGCGCCTGCCGCCGACCTTGTGGCCCTCCAGCAGGTGCACGGCCATCGGGAACTCCGACTGCATGAACTCCGCGAACGCGTCCGCGTCGAGGACGAAGAACCGCGACGGCTTGGTCACCCGCACCGACGCCTCGTAGATGTGCTCTTCACCGGGAACGTAGGCCGACCAGGCACCGCAGTACACGCCGCGTTGCGAGGTGCGGCCCGTTTCAATGTCGACCCCACCCGAGCGCTTGGACATCACAAGTTCGCCGTCGAGCATCACATAGAAGCAGGTCGCCGGGTCGCCCTCGATGCACACCGGCCCGGGTTCGAACACCGCGATGTGCCCGTTGTCGCAGAGAGTTTGCAGTTGCGTGTCGTTCAGCTTCTCGAACAGAAACAGCGATCGCAGCTCACCAGGCAGGCACTTCTCGCCCATCTCGTTCTCCTATGCTCCGCCAGCGGCGCTGGCAATCAAGCTTCGGCCAGATACCGGTGCACCAACATGACCGCCATCGATCCTTCGCCGACGGCGGCAGCCACTCGTTTCGCCGAGTCGGCGCGCACATCACCTGCAACAAACACACCCGGCACACTTGTTTCCAAATGGTGAGGCGGTCTATCCAGCGTCCACCCGCAGACGTCTCTCATGTCGGGGCCGGTGAGGATGAATCCGCGGTCGTCGCGGGCCACGATCCCGTCGAGCCATTTCGTGCGCGGCGTGGCCCCGATGAAACAGCACATGCGCGAGGCCGTGACGGTCTCACGCTCGCCGGTCTGCTTGTTCTCCAGGACCAGGCTTGTCAGGTGGTCGTCCTCGCCGATGGCCTCGATGACTTCGGTGCAGGTGCGCACCCGGATGTTGTCTCTGCCTTCGATCTGCTGAATGAGGTAGTAGGACATCGACGCGGCCAGCGACGGCCCGCGCACCAGCAGCGTCACCGACTTCGCCGTCTTCGACATGAACATCGCGGCCTGTCCTGCCGAATTGGCGCCGCCGACGATGTAGACGTCCTCGCCTTCACAGTCGGAGGAGTCCGACACCGATGCGCCGTAGTAGACGCCTCGGCCGATGTAGTTGCCGGCGTCTATGTCGTCGGGGTTCTCCCAACAGCCGGGTGCCTCCAGGTGGCGGTAATCGACGCCGGTGGCCAGGATGACGGCCTGCGCGCCGATGGTGCTTCCGTCCTCGAACGTGACCGTGCGGGCCTGGCCGCTGACGTCGAGCCCTACCGCTTTACGTGTGGTGATGACCTCGGCGCCGAACCGCTCCGCCTGCCTGCGGGCAGCGGTGGTGAGGTCGGCGCCGGAGATGCCCAACGGGAAGCCGAGGTAGTTCTCGATCCTCGAGCTTCGGCCGGCCTGGCCACCGGTGGTCGTGCTCTCGATGAGCACGGTCTTGAGCCCTTCGGATGCGCCGTACACCGCCGCGGCGAGGCCGGCGGGTCCGCCGCCGATCACGGCGAGTTCGTACATCTCCAGCGACGGGCTGGTGGACAGGCCGAGCATGTCGGCGAGTTCGGTGTTGGAGGGTTCGACGAGGGTCTGGCCGCCTTCGGTGATCACGACGGGCAACTGCAGGCCGTCGAGGCCCGCGGCGTCCAGCAGTTGCTTGCCCTTGGACTCGTCGGCCATGTACGACCGGAACGAGTGCTGGTTGCGGGCCAGGAACTGGCGCACCTCCCACGACCGGGGATTCCACCGGTGGCCGATCACCTTGGTCATCGGGATCGCGCGGTCGCCCTGGGCCCGCCAGGTCTCCAGCAGGCCGTCGATCACGGGGTAGAGCTTCTCCTCGGGCGGGTCCCACGGCTTGAGCAGGTAGTGGTCGAGGTCGACGACGTTGATGGCGTCTATTGCCGCGTGGGTGTCGGCGTATGCGGTGAGCAGCACCCGGCGCGCCAGCGGATAGATGTCCATGGCTTCTTCCAGGAACTCGATGCCACTCATGCCGGGCATCCGGTAGTCGGCGACGAACACCGCGACGGTGTCGCCTCGCAGCTTGAGCTCGTTGATCGTCTCGAGGGCAGCTGGACCGGATTCTGCACGGACGATCCGGTACCGGCCGCCGTAATGGCGCCGGAGGTCGCGGGCGACCGCCCTGGAGACGGCGGGATCGTCGTCGACGGTCAGTATTACGGGTAAACGGGGCTGGGGATCGGGTCCAGTCATCGCTTATAAGTATGCGCTTACTGTCCAGCGGAATTGCGGGCCGGCAGATGGCGCTGAGGTGGCCCTTCAGCGATTTTGGGGCACGCCGCCGAGCAGGTAGTATGGACCAACGGTGCGGCTCCCGCGCCGGCTCTTGCGTGCCCCAGTCGTGGAATTTCTAGCTACCGGCTCACGTTTTGTAGTCGGAGCAAAGCTGCGCCAC
>JBKPSU010000105.1:0-3880 GCA_046735135.1 Actinomycetota bacterium
TGCGTGTTCACCGACGTGCAGGTGCGGCAGGTGTGCCTGGACGGCGACCTTGTCGCCGCGATGGCGCCGGACGCCGTCCTCGTCATACACACGACGGGAAGCCCGCGCACCGCGGCGGCGATCGCCGCCCAGGGTGTCGAGGTGGTCGACGCCCCGGTGAGCGGCGGCCCGCACGACATCGCGGCGGGGCACGTGACGCTGTTCGTCGGCGGCACCGACGACGCGATCGGGCGTGTGCGCCCGGTGCTGAGCGCGTATGGAGACCCGATCCTGTACGTCGGCAGCAGCGGCGCGGGACAGCTGGTGAAGCTCGTCAACAACACTTTGTTCGCGGCACAGATCGGGGTGGTCGCCGAGGGTGTGCGGCTGGCCGGCCGGCTGGGCATCCCGGAATCGGTATTGCTCGAGGCGTTGACGCACGGCAGCGCGGGCAGCCGCGCGCTGGGCAACATCACCAGGGCGGGATCCGCGACGGCCTTCATCGACGCTGTCGGCGACTTCATCGGCAAGGACGCGGCGGTGGCCCGCACGATCATCGCGGAGCTCGGCGGCGACCTCGGCGTGCTTGACGACTTGGTCGACGCCGGCCTGAAGCACTGAGACACATCCTGCGAATGTCTCATTCTCTTTTATGAAAACGTCATTACCGATAGGGTTACAGGTCAACAGCCGTTCGTAATGGATAGCGGACCTATCCGCACAGCTCAGGAGCGCTTATGACAAAGGCGAAGCTCATTTTCGACCCGTTTTCCGAAGACTTTTTCAACGGGCCCTATGAGACATACCGGCGCATGCGCGACGAGGCACCGGTCTATCACAGCGATGAGCACGACTTCTACGCGCTGACACGGCACGAGGACGTCGCACCCGCGTTCAAGGACTTCGACACCTATTCGTCGAAGTACGGCGTCGACCTGGCCTCGGTCCGCAACGGTCTGCCAATCGAGACGGGAATGAAGATGATCATCTTCATGGACCCGCCCGAGCACCGCAACATGCGCAGCCTGCTCAACAAGGTGTTCACGCCCCGCGCGATCCAGGCGCAGCGGAATAACGCCATTCACAAAATCGAGAAGTATCTGAGCCGTGTCGACCCGGATGGATTCGACGCCGTCCAGGAATTCACCGCGCCGTTCCCCGTTGAGGTGATCACGGCCATGCTCGGAGTTCCCGAGGACGAAGCCCAGCAGGTCCGGCACTGGATCGACGAGTCATTGTCTCGGGACATCGGACAGGTCGAGATGGGCGAGCGGGCTTTGCAGGCGGGCGCCGAGAACGCGATGTTCTATTTGGACCTGGTGCAGAAGCGGCGAGCGGACCCGCAGGACGACCTCTTCACCAAGCTCATCGAGGCCGAACTCGAGCGGGACGACGGCCAGCTGGAGAGGCTGGAGGATCTCGAGATCGCGGCGTTCGCATCGCTTTTGGGCGCGGCAGGCGCCGAGACGGTGACCAAACTGATGGGCAACGCCGTCTACCTGTTCGCCAAGAACCCCGATCAGTGGCAGAAGCTGCAAGAGGACCGCAGCAAGATTCCGGCCGCGGTCGAGGAGTTGCTGCGCTACGAGGCGCCGTCGCAGTACAACGTGCGCCGCAACATGTGCGACGTGCACCTGCACGGCACGACGATTCCCGAGGGCAGCCCGGTGTTCCTCATCGGCGGCTCCGCCAACCGCGATGAGCGCGCGTGGACCGATGCCGACAAGTTCGACATCGACCGCGACCGTACCGAAGCGCAGAACCTCGGTCTGGGCTACGGCATTCACAGCTGCCTCGGCGCGGCGCTGGCCCGCCTGGAAAGCACCATCGCACTGGAGAAGTTGCTCGATTTCATGCCGCGGTTCGAGGTCGATTTCGACAATTGCACGCGGGTCCAGATGCAGAATGTGGTCGGCTGGAAGAACGTCCCCGTGAAGGTGTTGCGATGAGCAAGGTTGAAGTCGACTTCGGCTTGTGTGAGAGCAACGGGATATGCATGGGCATCATCCCAGAGGTGTTCGACCTCGACGACCAGGACTACCTACACGTCCTGCAGGACGAGGTGACGCCGGAGAACGAGGACCAGATCCGCGAGGCGGTACGCCAGTGCCCGCGGCAGGCGATCTTCATCCGCGACGAGTGACGCGATTGGTCTTCGTGCACGGCGGTGGCGCCTCGGTGTCGAGCAGTTGACCATCGACACGTCGCACTCGCCGTTCCTCAGCCGGCCACGCGATCTCGCCGAGCTACTGGTACACGCAACGACGACCACCGAGCCGACCGGCCCGCTGGTCCCCCACTGAGCGTCAGCCCAGGCCGTGAAGGATGGCGCCGTTGCAGTCGGCGGCCGCCTGCCGCAGCTTCGCGGCCTCCTGATAGGCGTCGGAGTTGTACCACTCGCGGGCCGCCTCGGCCGACTCGAACTCGAGCAGAACGGTCTGCGTGCCGTGCCACTCGCCTTCGAGCGTCTCCGCCTTCGAGTCGAACGCCAGCAGCGTCGCACCGGCCATCGCCTTGCTGGCAAGCTTGCCGTATTCGGCCATCCCGGCCGGATCCTTGACTTCCTCAGTGATGACGATGTATGCCTTCGGCACTACGAATCTCCTTGACTCTCAATCGGTTCCGACGATGGCTTGTTCGGGGCAGTTGACGATAGCCTCCTTGGCCGAGTCCTCCAGGCCTTCGGGCACCTGCTCAGGATCGGCGACGGCGTAGCCGTCGTCGGTCATGCTGAACACCTCGGGGCACAGCGTCAGGCACATACCGTGACCGCGGCAGCGGTCCTCGTCGACGGTGACCTTCACGAGGCACCTCCTACGACGTCGAACTCGAGATGCAGTTCGGTGAGCCCACGCAGGATGTACGTCGGAATGTATTGGTAGCGACGGTCTCCGGCCGGCCCGTGGTGCACCTCGCTGATCCGGATGTCGGTGGTCCGATCCAACAGCCGTTCCAATCCGACCCGGGTTTCGGCGCGGGCCAGCGGCGCGCCCGGGCAGCTGTGAATGCCGCGGCCGAACGCCAGGTGCTGGCGCGCGTTCTTGCGCTCGGGGTCGAAGGTGTCGGGGTCATCGAACCGACGCGGGTCGCGATTGGCCGCGCCGTTGATGACCATCACGGTGCAACCCGCCGCAAGGGCTTCGTCTCCGACGCTGGTGGGCACGCGGGACAGCCGGAAGTCGCCCTTGACCGGGCTCTCGATGCGCAGGCACTCCTCGATGAAGTTCGGCAGCAGGCTGCGGTCGCCGCGCAGCTTGTGCTGAATGTCGGCCCGGTCCCCGATCACCTTGAGCGCGGTGGACAGCAGCCGCACCGTCGTCTCCTGTCCGGCTGAGAAAACGTTGGTTGCCACCCGCACGACGTCGCCGACCTCGGGCATCGACCCGTCCGGGAACGTCGCTGTCGCCAGCCCGGTCAGCACATCGTCACGAGGATCGCGGCGCCGGTCTTCGACGTAGCTCGCAAACACGTCGTAGAGGTACTCCAGCGGGGTTTTGGCCAGCGTCTTCTCGGCATTTCCCAGCCCACTGCCATGAGTGCCGCGCGCGAGCCGCTCGAGGAGTTCGGGGCGGTCCTCGTCGGGCACACCGAGCAGGTCGGCGATGACGCGCAGCGTGAAAGGTCCCGCGAAACCCTTGATGAACTCGCCCTCACCCGGCGCGAGGAAATCGTCGAGAATGTCGTCGGCGAGCTGCCACATTGCGTCCTCGTTCTCCTTGAGGCGCTTGGGCGTGATCAACCGCATCAGTAACGCGCGGTGATCCGTGTGCGTCGGCGGGTCCAGCGTCGGCAACTGGTCGCTGAACGGGATCTCGTCGCGATGCTCCTTGATCACCTCGGTGACGTCGTCACCTTCCAGCGGAACAGGAAACCCGGGAAACGGGCCGGTCACCGAGATGCA
>JBKPSU010000106.1:0-10903 GCA_046735135.1 Actinomycetota bacterium
GCCGCCGATGACCAATTACAGCGGGTTTTGTACGCCTACGCGCTGCTGCGCGACCCCGAGCGCCGGGCACGTTACGATCGCCAAACTGCCCGCTACAACCGCCGCGCAACGCAGCGCAGTCCCACCGCTTCGCGAGGGCCGGCGGAAAAAGCCAATACATTTAGTTCGGGTAGCGTGCGCATCTTGGGCTTGACCCTTGATTTCAGGGTGGGGCGAATTTTCGAGTAAGTCAGCCTTCCAGGTCAACGGGCGACGACCACCGAGGAGCCGTGTCCGAACAGGCCCTGGTTGGCCGTGACGCCGACCTTGGCGCCCTCGACCTGGCGGCCGATGGCCTGGCCCTTCAACTGCCAGGTCAGCTCGCAGACCTGCGCGATGGCCTGGGCCGGGATCGCCTCGCCGAAGCAGGCCAGCCCGCCCGACGGGTTGACTGGAATCCGGCCGCCGACGGTGGTGGCACCGCTGCGCAGCAGCGACTCGGCATCGCCCGTGCCGCACAGGCCGAGATGCTCGTACCAGTCGAGTTCCAGCGCGGTCGAAAGGTCGTATACCTCTGCCAGGCTGAGATCCCCGGGGCCGACGCCCGCCTCGGCATAGGCCGCATCGAGGATCTGGTCCTTGAACACCCGCTCGGGTGCGGCCACCGCGGCCGTGGAATCCGTTGCGATGTCCGGTAATTCGGGCAGGTGCTGCGGGTACTGCGGCGTCTGCAGGCTGACGGCCCGCACCGACGGCACGCCATCGACGGAGCCCAGGTGCTTCTCGGCGAACGACTTGCTCGAAACGATCAGCGCGGCCGCCCCATCGGACGTCGCGCAAATATCCAGCAGCCGAAGCGGATCCGAGACGACCGGGCTGGCCAGAACGTCCTCGACCGAGCTCTCCTTGCGGTACCGGGCGTTCGGGTTGGCCAGCCCGTGCTTGGCGTTCTTCACCTTCACCTGGGCGAAGTCTTCAAGCGTCGCCCCATACAGGTCCATCCGCCGCCGCGCCAGCAGAGCGAAGTACACCGTGTTCGTCGCACCGATCAGGTGGAAGCGCTGCCAGTCGGGGTCGTTCTTCCGCTCGCCGCCCACCGGCGCGAAGAAGCCCTTCGGCGTGGTGTCGGCACCGATCACCAGCGCCACGTCGCAGAATCCCGCGAGGATCTGCGCACGCGCGCTCTGCAGCGCCTGCGAGCCGCTGGCGCATGCGGCGTAGCTCGACGTGACGGGCATGCCGTTCCAGCCGAGCTTCTGCGCGAACGTCGCGCCCGCGACGAACCCGGGATAGCCGTTTCGGATGGTGTCGGCACCTGCGACGAGCTGGATCTGACGCCAGTCCAGGCCCGCCTCCGCGAGTGCCGCCCTGGCGGCGACGACGCCGTACTCGGTGAAGTCGCGGCCCCATTTGCCCCACGGGTGCATGCCCGCGCCGAGGATGTATACGGGTTCGGGGCTCATGCGATCCTCCAGGCGTAGACGATGCGCTCGACTCCGTCGTCGTCGGTGAACAGCGGCATGGTCGTCAGCTCCATCTCCATGCCGACCTTGAGATCCGCCGCCAGCGTGCCATCGACGACCTTCCCCAGGACGATCAGACCTTCGTCCGCGAGTTGCACCGCGGCAACTGCGAACGGCTCGAACGGATCCGGAGCCGGGTACGGCGGCGGGGGCGCGTATCGGTTCTCGGTGTAGCTCCACAGCGTGCCCCGCCGGGACAGCGGCACCTGAGCCAGGTCGTCGCCGTCACACGCCGGGTTGGGGCAGTTGTTCGCGCGCGGCGGGAAGACGTAGGTGCCGCACTGGTGGCACTTGCCACCGATCAGATAGGCCTGCCCGGAACCGTCGGTGGCGAACCAGCCGTCGACGGCAGGTTGCGTAGAAGCTGACACGCGGTCAGCGTACCGAGTCCGGCCGCAAAACTGAAACGTGTTCCAGTTTCACTCGGTGCAAAGTGTGCAATCGGTAGGACTGCCAGTCAACCGTTACCGGCCTCCAACAGGATGCGCACCAGGTCGTCCGGGTTGTCTCGCATCAGGTTGTGGGCGCCGTCGAGTTCATGGACGTTCCAGTTCGGGTCGTCCTTGACCCGTTCGTACGACGGCATCAGCGGTGAATCGCCCGGCCATTTCAGCGCATAGACGAAATCGCGACGCCGGAACCTGTTCACATCGCCCGTCAGGTTGATCCGCTGCAGGAACGAGGCCAGGGGATGGGCCGTTGCACGTGAATCGAAGAACGCCATCGGTGGCACGCCGTATCCGGTGTCGTCGACGTCGAGATACCACCGGCGCTCCTCGTCGTTGACGAGCTGCCAACACGATTCGCCGTCGCGGGGGACGAGCGCGTCGATGTAGACCAGCGCATCGACCCGTGCGGGGACGCGGTCGGCGACACCGGTGATGACCATGCCCCCGTAGCTGTGGCCGACCAGAACCGCATCGTTGACATCGTGTGCCTCCAATTCGGCGACCACGTCGACGATGTGGGTCTGCAGGTTCACGCCGGCATGCAACAGGTGTGAACGTTCGGCGATACCCGTCAGCGTGAGAGCGAGCACTCGATGGCCCCGCGAACGTAGCTCGTCGGCGAGGTCGTCGAAGCACCAGGCGCCGTGGCAGGCGCCGGGGATCAGCACGTAGGTGGTCACGCTCTGCTCCCGTCCGCCTTGGTGTCGTCGCGGTACTTGGTGGTGACGCGGGCCAACTCATCCGGGCGCTGGGTCGCTCCGGTCTGGTGCATCTCGCGGTTGGCCTCGACGACCTCGGCCGTCTCAGGTCGACGCCGTTCCTCGTACCGGGCGAGCCCGTGCTCGAAGTCGCGCGAGAGCTCCTCGGCGAGCACCGCGGCGTCGACGATGGCCTGCGAACCGCCATTGGCGCCAACGGGATACATCGGGTGAGCGGCATCGCCGAGCAGGGTCACTCGTCCGCGTCCCCACCGCGGCAACACGTCGCGGTCGACCATCGGATACTCGAGTACCGGATCGGTCCTGCGCACCAGATCCGCCGCGTCCAGCCAGCCCAGCTTCCACTTCTCCAGGTGTCGAAGCACCTCGGCACGATCGCCGGGCTGATTCCACTTGGCATCGCCGGGCAGCGGACCCGGCTCCGCCTCGGGCAGCATCACCACCCAGTTGATGAGTCCGCCACCGATCGGGTACACGACGAGGTCTACCCCGTTCGCCCCCTTGACGATTGCCATCGTTGCGCCATCGAGGAACGGCTCGCCCTCGGTTGCCCCGCGGAACATCCGCAGGCCCGACCACAGGAGCGGGTCCGGCTCTGGATGCAGTTGCCGCCGAACGGCCGAATGAATACCGTCTGCGCCGATCAACGCGTCGGTCCCAAACTCGGCCGCCGAGGTCTGCACCTGCACACGACCGTTCGCTTCGTTGAAGCCCGTCAATTCGGCATCTGCGTGAATTGCATTGGCGCCGAGTCGGTCCCGAACCGCCGCTAGCAGTAGCTTCTGGAGCTGTCCACGGTGCACCGAGTACTGAGGATAGCCGTAGCCGCCATCGATGCCGCGCGGTTCGCGGAACAGAAGAGTGCCCTCGGTGTCGTAGTAGGTGATCGCCACGGGCGCCACAGTGATCCGCGCCAAATCGTCGCCCAGTCCCAACTCGTAGAGCTCGCGCACGGCATGCGGCAGCAGATTGATGCCGACGCCCAGCGGGCGAAGGTCGGTGCGTTCGACGACGGTTGCCCTGATGTCGCGGGCATGCAGCGCGATAGCGGCGGTCAGGCCGCCGATGCCCGCCCCTGCAATGAGAACTTTTCCAGCCATGACCCCAGCGTCGGCCTGTATCTTCTATAAGTCCAATATCGAGTTATTCGACGAACTATAATCTTTGCTTATGGAACTCCGTCAGCTGGAGTATTTCGTCGCGGTGGTCGAGGAGGCCAACTTCACCAGGGCGGCCGAGCGGGTCCACGTGGCGCAACCCGCGGTCAGTGCGCAGATCCAGCGGCTGGAACGCGACTTGGGCCAGCCGTTGCTGGACCGGTCTCGGCGGGTGGTGCGATTGACCGCGGCGGGGGAGGCGGTGCTGCCGTACGCGAGGGCGGCGCTGGGTGCCGTCGCAGACATGCACATTGCCGTCGACGAAGTGACCCAGATGGTCCGTGGCGCGGTCACCATCGGCACCGTCTCCTCGCACAGTGTCGACATCCCGCGACTGCTCGCCGACTTTCACGCCGACCACCCGAACGTCGAAATCACCCTCGGCACAGATAGTTCCGACAATCTCATCGAGGGCCTCCGCACCGGACAGCTCGACATGGCGATCGTGTCCGTCGGGCCTGACGAAACACCCGACGGACTCGAGGTGGAGGTCGTCACCGACGAAGCGATCCAAGCCGTGGTCAGCCCCTCCGACGCCCTCGCCAAGCGGACGAAGATCCGGTTGACCGATCTGCGCGACAGAACGCTCATCGCATTGCCGGTCGGAGCGGGCATCCGCTACCAGTTCGACAGTGCGTGTGCGAGGGCGGGTGTCACACCACGGATCGCCTTCGAGGCCAGCACACCGCTGGCGCTGGCCGATCTGGCCGAGCGTGGGCTGGGCGTCGCGATCGTTCCTGCGTCGGTGCCACGCAGCCGCGATGGGTTGCACGCTGTGGCCATCGTGCCGGAGATCCGGGGACGGCTGGTGTTGGCATGGCGGTCGGCGGGCCCGATCAGCCCGGCAGCGCGTGTTCTGGTGGAGCGGGCCCGGCGGCTACTGAGTCTCGGCGGGCATCTGGATCCCTCGGATCGGTGACCGTTATGTCCACGTCGCCGATTCGATGTGTGTTCAGGCTGGTGCTTTCCATGGTGATGCTACAAAATATGAAGCATGACAATGCCTCGTAAAGGTGCGCCGGCCCGGGGGTCGACGTCGGGGCGGCCGATCATGGTCGCCCTCGACGTCCTCGGCCGCCGAGGCGCACTACGCGTCCTGTGGGAGTTGCGCGCTGAGCCGTTGACGTTCCGTGCCCTGCAGGCGGCCGCGGAGATGAACCCGGGCTCGCTCAACACCCGCTTGAAGGAGTTGCGAACGATGGAGGTCGTCGACCACTCCGACGGCGGCTACCAGTTGACCGCGCACGGGCGATCGCTGATGGCCGCGCTCGAACCACTGCAGGCCTGGGCCGACACCTGGGCACGACACGTGGACAGCTGACAGCCGCACGCGACCTGTCACGGCCGCACCTCGAAAATGTTGTTGAACGGCGTCTGGGCCGCCAGCCGGAAGCGAGTGAACCCCGCCTGCTCGACATCATCCATGTGCCGTCGGCCGCGATGACGTCCCGAATGTGCTTCGCGGCACCGACTGGATCACCTATATCGGGCAGCAGGCAGTCGAACATCGTCACGAAGTCATAGGGGCCTCCGGTGAACGCGTCCGCGTCGGCCGCCTCGAATGTCGTTCGTGACCGTGCCGCCGATTGCGCAGCGCGCACGCGTGCGGTGTCGATCGAGCCGCCGTGGGCATCCGTACCGCGAAATGTCGGCTGCGGGAAGGCTTCCGCCATCAGCAGCGTCGACGCGCCGTGTCCACAGCCCACGTGGGCAACGACGGCGCCTGCGGTGAGCTTGTCCACCACACCGTCGAGCGCGGGCAGCCAGCCGGTGACGAGATTGGCAGCGTACGTCGGCTGGAAGAACCGTTCGCATCCGACGTGCACATCGGAGTTGTGCTCACCCCACCCGAAGCCGTGCCCGGATGTGGCTGCCTCGAACACAGTCGCGGCGTCGCAGACCGTCCCGTGCGCCAGTTGGAACAAGCCACCGACGAATGCCGGGCTGCTGTCGTCGGTCAAGGCCACCGCGTGCTCCAGTGGCAGGTCGAAGCGTCGGGTGTTCGGGTCATAGTTGACGAACGCACCCGCGGCCTGGGCATTGAGCCACTCGCGTGCGTAGTGCACGCCGGTGCCCGTGCGCTCGGCAAGCTCCTCTGGGGTACTCGGGCCGTGCCGATGAAGGGCTCGGTAGTAGCCCAGACGTTCGCCCATCACGACGAGGGCGCCGTTGAGGGCCGCACCGACTTCGCCGACGGCCCCGACGACGAACGCCATCAGCTTGTCGGCATCCACTTCGCCTGTGGGCGGGGCAGTTTCGGTTTTTGCGGTCATGGTTTGTCCTTTTGGCGTGGTCACATTCGGCTGTGCTACGTTTTTCGTAGCACCGGACAGGGTATCCCTGCGCGCTATAAAAAGTAAAGCGCTCGGGGTGTTCTTGCCTGTCGGAGCGGATGCCTAGAGTTGGGTCCGTGAGTCCCGCTAAGACCGCTGAGGATGAAAAGCCGACATTGATGCTGCTGGACGGCAATTCGCTGGCGTTCCGGGCGTTCTACGCATTGCCTGCCGAGAACTTCAAAACTCAGGGCGGCCTGACCACCAACGCGGTCTACGGCTTCACCGCGATGCTGATCAACCTGCTGCGCGACGAGCAGCCCAGCCACATCGGGGCGGCGTTCGACGTGTCGCGGCAGACTTTCCGGCTGGATAAATACCCCGAGTACAAGGCGGGCCGGTCGTCCACGCCCGACGATTTCCGCGGCCAGATCGACATCACCAAGGAAGTGCTCGGCGCCCTTGGCATCACGGTGCTGGCCGAACCGGGCTTCGAGGCCGACGACGTCATCGCGACGCTGGCCACCCAGGCCGAGGACGAGGGCTACCGCGTGCTGGTGGTTACCGGCGACCGCGACTCGCTGCAGTTGGTCAGTGACGACGTCACCGTGCTCTATCCGCGCAAGGGTGTCAGCGAGCTGACCCGCTTCACGCCCGGTGCCGTTGTCGAGAAATACGGGCTCACCCCGCAGCAGTATCCGGACTTCGCGGCGCTGCGCGGCGATCCGAGCGACAACCTGCCCGGCATCCCTGGCGTGGGGGAGAAGACGGCGACGAAGTGGATCGCCGAGTACGGTTCGCTGCAGGCCCTCGTCGACCAGGTCGACACGGTGAAAGGCAAGGTCGGCGACGCGCTGCGCGCGAACCTGTCGAGCGTCGTGCTCAACCGCGAGCTCACCGACCTCGTCAAGGATGTCCCGCTGGCGCAGACCCCCGACACGCTGCGCATGCAGCCGTGGAACCGCGACCAGATCCACCGGCTGTTCGACGACCTGGAGTTCCGGGTCCTGCGCGAGCGCCTCTTCGAGACACTGGCATCGGCGGACCCCGAGGTAGATCAGGGCTTCGACGTGCGGGGCGGCGCGCTCGAGTCGGGCGAACTGGCCGGCTGGCTGACGGAGCACACCACGGGCAAGCGCTCGGGGCTGGCCGTGATCGGCACGCATCTGGCGTTCGATGCGGACGCCACCGCGCTGGCGATCGTGGCCGGTGACGGTGACGGCAGGTACGTCGACACCACCACCCTGCATCCCGAGGACGAAAAGGCGCTCGCGTCGTGGCTGTCCGACGCCGACGCGCACAAGGCGCTGCACGAGGCGAAGCTGGCGATGCACGATCTGCAGGGGCGCGGCTGGACGCTGCGCGGTGTCACGTCGGACACCGCGCTGTCGGCCTACCTCGTCCGGCCGGGTCAGCGCAGCTTCGCACTCGACGATCTGTCGCTGCGGTACCTGAAGCGTGAGCTGCGTGCGGATAACCCTGAGCAGCAACAGCTTTCGCTGCTGGATGACAGTGAAGGCGTCGACGACCAGGCGGTGCAGACGTCGATTCTGCGGGCCAGCGCGGTGATGGATCTCGCCGATGCGCTCGACGAGGAGCTGGCACGCATCGAGTCGTCGGCATTGCTCGGCGATATGGAGCTGCCGGTGCAGCGGGTGCTTGCCGAGATGGAGACGGCCGGTATCGCCGTGGACCTCGGCCAGCTCTCGGAATTGCAGAGCGAGTTCGCCAGCCTGATCCGCGACGCCGCGGAGGCGGCGTATGCGGTGATCGGTAAGCAGATCAACCTCGGCTCGCCCAAACAGCTGCAGGTGGTGCTGTTCGACGAGTTGGAGATGCCGAAGACCAAGCGCACCAAGACCGGGTACACGACCGACGCCGATGCCTTGCAGTCGCTGTACGACAAGACCGGGCATCCGTTCCTGCAGCATCTACTCGGGCACCGCGATGCCACCCGGCTGAAAGTCACGGTCGACGGGCTGCTGAACTCGGTGGGTTCCGACGGCCGGATCCACACCACTTTCAATCAGACCATCGCCGCGACGGGCCGGCTGTCGTCGACCGAGCCGAACTTGCAGAACATCCCGATCCGCACCGACGCCGGGCGCCGGATCCGCGATGCGTTCGTCGTCGGCAAGGGCTACCAAGAGCTGATGACGGCCGACTACAGCCAGATCGAGATGCGGATCATGGCGCACCTGTCGAAGGACGAGGGGCTGATCGAAGCGTTCAAGACGGGCGAGGATCTGCACTCGTTCGTCGCATCGCGGGCGTTCTCCGTGCCGATCGACGAGGTCACGCCCGAGCTGCGGCGCCGGGTCAAGGCGATGTCCTACGGGCTGGCCTACGGGCTGAGCGCCTACGGCCTTGCGGCGCAGCTGAAGATCTCCACCGAGGAAGCCAAAGTGCAGATGGAGCAGTACTTCGACCGATTCGGCGGGGTACGCGACTACCTGCGCGACGTGGTGGATCAGGCCCGCAAGGACGGCTTCACATCGACGGTGTTCGGCAGGCGCCGCTATCTGCCGGAGCTGGACAGCAGCAACCGCAATGTGCGTGAGGCGGCCGAGCGGGCCGCGCTGAACGCCCCGATCCAGGGCAGCGCCGCCGACATCATCAAGGTGGCGATGATCGAGGTGGACAAGGCCCTCAAGGATGCGGGGCTGAAGTCGCGGATGCTGCTGCAGGTTCACGACGAACTGCTGATCGAGGTTGCGCAGGGCGAGCGGGATCGGGTCGAGAAGCTCGTGCGCGACAAGATGGGCGGCGCCTATCCGCTGGACGTGCCGCTGGAAGTCTCGGTCGGCTACGGCCGCAGCTGGGATTCGGCCGCGCACTAGGCGACTCAGGGGGTCGACATGACATCGACGGCCACCGATTCAGGAGCGCGGTTGCGAACGATCGTGACCCGCATTCACGCGATCTGCCTGTTCGTCATCACCATCGCGGCCACGATCGGCTCCACGGCCGGCTGGAAGGGGCGGGGTCCGCTGGACGTGCTGGCCAGTCAGCCGTACGGGTACGTCGGACTGTTCCAGGCGTACTTCTTGATGTTTGTCCTTGCGCTCGTGTGCCTCATCGGTGCGGCGCGCTGGCCCAGCAGGTTGTGGAATGCATCGCTTCTCGTCGCCCATCTCGCGCCGCTGCTGATCATCGTCATCGCCAACGACGTTTTCGTTTCGACCGGCAGCGAGGGGATGGCATGCGTCGTCGCGTGCGTGGTGCACATTCCATTCGTGTTGCTGGAAACCTTTGCGCTGCTGTGGAAAGCGCCATTCCTCAGCGGAGACGGTGCACCCTAAGGCCCGGCTGCGCGATACCCGGCCAGCGCCTGAAGTGCCGGCGCATCGGCGCGCGCGCCATAGACGCCGTACGCCTCCTCGGTCAGCAGTGCGTTCACCCGCTCATCGCCGAAACCGCGGTCGATGCGGTCGCGGACGAACGCCAACTCCACCACCTGATGGGCGAACTTCTTGACCGACTTCGCGGCGGGCTTCCCGCCGACGCGATTCGCCTGGGCGATCGCGGCCTTGCGGTGCCGCAGCGAATCAAGCCAGGTCGCCTCGTTCGCGGTCACGAGGCCCGCGGTCACCATGCCCGGCAGCTTTCCCGCGACGACTTTCTGCTCTCGCCTCCGGCTGGCCACGCCTAGCCAGATCGCCAGGCCGAAGATCGGCACCATCCACACCAGATAGACAAGGAAATAGGTCTCCACCCCGAGCAGTGACGAGCCGTTCCACAAGCCGTGCATGATCACCGCCGCGATGTAGCCGAGCAGGATGCAGCCGACCTTGGCCAGGGTGTTCCGTTGCTGCAGCGCGAAATAGACCCCGATGCCGGTCATCGTGGTGAACAGAGGGTGTGCGAAAGGGGCCATGATCAGCCGCATCGCCGCGGTCAGCAGCGATTCGCCGACGGTGTCGCCGCTGCCGATGTAGAGAATGTCCTCCAGCCAGGCGAAACCAGCTCCGACCAGGCCCGCGTACACCAGGCAGTCGGTCATGGAATTGAGCTCGTTGCGGCGCCTGCCGGTCATCATGAGCACCAGAAACAATCCCTTGGCGGCCTCTTCGGTGAGGGGCGCGCCGAGGGCGACGGTGAGGGGGCTGACATTGTCTGACGCGCCGGGATTGATCGCCGCCTCGGTGACGACCTGCAGTATCGACGCGATGATCACGGCGACCGTCGCGCCCCACAGGAACGCGAATATCAGCAGGCGGGGCGGTTCCGGCTCCCAGCGGTCCAACCACAGGTAAGCGAGCACGACGACCGTCATGGCCAGGCTGGACAGCACGAGCCCGATGCCGGTGCCGACCGGGTTGAACGCGGTCAGCGTGATCACGATCAGGCCTGCGATGGTGCCAAGCGTGATCAGCACACCCAGCGGGGCGCCGACCTTTCGGATTCGCCTCTGTAGCGGCGGGTATTGCGGAAGATATTGAAGCGGCTGCGGCGGCGGACCGGCGTAGGACACCTGAGCAGGGTAGCTGCCTGGGGTGCATAGCCACGGCAGCTAGTTTGTCCAGCGTGTACACAGTCGAGTAACCTCGACAGGTACCCGTCTGTGGTTTTGCGATCTCTGCTGCGGGTCACACCAATAACAACTGTCCCTACGACCCAACCTGTCCGGAGCAACCCACCACATGCCAAGTCCCTCCGTCGCCTCGCCGCAAGTAGCCGTCAACGACATCGGCTCGAGCGAGGACTTTCTCGCCGCCATCGACAAAACCATCAAATACTTCAACGATGGCGACATCGTCGAGGGAACCATCGTCAAGGTTGACCGTGACGAGGTCCTGCTCG